>DASVWB010000022.1:0-20503 GCA_036389815.1 Pyrinomonadaceae bacterium | reverse complement strand
CGTTGCTTCAACGGTTCATTGAGTGATTTAAGAACTGATTCAATGAACCGTTGAAGCAACGGCTCAATCCCTTCAGACTATGCTCCGAGACGAGACCATCTTCATGACGGGCTTCCCCGGCTTCATCGCCGGGCGGCTGGTCGAGCGCCTCGCGCGCGAGGGCGCGCGCTTCCTGCTGCTCGTGCAGCCGGCGCTCGCGGGGCGCGCGCGCGCGGACGTGGCGCGCGTGGCGGAGGAGACGGGCGCGCCGGCCGAAAGGTTCCGTCTGCTGGAGGGCGACATCACGCGGGAAGACCTTGGGCTGTCGCCCGAGGCGCTGGAAGAGGCGCGGGGCGAGACGACCGTCCTCTTCCACCTCGCGGCCGTCTACGACCTCGCCGTCTCGCGCGAGACGGGGGTGAGGGTCAACGTCGAGGGCACGCGCAACGTCAACCGCTTCGCGCTCTCGCTCCCGCGGCTCAGGCGCTACCACTACGTCTCGACCTGCTACGTCGCGGGGCGCCGGACGGGCCTCATCCTCGAATCGGAGCTGCGCCACGAGGCCGGCTTCCGCAACTTCTACGAGGAGACGAAGTACCTCGCCGAGCTTGAGGTGGACGCGCTGAAGAGTGAGCTTCCCGTCACCGTCCACCGCCCTTCGGTCGTCTGCGGCGACTCGCTGACGGGCGAGACGGCGAAGTACGACGGCGTCTACTACCTCATCAACTACCTGCGCATGTGGCCGGGCGCGCTCTCTCTCGCCAACATCGGCAACCGCGACGTGCGCCTCAACGTCGTGCCCGTGGACTTCGTCGTCGAGGCGATGGCGGCGCTCGCCTCGGACGACGCCTCCGCGGGCGAGACCGTGCAGCTCGCGGACCCCGAGCCGCTCACGACCGAGGAGCTGTTCGACGTCATCTCGCGCAACCTCGCCGGGCGCGAGTCGCTCGTCACGCTGCCGGCGCCCGTCGTCCGCACGACGCTCAACCTGCCGCTGAACGAGAAGGTGACCGGCCTGCCGCGCGCCGGCGTCCCATACTTCTTCCTCCGCCAGACCTACGACACGGCGCGCGCCACCGCCCTGCTCGCGCCCCGCGGCCTCCGCTGCCCCCGCTTCCCCGACTACGTCCCCGCCCTCATCAACTTCGTCGAGCGGAATCCGAAGCTCTGAGAGCAGAGGTTGGAGGTTAGAGGCTAGAGGCTAGTCGGCTCCGCCCGGCAGTAACAAACCCCCTCGGCAATAAGGGCTCTAACTAACCTCTAACCTCTAACCTCTCCGGTGTGCTTGACACCTTCGCAATTTAGAATTATTCTAATTCCACTTCAAACGGCGGTGACAATTTATGGCGGGTAAGGGAGATCAGGGCGGCGCGCGGCGGGCGCTGACGCCGCAGCGGCAGGCCGTGCTCCGCGTGGTCGCGGAGTCCGCGGAGCACCTGACGGCGAACGAGATTTTCGAGGCGGCGCGGCGCGACCTGCCCTCGATCAGCTTCGCCACCGTCTACAACTCGCTGAAGTACCTCAAGGACGCGGGGCTCGTCCGCGAGATCAACTTCGGCAAGGGGTCGAGCCGCTACGACCGCGAGACCGCGCGCCACGACCACGCCGTCTGCTCGCGCTGCGGCAAGCTCGTCGACTTCGACCTCGCCGAAACGCCGCAGCTCATCCGCGCCGCCGCGCGCCGCTCGCGCTTCAAGCCCGAGTCCATCCACCTGACGCTCGTGGGCCTGTGCCCCGACTGCCAGGGGAAGACCTAGCGGCGCGCCCGGGATTTTTACGAGGGCGCGCGCGCCATCCGCTGCCGCGCCCGTGGCCCTTTTACAATCACAACGGAGGATTAGACTAAGCGACATGGCACAAGCAAAAGTGGGTCAGCCGGCGCCGGACTTCGACATGCCGTCGACCAGGAACATCGAGAAGCTGGACGAGAACGTGAAGCTCTCCGACTACCGCGGGCGGTGGCTCGCGCTGCTCTTCTACCCGCTCGACTTCACCTTCGTCTGCCCGACGGAGCTGACCTCGTTCAGCGACCGCTACGACGACTTCGAGGGCATCGGCGCCGCGGTCGTCGGCGTCTCGACCGACTCGGTGCACTCGCACCGCGCGTGGCTCAAGACCCCGCGCGACAAGGGCGGCGTCGAGGGCCTGCGCTACCCGCTCGCCTCCGACATCACGAAGGCGGTCGCGCGCGACTACGGCGTGCTCATCGAGGACAAGGGCGTGGCGCTGCGCGGCCTCTTCGTCGTCGACCCCGAGGGGACGCTGCGCTACGCGGTCATCCACGACCTCAACGTCGGGCGCTCGGCCGACGAGACGCTGCGCGTCATCCAGGCGCTCCAGACCGGCGGGCTCTGCCAGGCCGACTGGCGTCCGGGCCAGGAGACGCTGAAGGTCTGAGGAAGTGACGAGTGATAAGAATTGGTAAGAGAGAGCGTGGGCTTTTTCTTATCACTCGTCACTCACCGCCGAGGTTCAGCCATGCCAATGAGGATCGGGACGGAGATGCCGCCGCTGGAGGGGGCGACCGAGTGGTTCAACGCGACGGGCGCGGCCGCGGCCGCGGGGGCCAGGGGGCACCCGACGCTCGTGCACTTCTGGTCGGTGAGCTGCGGGATGTGCAAGGAGAACCTGCCGCGCGTGGCCGAGTGGCGCGACGGGCGCGCGGAAGAGGGGCTGCGCGTCGTCGCCGTCCACATGCCGCGCTACGAGGCCGACACGGACGTGGAGGCGGTGCGCGAGGCGCTCGCCGCCTACAACATCACGGAGCCCTGCGCCGTGGACAACGAGCACAGACTGCGCGACGCCTTCCAGAACGAGCAGGGCTACGTCCCGGCCTACTACCTCTTCGACGCCGAGGGGCGCCTGCGCGGCTTCGCGGCCGGCGAGTTCGGGCTGAAGGTGATCGGCCCCGCGCTCGACCGCGTCCTCGGCGCCGGCGAGGCGGCCTCGGGCTGAGGAGAACTCTTAACCGCGGAGACACGGAGGCACAGCTAAATCCAATTAGCTGTGCCTCCGTGTCTCCGCGGTTAAATTCTTTTACGCGAACAGCCCGATGAACCGCGTGAGCAGCCAGAGGCTTACGACGAGCGAGCCGATGAGCATGAGGACGAGCGCGAGCAGGATGACGCCGAGGAAGAGCCAGTCGCTCGCGCGCCCGCTGCGGGCCTCGTCGGGCGTGACCGAGGCGCGGCGGCGCAGCAGTTCGACGTTCATCTGGTTCGACTTCCACGCCACGTCGAACAGGTCGCCGACTACGGGCACGGCGCCGAGCAGGTAGTCGACGCCGACGTTCGCCGCCATCCGCAGCAGCGTCACCTTCGGCACGCGGTAGCGCACACCCGCCGCGAGGATGTAGAACGAGACGGCCGTCGTCGCGAAGTCGCCGACGCCCGGGATGAGCCCCACGAGCGCGTCGAGCCCGATGCGCCAGCCCGTGCCGGGGACGCGGAACAGGCCGTCCATCCAGTGGCTCAACTGGTCGAGGCTCCGCTCCACGTCCGCGCGCGCCGGCCGCTGCTCCGCCAAACCGGCGCGCGACCCGCGCTCCGCCAAGCTCCTGCTCAAGGCCATCGGCAACCCTCCTCTTTCAAACTGCCGCGAATGCGCCGCTGTAGAGCGCGCGCGAACCGCAAATTAGATGCGCCCGCCGCCATAGTAGTACGAAAAAACTCGGCGCGGCGGCCTGGGAAACTCGCGGAAATGAAGGCGGGCTTCCTCGGCCGCCGGCCCAGACCCCGCCATCCGCAGCGCGAAGCGGTAGACGCCGGCCCGCCGCGGGTTGACTTCCGGCGGGAACGTCTGTATAACCCCACAGCCCGCTAGAGACCTCGCGACCCGAGAGTATTTGACAAGGGAGGCAACCCCGCGATGAGGAACCCAGTATTCTTACTTCTCCTGCTTCTTCTGGCCGCAACGCCCGCGGCCGCCCAGGCTACCAACGGAATCTACGACTTCACGTTGGGAGACGAGTATCTCAAACACGTTGAATTCGACGCGGCGAAGCAGGCCGACGGCTCGACCGCCGGCTCCATCTACCTGACCGACGACGCCCCCGTCACCTTCAACAACGACGTGGACGGCGCCGGCGAGCGCCCCAGCAGTTACAAGGGCTTCTTCCTCAAGGCCGAGGCCGACGACATCGTCGTCACGCAGACCCGGACGGGGTATCAGGCGGTGGTGAGCGCGACGGTGAGGGATTCGAGCGCCCTCGAACTCGTCGGCCTGCGCATGCTGCTCACGGTTCAGGACAACGGCGACAACACGAAGGTCCTCGACAAGGTCGTGTGGGGCACCTACAAGTTCCTGCCGCGGGAGTGGAAACCTTCCGACGCCGACCTGAAGGAAGACCCCGGCGTGGGCCTGCGCTGGTGGGCGACCGACTTCGAGCGCAAGGACGACGTGGGCTACGCCATGCCCAGGACGGAGACGGCGGCCAACACGCAGACCTACCCGGCCGGCTCCTTCGAGTTCGCCACGGTGTTCCGCCCGTCCGGGGACATCTTAGTCAAGCCGTAGCCGCCCGCGCGGCAAGCAGAAAAAAGAGGGGGCCGGCCGGTTGGCCGGCCCCCTCTTTTTCTGTCCGCCGGGGCGGGCCGCGCGTTCGCGCGGCCCGCCCCGCTCCGAGCGCTTAGCGGGCGGTGACGGCGGCGGTCTTCGCGGATGCGTTGCAGGCGGCGTCGCGGCTCTCGACCTTGACGGTGTAGACGCGGCCCGCCTTCGCGGCGGCTTCGGGCGGCCGTCGTTTACAAAACGGCGGGCTCTTCTGTACCCTCCTCTCGACGGCACGCGCCCCACGCGCGCCGGGCTCTTCGAGCCTACGACGAGACGTTTCCCCCTTTGCGCGGCCCGGGGGCTTAAGTCCCCGCCGCTGAAAGCGACCTACGGTGAGTGACAACGACCACACGGACGGAAGCGCGCGGGCGCTCCCCGGCGACCCCGCGCGGACTGAGGCGCGCGCCCTCTCGGCCGACACGCGCTGGCGCGAGATGGTGCGGCAGTCGCCCTTCAGTACGATGGTCTTCGACCCCGCGGGGCGGCTGCTCGAAGTCAACCGCGCCTTCGAGGAGATGTGGGGCGTCTCGGCCGCGGACGTTACGGCTTACAACCCTTTCGAGGACGAACAGTCGCACGCGCAGGGCATGATTCCCCTGCTCGAACGCGCCTTCGCGGGCGAGGCGGTCGTGATGCCCGAGGCGCCTTACGACGCCTCGCAGACCGTGAGCCGCGGGCACAGGCGCTGGATCAAGACCTTCGCCTACCCCGTCAAGGACGACGCGGGGCGCGTGACCGAGGTCGTCTTCATGCACGAGGACGTGACGGCGCGCAGGGAGGCCGAGGAGGAGCGCGCGCGCCACGGCGAGGCGATAGGCGGCGAGCGGCGCCGCCTGCGCGACATCGTCGGCACGGTGCCCGGCGTGGTCTGGGAGGCGTGGGGCGAGCCCGACGAGTCTTCGCAGCGCATAGACTTCGTCAGCGGCTACGTCGAGCAGATGCTCGGCTACACGGTGGAGGAGTGGCTCTCGACCCCGAACTTCTGGCTGACGATAGTCCACCCGGAAGACCGCGAGGCGGCCGCGCGCAACTCGGCCGAGCACTTCGCGCGCGGCGGCGCGGGCGTCAACCGCTTCCGCTGGGTGGCGAAGGACGGGCGCGTGCTCCACGTCGAGTCGCACTCGACCGTCATCGCGGGCGAGGGCGGGCGCCCCCTCGGGATGCGCGGCGTGACGCTCGACGTGACCGACCGCAAGCGCGCCGAGGAGGAGCGCGAGCGACTGCTGGAGCGCGAGAAGGCCCTGCGCGCCGCGGCCGAGGAGGCCAACCGCCTGAAGGACGAGTTCCTGGCCACCGTCTCGCACGAACTGCGGACGCCCCTGACGGCCATACTCGGCTGGTCGCAGATGCTTGAGGACGCGGGCCTCGACGAGGGGACGGCGCGGCACGCCGTCACGGTCATCCGCCGCAACGCCGTGCAGCAGCAGCAGATCGTCGACGACATCCTCGACGTGTCGCGCATCATCACGGGCAAGCTCAGGCTGGAGACGGGGCCGGTCGAGCTGGCGCAGGTGGCGCAGTCGGCCATGGACATGGTCAGGCACGCGGCCGAGGCCAAGGGCATCAGGCTGCGCGCCGGCCTCGACCCGGGCGCGGCCGTCACGGGCGACCCGCACCGGCTCCAGCAGGTGGTCTGGAACCTCTTGGCCAACGCGGTGAAGTTCACGCCCCCGGGCGGCGAGGTGCGCGTCGGCGTCTCGCGGCTGCTGACGCACGTGCGCGTCGAGGTGAGCGACACGGGCTCGGGCATCGCGGCCGACTTCCTGCCCTACGTCTTCGACCGCTTCCGCCAGGCCGACTCCTCTACGACGCGCCAGCACGGCGGGCTCGGCCTCGGGCTCTCGATAGTCCGCCACCTCGTCGAGCTGCACGGCGGCAGCGTCCACGTCTACAGCGCCGGCGAGGGGCAGGGCGCGACCTTCACCGTAGACCTCCCGCCGCTCCCCTCCGAAGCCCCTGCGGCGCCGGAAGAAGGCGGCGCGGAGTCCGGCCAGGAGACGACACACGCCGCGCGCGCGGACGCCGCGGGCGGGGAGGCGCCGCCCCCGCCGCTCGTCGGCCTGCGCGTCCTTCTGGTGGACGACGACGAGGACTCGCTTGAGATGCTGACGGCTTTCCTCCGCCGCAGCGGCGCGGAGGTGGCGGCCGTCGCTTCGGCGCACGAGGCGCTGGAGGAGATGACCGTCCGCGCGCCCGACGTGATCGTCTCCGACATCGCCATGCCGGGCACGGACGGCTACGAGTTCATGCGCAGGGTGCGGGCCTCGGGCGCCGAGCGCGGCGGGCGCGTCCCGGCCGTCGCGCTGACGGCCTACGCCGGCGACTCCGACCGCGCGCTCGCGCTGAGGGCCGGCTACAACCTCCACCTCTCGAAGCCCGTCGAGCCGGCCCGCCTCCTCGAAGCCGTCGCCGAGCTGGCCGCCGGGCCGAAGAGCCCGCACGCCGGCGGCTGACCCGCGCCGCGAGAAAAATGTTGACGGCGTGGAGGCGGGCGATATAATGCGCGGCCCACACTTCGCCTCAAGGAGAAAAACCATGAAGCCGAAATTCAGAGGCGCGGGGGCCGCCTTCACGCTGGCGCTGGTCATGGCCTGCGCGGGCGAGGCCGCCGCCCAATTCACGAACTGCCCGCCCGCGCTCCGGACGCTGTCCGGCTCGCCCATGTACCTACACCTGAACTCCAGCCCCGACCCCAGCGGCCGCTGCCAGCCGGACCCCAACTCCAGCGGGGCCACGCCGGGCGGCACCGTGACCGGCTGCTACGACGGGACGGAGACCGACCCCTTCTCCGACAATCACATCCTCGGCCACGGCACCATCTGCACGGTCTGCCAGTTCGGCGACCCCGGCTGCTTCGCCCCGCTCCCGCCGGACTTCCCGACGGTAGACCCAACCCAGTACTGGACGCCCCAGCCCCCGCCCGGCTGGCCGAGCGACCCGTACGACCCCTTCAGAGACCTGGGCGACCCGCCCATGCTGAACTTCTACTACGGCTACGACTTCTACTACTACGGGCACTTCCCCGCCTGACGGGCGCGGGCCGAAGGCGCCCGGCCGTCGCTAACGGGCCGCAGGCGAAGAGGCCGCCGGGCGAGCAATCGCCCGGCGGCCTCTTCCACTTCACCCGCGGCCGTTAAAATATTCTGCACTTGCACAGGCCGTAATCGAAGAAGCCGCCCGCCTCCTCGCAGGCTTGCAGCTCCTCCTGCGTGGGGCGGCAGATTCTCGACCGCCCGGCCGCGTCCCCGCCCCGTGCGGGCGCGACGAGCACGGCGGCGGCGAAGCAGAGGGCGAAAGTAAAGGCCAGCGTTCTTTTCACGTGTGTACCTCCTTGCGGACTGTCCGTTTGAAGTGAGGCCGACGGGGCGGCGTATAACCTCTCGCTGCGTAGGGTTGACGTGAGGCCGGCGCGTCGCGGAGGCCGCGCCGGCAGAAGGTAACGGGGAACGGGGTGAAGATATGCCCGCCCGCGGCCGGTGTCAACAGGAACGGGGCGGGGCGAAGGCGGCCCTTTTCAGTCCCGGCCGAAGACCCAGCGGCGGGCCGCGGCCAGGTCGTAGAAGAACCCGACTTCGACCTCGGCCATGCCCGCGCGGCTCGTCACCTGCCGGGCCGCCTCGTCGGTCGCCGGGTCGGGGACGACGGCCGCCCAGCGGCAGCGGCCGAGGTCCTGCTTGTGCTCGCGGAGGAAGACGACCTGCCGCTCGACGAACTCGGGGCCCGGCGGCGTCCCCTGCCGGCGGTCGCTGATGAAGCTGAAGCCGGTCTCGAAGGCGGGGTCGGAGAAGACGCCGAGGAGCACGTCGCGCCACTCGTCGAAGGACGGGTCGCCGACCGTGCTCAGGTAGACGACGCGCGCCGTCCTGTCGATGGTGTATATGACCGGCATGGGCTTGACGGCGGAATCATATGCCGAACGGTCTGAAAGTCAACCCCCCCACCCCTGACGCGCGCAACGAGTCAACGGATGCGCGTCATCTGGCGCCAGAAGAAGCGGCCGAGGCGGGAGAAGGCGTTGCGGTCGCGGGCGGACTGCTGCTGGTCGGGGGTGAGGCCGACGGCTTCGAGGAGTTGCGGGTCGGGCGGGGCGATGTCCTCGTCGCCGTGGCGCTCGGAGAGCCAGCGGTTGAAGGTGCGCGTGAGCGCGCGCCGCTGCGCGACTTCGGCCACGGCGGCGAAGGCCGCGCGCAGGTCTTCGGTCTCGGCCACCTCCAGGCGGTTCGCCTCGTAGTAGCCGCGCAGCCCGCGGAAGAAGCGCTCCTCGCCGAGCAGTTGCCGCAGCTCGACGAACATCAGCGCGCCCTTGCTGGCGACGACGGCCGCGTACTGGAACGAGTTGCGGTACTCGCGCGCGGCGCGGTCGGCGCTCATGTCCTCGCCGCCGAAGGTGCGGTAGACCTGGTAGACGCCGCGCAACTGATCCTCCTGCACCTGCCGCGCCGATTCCGCGCCGCGCGTGTCCTGCACATAGAGCAGGGCGGAGAACTGCGCGAGCGCCTCGTGCAGCACGGGCTGGCGCGCCGGGTCGCTCCCGACGGACGCGCCCCACCACTGCCGCGCCACGCCCTGCGCCGCCGCGAACTCCAGGCTGTCCTCGACGCTCGCGCGCTGCTCGCGCACAAGCTCCGGCAGGGCGCGCATCACGGGCGAGTCGAAGTCAACGTAGAAGGCGCTGGCGATGGCCGCCAGTCCCGCGAACTCCGCCGAGCCGAAGCCGGCGACGAGCGGCGCCTCGGTGACGGTGACGGTCTTGAGCGGGAGCGGGCCGAAGCGCGCCGAGAAGGTGCGCGCCGCGTCGGCCGCGACGGCGAGCACGCGGCGGCCGACCTTCTCGTGCTCGGGCGTGAAGACCGAGCGGACGCGCAAGTTCCCGACCTCGCGCTCCTCCGAGCGCAGCGTCCGCCCGGCGACGAGGGCGAAGCCGCGCAGGTCTTCGCCCGCGAAGGCGAGCCGGCGGACGCGACCGGCCGAAGTCTCGGACTTAAGCTCGCACGAGGCGAAGAAGCCCGCGTCGCCGGCCGTCGTTATCTCGACCTCGTAGTCGGCCGCGTCCGTGAAGTAGACGTCGCCGACGCTCGGCTCGACGCGCTTCAGCCAGTCGCCGCCCTCGCGCGCCGCGAGCACGGGGTAGAAGCTGCCCAGGAACATCACGCCGCGCGAGACGAAGTTCGTGTCGCGCGCGCGCCGTATCTCGCGCGTGTCGCGCATGGCCGCGCCGACCTGCTGGACGACGTGCGCCGGCAGCGAAGTCTCGTCGGCGTCTATCTCGGGCACCGCGCCCTTGAAGGAGAGTTCCAGCTCGACCGGGGCGCCGGCCGGGACGGGCTCGCGAAGCTGCACGCGCAGCGTCGCGCCGTCGTCCTCCTGCGCGTATGGTAGCGGCTGGCCGCCGGCGCGCACGCCGGTCATTTCGAGCCGCGGCTCCTCGGGCGCGCCCTGCGACCCCTGCGCGCCCGGCCGCTCGTCGTCTGCGCGCAGGTTCGGGTAGAGGTGGAAGTAGACGACGCTGGCGGAGGCGTCGTCGCGGTTCACCCAGCGCACGCGCTCGCTCCCCGTGTAGCGGCGCGCGTCGAAGTCGAGGTCGAGTAGGACGCGGTAGGACGTGCGCCGGGGCGGCGCCGCCGGCTTCGCCTGTTTCGACTGGCGCGCGGGCGCGTCGGAGGCCGCCAGCGCGCACAGGGCGGCGAGCAGCAGCGGCAGCGGCGGCGCGAAGAGACTGCGCAGGCGCCTCCGGCTCGAATCTAAAACCCCGCCTCGCTTCATCAAACGCCTCGAAACCCTCTCAACGCCCGGCGCGCTCCGTGACGGTGACGGAGCGGATGCGGTCGCCGCGCACGATGCGATCCACCACGTCCATCCCCTCGACGACGCGCGCGAAGACCGTGTAGCCGCCGTCGAGGTGCGGCTGCGGCGAGTGCGTGACGAACCACTGCGAGCCGCCGGTGTCCTTGCCCGAGAGCGCCATGCCGACCGCGCCGCGCCCGTAGGGCACCTCGTTTATCTCGCAGCGAATCTGGTAGCCGGGGCCTCCGTTGCCGTCGCCGCGCGGGTCGCCGCCCTGCACGACGAAGTTCGGCACGACGCGGTGGAAGGGCACGTTGTCGAAGTAGTTCCTGCGCGCGAGCTGCACGAAGTTGTCCACGGTGAGCGGCGCCTCCGCGGGGAGCAGCTCCAGCGTGAACGCGCCCTTGTCGGTCGAGACGACGGCGCGCACCGTCTTGCCGACGCGCGCGGCGGCGCGCTCGTAGTCCTCGCGGTGGTTGCGCGTGTTGACGGTCTCGACGCGCCGCGTCTGCGCCGCGCCGCCGCCCGCGCGCTCGCGCATGATGTCGGCGGCGCGGCGGCGGACGAGGTAGTCGGTCGTCTTGTCGAGCGCGTTCTGGACGGCGGCGGCCGCCTCCGCGCCGGGCTGCCTGGCGAGCGCGCCGAGGACGGAGAGCGCCGCGTCGTCCACGTCGTCCGAGAGCGCGCGCGGCAGCGCCGCGACGAGCGCGCGCGAAGTCTCCGCATCGGGCGGAAGCTCCGAGAGGATGTCGGCGGCGGTCGCGCGCGTGATCACGTCGTCGGCCGCGAGCGCCGCGCGCGCGACCGAGGCGAGGTCCGCGGGCTTGAAGGCCGCGAGCGCGCGCAGGAGGTCGGGCTGCGCCGGGGGGGGCGTGTACTTGCTGCCGACGAGCGCGCGCAGCGCTATCTGCGCGTCGGCCTGGAGGCTGACGGCGCTGTTGCCGACCTGCGCGCTCGTCACGCCGGCCATCTCGCCTAAGCCCTGCGCGAAGGCCGACACCTTCTGCCACGTCAGCCCCGGGTCTGTGCGCGACGAGACGCGCGCGACGAAGTCGGCGACGCCGCGGTCGCGCATGTACTGCGCGGGGGCGACGCGCGCCAGCGCCGTCTCGACCTCGGGCGCCACCACGCCGGCCTCGCGCATCGCGCGCAGCAGCGTCACCGCGCGCTCGTCGTTCGAGTTCTGGAGCACGCGGCCCACGGCGGTCGCTATCTCCAGAAGCTCGTTCACCTCGGGCGGGTTCGCCGCGCCGCCCACGCGCGCCGCCTTGTAGGCGGCGAACAGCTCGCCGCCGCGGCGCACGAGCGGTTCGCCCGCGCGCGCCGTCTTCAACAGGGCGAGCGAGCGGACGGCGCTCACGCGCACGCGCGCGTCGGCGTCGGTCGCTGCGTGCTGCGCGAGCAGGTCGAAGGCGGCGGCGTCCTCGGCCGCGCCGAGGGCGCGCGCGGCGTTGGCGCGCGCCACCGGGTCTGCGTCGGCGGCGAGCATCGCGCGCAGGCGTTCGAGCGACTCCTTGGCGCGCATGCGCGTCAGGGCGTTCGCCGCGTCGGCGCGCGCGCGCGCGTCCGACGAGTTGAGGAAGAGCGCGACGGTGCGCGCGCCGCCCTCGGGGCGCGCGCGCAGCATGGCCGTCAGCCCGAGCAGGACGAGCGCGCGGTTCGGCCGGGGCTGCCTCTGCTCGGCGGCGAGCGCCGTGTTGATGGCGTCGCCCAGCCTCTTCTTCGCGTCGGCGCGCGCCTCCGGGAGCGCGGCCGCTATCTTGCCGAGCGCCTCGACGGCGCGCGCGCGAACCCCGGGCGACTTCGAGAGGCGGAGGGCTTCGAGGAGCGCGCCCGCGCCGGCCTCGGCCTCGACCTCGCCGAGCGCGAAGGCGGCCGTCGCGCGCACGGACTCGTCGCGGTCTCCGTTGAGGAGCGAGCCGAGCGGGGCGACCGCGCCCTCGTCGCCGATGCGTCCGGCGGCGAGCGCCGCGCGCGCGCGCACGGCCGCGCTCGCGTCCGTCAAAAGCCTCCCGAGGTCGGCTTCCTCCCAGCGCCGCTCGTCCTCGGCCGCCATGATGCGCAGCAGCGTCTCCTGCGGCACGCGCGCCGACGCGCGTGACTTCGTCGCCGCGGCCTGCTCCTTCGACTTCGCGGGCGAGGGCTTCTGCGCGGAGGCCGCGCACGCGCACGCGAGCAGCGCGCAGATTGAAAGCAGGGCGGCGCGCGCCGCCGCGCGCCCCTTCTCGCCGGCAGAGGGTTTTTTCGGCATGGGCTTCGGTGACTTTAAGGCGCGCGGGCGTCCCCGCGCGCGGCGGACAGTTTCAAAGGGAAGACCGAGGGCTATGCTAAGAAGGCGTGAGTCAAAAGGCAAGTCGCCCGTAGAAGACCTTCGTGTCGTAGGCGACGACGACGCGCCCCTCCCGCTCGTGGCGGCGGAAGAGGGCTTCGAGTTCGCGCATCATCGGCCCGAAGTTGGGGTGGTCGGGCTCGGGCGCGTATGAGGAGGAGGTGAGTCGGCCGCGCAAGCCCTCGAAGTCGAAGACCTGCTCGTTGACGAAGTCCCCCGTGCGCATCCGCGCGGCCCCGAAGAGCGTCGAGAGCGACGACTCCTCCATGTACTTCACGCTCACCTCGCGGTAGTCGGTGCCGTATTCGAGGAGGAGGCGTTCGTAGCCTTCGAGGAAGGGCGTGCCCGCCGTCCGCCGGTCGTTCCAGGCGAGCACGACCCAGCCGCCGGGGCGCAGAATCCTCGCGAACTCGCGGCGCGCGCCCGCGGGGTCGAACCAGTGGAACGCCTGTCCCGCGGTGACGAAATCCACACTCCCGTCTTCGAGCGTCGTCGCCTCGGCGCGCCCGTCCACGCTCACGAAGTTCGCGTAGGCGGCGAGGAGCCGCTCGCCCGCCTCGCGCATCTCGGCGTTCGGCTCGACGCCGTAGACGCGGTTGCCGTTCTTCAGGAACAACTCGGAGAGCAGCCCCGTCCCCGAGCCCACGTCGGCGACGACCGACTCGGCCGTCAGCCCGCACTCCGCTTCGAGCAGGCGGAGGACTTCCGCCGGGTAGCCCGGCCTGTACTTCACGTAGTCTGCGACGCGCGACGAGAAGCGTGTTGTGGGGTCGTCGTTCATGGCTTTGCGGGCGGGCGGGCGGTAGGATTTAGCAAAAGGAGCGTTGGCCAAACAGGCCGGTAAAAGTCCTTAAAATCCGCGGGCCGGATACTTTACCAACCGCGCGGTTGACAAAAGGCGCGGGTCAAAAGTAGCATGAAAGTATCGTGGTAGCCACTCTGAAAACCGGACTCGGGGCTTCGCGCGCGGGGGTCGTGCAGCAGTTGCGCGCGCGCGGCGCGTCGGGCGCGGACGAGCTGGCCGAGGCGCTCGGCGTGACGAAGCAGTGCGTGCGCAAGCACCTCGACGCGTTGGAGCGCGGGGGCTACGTCGAGCACGCGCAGGCGCGCGGCGACCGCGGGCGGCCGGCGCACGTCTTCCGCCTGACGCCGAAGGCCGAGGAGCTTTTCCCGAAGCGCTACGACCTGTTCGCGCGCTCGGTGCTCAGGCAGATCGGCGAGGTCTGGGGCGAGCGCGGGCTGAACGCGGTCTTCTGCGGCTGCGCCTCGGAGATGGTCGAGGGCTGGCGGCCGCAGCTCGCGGGTCTGAATTTCGACGCGCGGGTGGGGCGGCTGACGGAGCTTTTGCGAGAGACGGGCTACGAGGCGGAGGCCGAGCGCCTCGGCGACGGCTCGTACCTTCTGACGGAGTGGAACTGCCCGCAGGCGGAGCTGGCGCGCGAGTACCGGCAGCTCTGCGACCAGGAGCTTGTCGTCTACCGCGAGCTGCTGGGGGCCGAGGTCTTCCGCGAGTCGCGCATCGCGGGCGGCGCATCGCGCTGCGCGTACCGCGTGCTGCGGCCGGCCGAGTAGGCGACCGGAATCATTCATTACTCGTTCATGCGGGAGGTGGCGTATGAGTGAGCGCGTGGTCGGTGTGAGTGTTTCGGTGTGGAGTTGGTGGCCGTTCGCGGTCGGCGGCCTGCTCGGGCCGACGCTGGGCGGCGTCTTGAAAAGGTGGATGGCGTTGCCGGCGGCGGCCGCGCTCGGCTCGTTCGTCGCCTGGATGCTGGCGCTCTGGCTGTTCCGGAAGTTCTACGGGATGTCGGACTGGAGCGTCCCGCGCTGGCTGGCGGCGAGCGGCGGCGCGGCGCTGGTGACGGGACTGCTGACGTACTTTTTCCCCTGGGCCTGAGGCCCGGGGGCGACCGCGTAGAGAATCATTTTATGCCCCAGGTGACAGAGGCCGACGTTTACGGCGCGCTCGCGCAGGTGAAAGACCCCGACCTGCACAAGGACATCGTGCGCCTCGGCTTTATCAAGGACTTGAAGGTCGAGGGCGGCGCGGTCTCTTTCCGCGTCGTGCTCACGACGCCGGCCTGCCCCGTGCGCGAGCAGTTGCAGGAGCAGTCGCGCGCCGTCGTAGCGGCCCTGCCGGGCGTGACCTCGGTGAGCGTGACGATGGACGCGGAGGTGCCCAAGGGCCGCGGGCTCGGCGAGAAGCTGACGGTGCCGGGCGTGCGCAACATCGTCGCGGTCAGCTCGGGCAAGGGCGGCGTGGGCAAGTCCACCGTCTCGGTCAACCTCGCCGTGAGCCTCGCGCGCGACGGCGCGCGCGTCGGCCTGCTCGACGCCGACGTGTACGGGCCGAACGTGCCGCTGATGCTCGGCGCGGCGGACGCACGTCCGACCGTGAACGTCAACAAGCTCGTGCCGCTCGAAGCGCACGGCATCCGCCTGATGTCGATGGCGGTCTTGAAGCCCGGCGACGAGCCGATGATCGTGCGCGGGCCGATACTGCACGGGCTCGTCAGACAATTCTTGCAGGACGTGGAGTGGGGCGAGCTGGACTACCTCATCGTTGACATGCCGCCGGGGACGGGCGACGTGCAGCTCTCTCTGGCGCAGCTCGTGCCCGTGCAGGGCGCGGTGCTGGTGACGACGCCGCAGGAGGTCGCGCTGGCGGACGTGCGCCGCGCCCTGCGCATGTTCGAGGCGGTCAACGTGCCCGTGCTCGGCGTGGTCGAGAACATGAGCTACTTCGTCGCGCCCGACACCGGCCACCGCTACAACATCTTCGGCGAGGGCGGCGGCCGCCGCCTCTCGGAGGAGTACGGCGTGCCCTTCCTCGGCGAGGTGCCGCTCGGGCTTGAGGTGCGCGAGGGCGGCGACCGCGGCGTGCCCGTCGTCGTCGGCCACCCCGAATCGCCGCAGGCGGCCGCCTTCCGCCGCGTGGCGGAGGAGGTCGCCCGTCAGGTTTCCATCGAGGCGATGAAGCCCGAGCTGGTCGTCCTCGGCAAGAAGGCTTGAGGGGATTTGCGATTTTTGATTTGCGATTTGATCTCTCGGGTCGCGGATTGAAAATCGGGCGCCGCGGCGCCTGACGGATCGCAAATCAAAAATTCTAAAATCAAAATAGTCATAAGGAGACAGAGATGGCAGCAACAGAGACGCAGATACCGACGATGACGCTCAACGTCACCGCGCCGGCCGCCGAGGAGATCAGGAAGTTCATGTCGGGCGAGGAGGGGCTGCCCGTGACGGCGGGCCTCCGCGTGCGCGTCGTGCCGGGCGGCTGCTCGGGCTTCCAGTACAGCCTCAACATCGAGGAGGACTCGCGCCCGAACGACCACGTCATCGAGTCGCAGGGCGTCCGCATGTTCGTGGACATGTTCAGCGCGCAGTACCTGAACGGCGTCGAGATCGACTACGTGACGAACGTCATGGGCTCGGGCTTCACCTTCAAGAACCCGAACGCGACGGGCGGCTGCGGCTGCGGCTCGTCGTTCACGGCCTAAGGGCCCCGCAGTGTAGACACGACGGCGCGGCCCCCGCGGGCCTCGCGGGCCGCGCCGTCCCCCCTTTCGTAAGACACGCCGGCGGCGCGGCACTGCCCGGCCGCCCCTTCCCTATAACACCACAGGAGCCCACGGAAGATGCCCAGGATCAAAGCGGAGACGGCGACCGAGCCGAAGGAGTTCGAGGCCGAGGCGGGGCGCAAGCTCGTGCTCGCCATCGAGGACGCCGGCATAGACATTCTGCACCGCTGCGGCGGGAAGGCGAAGTGCACGACGTGCCGCGTCGAGGTGCTCGCGGGCGACCCCGGCGAGATGCAGGAGCCGGAGCGCAACCGGCTGGCGGCCGAGACGGGACTGGCCGAGAACGTCCGCCTCTCGTGCCAGGTGCGCGTGGCCGACGCCCTGCACGTCCGCGTGCTCGGGCAGGCGAGCGTGCGCGGCCTCGACGCCGGCCCGCGCCCGTCGGAGGACTAACACGCGGAGGATGCGGAGTCTCGACCTCACGCCGCCCCTCCGTCGGCCTTCGCGCAACCGCGAGCCCTTCAGATGAGACCGGACGGTGAGAGGACAGAGGCGGAAGCGCGGCGCGCGCCGGACTTTTTGAGCCGGCGCGCGCCGCTGCTGTGCGCGCTGCTGCTCGCGCTGATGGGCGCGCAGATGCTCCTCGTCGTCCGCGAGAAGAGCATCACGGTGGACGAATGGGTGCTCATCCCCGCCGGCCTTTATCACCTCCGCGAGGGCGACTACCGACCCGTCAACGAGCACCCGCCGGTGGCTAAAATCCTCGGCGCCGCGCCGCTCGCGCTCGCGGGCGTGCGCCTGCCGCCGGCCGCCTCGGGCCCGCGCGACTACGACTACTTCCTCGACAGGTTTCAGGACTTCTGGGACGCGAACGCCTGGAGGTTCGACCGCCTCTGCTTCTGGGCGCGCGTGCCGCTGATAGCCCTCGCGCTCAGCCTGGGCGCGCTCGTCTTCGCCTTCGCGCGGCGCTACTGGGGGGCGCGCGCGGGGCTCTTCGCCGTCGCGCTCTACGCGTTCGAGCCGACCGTGATGGCGCACGGGCGCGTCGTGCAGACGGACGTGCCTTCGGCGCTCGCGCTCCTGCTCTTCTCGTGGGCGCTCTACGAGTACCTGAAGGAGCCGTACGCGCGCGGCGCGGCGTGGACGGGGCTGGCGGCCGGGTTCGCGGCGGTGACGAAGTTCTCGATGGTCGCGCTCGCGCCCGCGCTCTGCGCGCTCTTCGCCGCGCTCTTCGCGCTCGCGCCGCGCAGGGGGCAGACGAGGGGGCGCGTCGCGGCGCACGCCGCCGCGGTCGCGCTCGCGGCCGTCTTCGCGGTCAACGCCGGCTACTTCTTCCGCCACGCGCCGCCCAAGTCGCTCGACGACGCGCTCGCGCGCGCGGTCGTGCCGCTCGAAGTCGGGCGCGGGCCGCTGCGCGCGGTGGTGGAGGCGGGCTACCACCTGCTCCAGGTCGTCTTGCCGGCGGACTTCGTCGCGGGCGTCGGGTGGCAGCTCGGCCACGCGAAGCTCGGCCACCCGGCCGGCCTGCTCGGCATGTACAGCCAGCACGGGTGGTGGTACTACTTCCCCGTCGCCTTCGCCTTGAAGACGCCGCTGCCCGTCCTGCTGCTCACGCTCGCGGGAATCGTCTGGGCGCTTCTGCGGCTGAGGCGCGGCGCCGAGGGGCGCGTGCTCGTACTCCTCCTCCCGCCCGCGCTCTTCACCGGCCTGCTGATGTTCTCGACCATCAACATCGGCGTGCGCTACTACCTGCCGGCCTACCCCTTCTTCTTCCTGCTCGCGGGCGCGATGCTCGACGACCTCCTGCGGCGCGCGCGCCGGCGCGCGGCGGCCTTCGCGCTCGCCTCCGCCGCCCTCTGCTGGGCGGGGGCCGAGGCGGCGCGCGCCTACCCGGACCACATGAGCTACATGAACCAGCTCGCCCGCGCTCGGCCGCACTGGTGGTACCTGTCCGACTCCAACGTCGAGTGGGGCGACGACGTGCGCGCCCTCGCGCTATACTTGCGCGGCCGCGGCGAGACGCGCGTCGGGGGCGCGATGCTCAACTGGCAGCTCCTCGACATCTACGGCGTCGAGCAGACGACCGTCTTCGTCCCGCCGGGCGAGACGCCCGCGGAGACGCGCTACGTCGCCGTCGGCGCGAGCCTGCTGAACGGCTCGACCGTGCCGTCGGGCTTCGACGACGGGACGGAGCTGACCGAGGAGCAGCGCGTCAACTACTTCGACCGCTACCGGCGGCTCACGCCCGAGCGGGTCTTCGGCGGCTCCGTCTACCTTTACCGCGTGAAGGACTGAAGCCCCGCGCCGCGCCAACCCTTTCGCCGATGACGAACACCGACCGCACGCTCATCGTCGTGCCGACCTACAACGAGCGCGAGAACGTCCCGCGCCTCGTGGCCTCGCTGCTCGAAGTCGCCGGGGACGCCGACGTGTGCCTGCTCGACGACGACTCGCCCGACGGCACGGCCGCGCAGGCCGAGGCGCTGTTCGCGGGCCACCCGCGCTTCTCCGTGCTCCGGCGCGAGGGCGCGCGCCGCGGCTACGGCCGGAGCCTCGTGGACGGCTACCGCCGCGCGCTCGAAGGCGGCTACGCGCGGCTCGTGCAGCTCGACGCAGACTTCTCGCACGACCCGCGCCGCGTGCCCGCGCTCGTCGCGGCCTCCGGCGGGGCGGACGTGGTCATCGGCTCGCGCTACTGCGAGGGCGGCGGCGTCGAGAACTGGCCGCTGCGGCGGCGGCTCTTGAGCCGCTTCGCCAACGCCTACGTCTGCCGCATCACGGGCCTCGACGTGCGCGACACGACGAGCGGCTTCCGCTGCTACACGCGCCGCGCGCTCGCCCGGCTGCTCGAAGGCCGCATCGCGGCCGAGGGCTACGCCTTCCTCGTCGAGAGCGCCTACCGCGCGCACCGCGCCGGGCTGCGCGTCGCCGAAGTGCCCATCACCTTCACAGACCGCCGCGAGGGCCAGTCCAAGATGTCGCGCAAGGTCATCTTCGAGTCCGTCCTCATGCCCTGGCGCCTCCGCCTCGGCAGGCGTAAGGACGAGGGCGCGAGGATGGAGGAAGTAGACAGTAGACAGTAGACAGTAGACAGTAGACAGTAGGCAGTAGACAGTAGACAGTAGGGCTCCGCCTGACGGGCGTTGACGCTTTCAGCCGAACGGTTTATTAACGACGGTTTTTCTACTGCCTACTGTCTACTGTCTACTGTCTACTTTCCCTTGACTCCCGCCCGCGTTTAGCGTAAGAAGCCTGACGTTCTACCACCCTTTCGGCGGAGCTTCTGCCATGAAGAGACTGCTCGCGCTGGCCGCGCTGGCCCTGCTGGCGGCGTCGGCCTGCACCACCACCACTGACAACACGAACACGGGGGCGGGGAACACCAACGCCGCCGCGAACGCCAACGCCGCCGCCACGACGGCGACGCCCGCGGCCGCGGGGCCCACGCAGGCCGACATCGAGGCCAAAGAGCGCGCGGTCTACGACGCCATCAAGGCGAAGAACTGGGACGCCTTCGGCGCGATGCTGACCGACGACTTCGTCATCGTGAGCGGCGGCGGGGTCGAGACGAAGGCCGGGATGCTCGAAGGCATGAAGAAGTACGAGCTGACGGACTACACCATCACCGACGCGCGCCTCGTCAAGGTGGACGCCGACCTCGCCGTCATCACCTACACGACCACGAGCAAGGGCACCTACGACGGGAAGCCGGCCCCGGACAAGCCCATCCGCGCCTCGTCCGCCTGGGTCAACCGCGGCGGCAAGTGGCTCGCCGCCTACCACCAGGAGACCGAGATCGCGGAGACGCCGGCGGGGGCCGCGACGCCCGCCGCCGGCGCGAGCCCCGCGGCCTCGCCGGCTTCGTCGCCGTCCGCCTCGCCCGCCGCGAGCCCGGCCGCGCCCGCCACGGCCACCGACGCCGAGAAGGCCGTGTGGGAGGCCATCAAGACGAAGAACTCCGACGCCTTCGCCGGCTTCATGCTGCCCGAGGCGGTCGAGGTCGAGCCCGAGGGCGTCTTCGACAAGGCGGCCTCGGTCAAGGGCGTGATGATGTTCGACGCCTCGAAGCACACGCTCTCGGACTTCAAGGAGATAAGGCTCGACGCCGACTCCGCGCTCGTCACCTACAAGGGCACCGGCCCCGAGCGTGGCAAGACGGTCACGATGTACCACACGACCATCTGGAACAACCGCGGCGGCCAGTGGAAGGCCGCCTTCCACCAGGGCTCCAACGCCTCCGAGGGCGGGATGTAGTGTCGGGGATAAGTAGGAAGTAGACGGTAGACAGTAGACAGTAGACAGTAGACAGTAGACAGTAGATAAGAATGGCGGCGCGTCTGGC
>DASVWB010000021.1:0-9007 GCA_036389815.1 Pyrinomonadaceae bacterium | reverse complement strand
CTTCGGGCTCGTGGACACGCAGGGCGTCGCCGGGCAGGTGGACTCGCTGACGGGCGGCATCGCGGCCGTCGTCGTGCCCATCACCTTCATCTCGCTGGTCGTCGGCGGCATCGTCGTGATGAACATCATGCTCGTCTCGGTCACGGAGCGCACCTTCGAGATCGGGCTGCGCAAGGCGCTCGGCGCGACGCGCAAGCAGATGCTCCTCCAGTTCATGATCGAGTCGTCTTTCCTGACGACCTGCGGCGGCATCCTCGGCCTGCTGCTGGCGGTGCTGCTGGCGTGGACGGTCTCGGCGACGACGGGCGTCACGATGACGGTGACGTTCGTCTACGTCGTGCTCGCCGTCGGCGTCTCGGGCGGCATCGGCATGGTCGCCGGCATCTACCCGGCCTTCAAGGCGTCGCGCCTCGACCCGATAGTGGCGCTGGCGAGGAAATAGAAGATGAAGCTGCGAGTACCGAAGTTCGTCCCCGTCGAAATCTTCCGCATGGCGTTCGACTCCTTGCGGGCGCACAAGTTCCGCAGCTTCCTGACGGTCTTAGGGATCGTCATCGGCGTGTCGGTCGTCATCGTCATCGCGTCGCTGCTGACGGGCGTGCGCCAGTCGATCGTGCAGGTCGTCGAGGAGTTCGGCACGAACAACATCTACGCCTTCCACCTCTCGACGGGGCCGCAGTTGGGGCCCCGCGACGCGGCCGAGCGGCAGCGCAAGCCCCTGACGGCCGAGGACGGCGAGGCCATCTCGAAGTCCGCGACGGCCGTGGACATCGTCGCGCCCGACCTCTTCGTCGCGTGGTGGGACTCGACCGTCTCTTACAAGGGGACGAACTACCGCCGCGGCGGCGTCGAGGGCGTGACGGCCGCCTACGCCGAGGCCACCAACGTCTCGGTGCGCGAGGGGCGCTTCTTCACGGAGGGCGACGACCTCAACCGCCGCAACGTGATGGTCGTCGGCGTCAACGTCGTGGACGCGCTCTTCCCCGGCCGCGAGGGCGAAGTGATCGGCACCGAGGTCAAGCTGAGCGGCCGCCCCTTCGAGATCATCGGGGTGCTAGAGAAGCGCAAGAACGCCATCTTCGGCGAGAACGACGAGGACAACGCCATCTACATCCCGTTCCGCACGGCGCGCGAACTCTCCCCGCGCAGCGAGTACGTGATGCTCGTCATCCGCGCGAAGTCGGGGCAGCTCCGCCAGGCGCTCGACCAGGTGGAGGAGGTGCTGCGGCGGCGGCGGGGCGTGAAGTTCGACCAGCCGAACAACTTCGACCTCGGCACGGCCGACCGCATGGTCGAGCAGTTCGACAGCATCACCGGCATGATCGGCCTCATCGCCATCGCCATCTCGTCGGTCGGCCTGCTCGTCGGCGGCATCGGGGTGATGAACATCATGCTCGTCTCGGTGACGGAGCGGACGCAGGAGATCGGCGTCCGCAAGGCCATCGGGGCGCGCCGCCGCGACATCGTCCGCCAGTTCCTCTACGAGGCGATGACGCTCACCGCGATGGGCGGCGTCATCGGGGTGGTCTTCGCCGTGGTCATCAGCAAGGTCATCGCCTTCCTGCTGCCGATGCTGCCGGCGGCCATCCCGCTCTGGGCGGTCGTCGCCGGCCTGCTCGTCTCAGTCTTCGTCGGCCTCGTCTTCGGCGTCTGGCCCGCCCGCAAGGCTTCGAGGTTAGACCCCATCGAGTGTTTGCGCTACGAGTGAGTGGGGGGAGTAGACAGTAGACAGTAGACAGTAGACAGTAGAAAGAGAGGCGGCGCGCCCGGCCTATGACCGGAACGCGCCGCTTCTGTTTTCCCTACTGTCTACTGTCTACTGTCTACTGTCTACTTCTTCTGTATCGCGTTCAGCAGCTCCTCCCTGAAGTAGCCGGCCGGGATGGTGCCCTGGCGCATGAAGAGGAGGTGGAACTCCTTGGGCGAGAATTTGTCGCCGAGGAGCTTCGCGGCCTCGGCGCGCAGGGCGAAAATCTGATCCTTGCCGAGGCGGTAGGTGATGGCCTGCGTCGGCCACTTGGAGTAGCGGAAGATGGCCGCCTCCGCGCCCTGGCAGCTCGCGCGCTTCGACTCGGACTTCGACGGGTCGGAGCACTTGCCGGGCTGGAAGTCCACGACCTCGGAGAAGAGGTCGACGGCCTCGTCGAACGTCATCCTGCCGGTGTGGAGGCCGGTGTCGATGCGCACGCGCAGGTCGCGGTAGAGCTTACCCTTCAACTGGTAGAGGCGCTCCTCCGGCGTGTAGAAGCCCTCGGGCGCGGTCGCGCCTTGCGGCTCGGCCATCAGCGCCTCCGAGTAGAGCGCCCACCCCTCGGCGGCCATCGAGTCCTCCCACATCGAGGAGGAGTCCTCGACCGCGCCGGGCGTCAGCCAGCGCACGCCCGCGATGTCCGAGCGGAACTGCGTCATCACCTTGTAGTGCCAGTCGTGGCCGGGGAAGCCCTCGTGCGCCGAGAGGTCGGCGAGCGAGGCGCGGTTGTTCTCCTTCAAGACCGCCTGGTCGTTGCTGCCCGACGTGGTGACGTAGAAGCGCCCCACCCCGCTCTGCTTGAAGGGCGGCGCGGGGTAGTAGGCCGCGCCGTCGATGGAGGCGCGCAGGGGCGGCGGCGTCTCTACTACGTCGAGCTTGTAGTCGGCCGGCACGTCGAAGACGCCCGTCCTGCGCGCGTAATCGACCAGACGCACGCCCGCCTCCTTGTACCAGCCGACCATCTCGGCGTCCGTCTTCGGGTACTCTTTCCCCAGCTCGTCGAAGACGGCGCGGACGGCCTGCGCGCCGTCCTCCGGGAGCTGCATCCCGCGCTTCTGCCCGACCTGCCGCGCGACCTCCACCATCTGCCTGCGTGTGTCTTCGACTATCGGCCACGCCTCCTCGTAGAGCCGCGCGGCCGTCGTGTCCACGCGCAGGTTGTTCTTCAGGGCCCAGTTGTACTCCTCCTCGCCGAAGGCGAAGCGGTCCTGCGCGAACTGCTGTCTGGGCTTCAACTCGTTGCCCTTCGTCGCGGCGGGGGCCGGCTCGAAGAAGGTCGCGCGGACGAACTCGGCGAACTTCCTGTAGGCGTCGGAGGCCGCCTGGCACGACTGCCGGAGCTGCGTGAGCATCTGGTCGCTGGCCTCGCCCGCGGCCAAGCGCTCCTGCGCCGTCTTGGGCAGCTCCTCGGCGAAGTACTTCGCGTCGGCCTCGGCCGTGTTGACGCCGTCGCGCTGGAGCATGCGCCAGTCGGCCGTGTTGCCCGACTTCGCGCCGGCCTCAAGCTGCTGCTGCGCGACCCCGAGGAAGCGCGGGATGTCGGAGACGCGCTGCGTGACGAGCCGCCACTCGTCGGGCGTGCCGTAGGACTTCTCGCCCGTCTGCGTCATGCCCTGCAACTGCCAGTCGATGGCGCGGAAGGGCTCGGAGACGTATGTGTCGACGGCGCGCTCCTGGTACTTGCGCGTCTGGTGCTGGCGCAGGAGGAAGCCGATCTGCGCGAGCGCCACGTCGCGGTCGATGCGGCGCGCGGGCGAGAGCCCCGCGGGGTCTACGCCCTGGAACGCCTTCTGCGAGTCCGCGAGCCAGCGGTCTTCTTCGGCGAGCGCCGCGGCCGAGTGGTCGCGCAGCCGCCCGTCCACGTCCTTCAAAGAGGGGTCGAGCCCCGCGCCGCCGAGGTAGGTGTTGACGGTCGGGTTGCGGCGCAGGAACTCGACGACGTACTTGTCGTGCGCCGTCTTGAAGGCCGCGTCGCCGCCGCCCGGCGCGGGCGCGGGCGAAGGGGACGTGTTCTGCGTCTGTTGCTGCACGCACGCGCCGGCCGCGAGCAGGAGGGCCAGGAGCAGGAGTGTTCTTCTCATCTCTTCTTCTCTCGGGTGTGGATGGTTCGGGCCGTGACTGGGGATTTGTGTACGCCGGAGAGATTAACGCCGCGCGGGCGGGCGCGGCAACTGCGGGCGCGCTTGTTCGGCCTCGCGCGCGTCCGCTACACTGTGCCCGGTTTAACCCAATAACGGACGGCGGTAAAGCGGTTTGATGAGCGAACTGAAGGGGCGGCTGTGGGCCGTCTTGAGCGAGCGCGGGCGCGAGCAGGCGGGGCTCACTTACGAGGAGGCCGCCGGGCTCGTCGCGCGCCTGCGCGGGGAGCGCGTCACCGGACTCTGCATCGTCACGGCCGAGGCCGCGTCGCGGGTGCCGGAGCCGCGCCGGGTCGCGCCGAAGCCCGCGGCCGCCGGCAACACGAAGCCCCGGCGGGGCAGAAAGAAGAGCGCCTCCTGAAGGCCCGGCCCCCGCCGCGGGGGCTTTTCTTTTGCCCTCAACCCCCCCGGGCGGAGAGGCGCGAGGCGATGACCTTGGCGGCCGTCGCGCCCGCGCCCGCCGCGCCGCTGACGGTCGGCGCCAGCGGGCTCGACACGTCGCCGACGGCGAAGACCATCTCGGCGCTCGTCTCCTGCTCGCCCGTCACGACGACGTAGCCGCGCCCGTCCGTGTGAAGCTGCCCTTGGAAAAGCTCCGTGTTCGGCTCCACCCCGACGCGCACCAGCACGCCGCGCACGGCCACGCGCATCGGCTTGAGCGCGCCCGCGCGCCGCATCTCGACCGACTCCACGCGGTCGCCTCCGTAGATGCCCTGGAGCGTCGTCTCCGTGAAGACCGTGATGCGGTGCTCGCCGCGTATGCGCTCGGCGAACTCGGGGCGCGCCGACAGGCGCTTGCCGCGGTGGACGAGCGTGACGGTCGGGCAGACCTCGGCGAGCAGCAGCGCGTTCTCGGCCGCGGCGTCGCCGCCGCCGACGACGAGCACGTCCTCGCCCGCGACCCCGTCCCTTTCTAGCCGGCCCGACGCGAGCACGCCGCGCCCCTCGAACTCCCGTTCGCCCGGCACGCCCAGACGCCTGCGCCGCACGCCGGTCGCGATGACGAGCGCGACCGAACGCAGCTCCTCGCCGTTCGTCAGGCGCACGCGCTTCGCCTTCAAGTCCGCGCCCTCGACCTCGGCCTGCGTCCACAGGTCGAACTCCCTCTCGTCGGCCTGCGCGGCGAAGAGGTCGCGCAGCTCGCGCCCGTCGCGCGCGCGCACCCCGAGATAATTTTCCACGGGGTTGTGGACGCGCAGCAGTTGGCCGCCGACCTCCGCCTCGCGCTCGACGACGAGCGTGTCCAGACCCAGCTCGTCGCACCAGAGCGCCGCCGAGAGCCCGGCCGGCCCCGCGCCGATGATGACCACGTCATGCATGGACGCCGTCCGCGCCCCGCGGCTGACCGGCCAGCTCGGCGCGCAGCTCCGCGGCCACCTCGTCGGGCCGGAGCCCGGAGGCCGCGGGCCGCCCGTCCCCGTCGAAGAACTTGACGGCCGAGGTCAGCTCGCCGCGGTCGGCCTTCCAGACGCCGCGGCCGCGCTCCAGGACGTTCAGGCGGCCGACGAGTGCCGACAGGTTGCGGCGCGCGACACGCGGGCGCGTCCGCGTCTCGGCCCAGGAGTAGTAAGGGTAGTCGATGCGGTAGGCCCAGCCCCGGCCGTGCGGCGTGGCGACGAGGAAGAGTTCGCCGCGCGCGTGGTGCGCGACGGCCGTGTAGGGCGCGGCGTGCCTCGAAGGGTCGAACCCGCCCGCCCCGTAGAGGTCGTCGGCGAGCGTGACGACGGAGAGGCGCGCGGCCTCGTCCTCCTCGACGCGCGAGCGCCCCGCGGCGAAGCTCTCCAGCGCGCGCTCTATCCAAGACCAGCCCTCGCGCCACATGGGCTCGTACTCGTCGGTGCGCGTCAGCACGCGCTCGACCTCGGGCAGCACGAGTTCGTAAGCGCGCCTCTCGTCCACCCTCTCGCCGCCCGCGAGGCGTTCGACGAGCGGCGAGTTGACGCCCGGCACGAAAGGGTTGTCGCCGCCCTGGAGCAGCACCGAGACGCGCACCGCCGACTCGTTCGGGAACTCGGAGAAGTCGCCCGCCTCGGCCGCCGCGACCAGCGCGTCGCGCAGCCCGAGCGCGCGCTCGCCGTTGAGCACCGCCCAGACCGAGAGCACGCCGTCGGCGTCGAAGTGGTTGTTGGTGACGACCTCGACGCCGCGCGCCCACTCTCCGCGCCCGGGCCACGCCGCGAAGTTCAGGGCGATCTCGGTCGAGGTGTCGGCGCGCAGCTCCTCGGGCGTCGCGTTCCCCTCCCAGTGCGAGAGGTGCAGCGCGCCGTCCACCGTGCCGTCCACAGAGAGCGCGCCCTCCCCGGCCAGCCCGTCGTGGTAGAACTCGAACCTCATGGCGTTGAGCCTTTCAACTGTTGACTCCCTTGATGCGGATGTGCGCGTTCAGGCGCGTGACGACGAGCCCTTCGCGCACGTCGAGGCGGCAGGCGAGCGCCGTCCTGTCCTGCGCCTCGGCCTGCCCCGGCTCGCGGTACCAGACCTGGCAGTTGGTGCAGTCGCCGTTCCAGCAGAAGTCGCCGTAGGAGATGGTCTCGATTGAGAGGTACTGGAAGCAGCGCAGCAGGCGGTTGCGCTCGGGCACGCGCACCGTCAGGCCGAGGACTTCGATCTCGACCAGACGGTCGTAGGGCGCGAACAGGTCGGGGTCGAAGGCGGGCTCTCCTGTCTGTTCCATCCGGTGGCTCCGGGGGAGGTTCTGGGAAGCGGGGCGGCTTCAGGAGTCTTCGCCGAGCGTGTAGTCGAACTCGTAGGAGTGCCGCCCCCCGGCGATGACGATGTCCATGCGGCCGGCGATGCCCTTCAGCCCGCCCGCGCCGGAGTCGGGCACGACGGTGACGGAGAGCTGCTGCGCGCCGCGCGTCATCGTCCCGCTGTGCTGGAGGACGAACGAGCCCGCGCGCCCCGCGAGCGTCCCCGTCACGTGCTCAAGCGCGACGTAGCCGGCCGAGCCCTCGACGCCGCCGCGCGCCGCGAGCATCTGCCCCCTGCTCGTCCCTTCGAGGTCGCCCGCGAAGCGCTTGTCTATGAGCATGCGCCCCACGCAGGCGCCGCCCTCCTCGCCGTCCACCTGCGGGCTCAGCCTCACCTCGAAAGTCCCGCTCGCGCGACTCGCCATAATCAATCCTTTTTAAAGTAGACAGTAGGAAGTAGACAGTAGACAGTAGACAGTAGACAGTAGAAAAACTTTCTTGTTACGAACCGCCCGACCGCCGGCATCAGCGACAGCAACGCGGAGCCTACTGTCTACTGTCTACTGTCTACTGTCTACTTCCTACTGTCTACCGTCTACTGCTCAGTCGCGGATGGTGACTTCGAGCGTGAAGGTCGTGTTGGTCGCCTCGTCCTCGGGCCAGACGCTGATCTCGTAGGCGCCTGACTTCGGCAGGGTGCCGCTCCAGTCGGTCGGGTTCTGTCCCACGTCCACGGGGTTCATGCCCGGCGCCCAGACGCCGAAGATCGCGTTCTTCTTCGCGGAGGTGAGGTGCAGCGTCATCGTCTGCCCCCTCTTGGCGACGAGGCGGTAGGTGATGGGGTTCATCCCGCCGCTCTCGCTCGGGCCGCCCGTCGTGCGCCCCTTCAGGACGACGGTCGTCCGCCCCTTCGGGAACCTGACGTTGATGGTCTTGCCCCACGCGGGGGCGGTCGTGAGCAGCAGGGCGAGCATCGCGGCTGCGAACTTTTTCATCTCTCTTCTTCTCCTCTGGAATCGTGTTTGGGGAAGAGCGGGGTGGCCGGGTGCCGGGCCGCGGACGCGGGGGCGCGCCCCGGCCGCCCGCGCATGATAACACGGACGCCCCCGCCCGTTCGCCACTTTCGGCGGGCGGCCCGTCCCGCTTCTCAACGGCGGCGGGCGTGCGCTACACTTGGGGCAAAAGGAAAAGGGGGGTTAAGCCTAAGTGGGACTCGTGATGTACATCAAGCCGGGGTGCCCGTACTGCCAGCAGGCGCGCGAGCACTACCGCGCGAAGGGCGTCGAGTGGACGGAGTACGACGCGCAGAACGACCGCGCGCGGCGCGCGGAGATGTTCAAGTATTCGGGCGGCGACCCGACCGTCCCCTGCATCGTCGAGGACGGGCGGTACGTTCAGTCGGGCTTCGGCGACCCGCCGCGCGGTTGAACGGTGCACGACTAGCCCGGCCGTGAGCCGGGCGAAGAATTTCAGATTTTTGATTTCAGATTTTTGATTTGAGGCCGCCGCGGGTCTACAATCCCCGCGCGGCCTCGGTGTTTCAATGCGGCCGAATCGCAAATCAAAAATCTAAAATCGAAAATCCTCTAGCCCCAATGGTCGGCAGGACGCTCCTCAATTACCGCATCACGGAGAAGCTCGGCGCGGGCGGGCAGGGGACGGTCTACAAGGCCGTCGACGAGCGCCTCGGCCGCACGGTCGTCGTCAAGGTGCTGAGCCCGGAGCTGACGGCGCGCGAGGTCAACCTCAAGCGCTTCGAGCGCGAGGCGCAGCTCGCCTCCTCGCTCGACCACCCGAACATCTGCACCATCTACGGGCTGCACGAGGCCGAGGGGCTGCACTTCATCGCGATGCAGCTCATCGAGGGCAAGAACGTCCGCCAGCTCGTCAACGGCCGGCCCCTCTCCCTGGAGAGCGCGCTCTCCATCGCCTACCAGGTCGCCGACGCCCTGACCGCCGCGCACTCCAAGGGCATCATCCACCGCGACATCAAGGCCGGCAACGTGATGGTCACCTCCTCGGGGCTCGCCAAGGT
Source organism: Pyrinomonadaceae bacterium (assembly GCA_036389815.1). Taxonomy (GTDB): domain Bacteria; phylum Acidobacteriota; class Blastocatellia; order Pyrinomonadales; family Pyrinomonadaceae; genus QHXN01. The sequence continues at coordinate 394 of DASVWB010000021.1, read as the reverse complement.
CCTGGACTTCGGCCTCGCCAAGCTGCTCGACGATAACAAGCAGGGGGGCGACGTCCACCTGACCGAGCTGGGCGTCCCCTACGGGACGGCCACCTACGCCGCGCCCGAGCAGGCCGCGGGCAGGAAGGTCGACCACCGCGCGGACATCTTCTCGACCGGCGTGCTGCTCTACGAGATGCTGGCGGGCATCTGGCCCTTCAAGGGGCAGACGACCGTCGAGGTGCGCTACGCGGTCCTGCACGACACGCCCGAGCCCATCGAGGAGGTGCGCAAGGACGACCCGCCGCCCTCCATCCAGCACATACTCGACCGCTCGCTCGCCAAGCGGCCCGAGGAGCGCTACCCGCTCGCCTCCGAGCTGCGCGACGACCTGCGCGCCGCGATGCGCGAGGTC
>DASVWB010000020.1:0-27470 GCA_036389815.1 Pyrinomonadaceae bacterium | reverse complement strand
GCGTAGTCGGCCCGCGCGGGCGCGGGCGCGCGGCGCTGCGCGCGCGGGCGGCGCGTCTGCGGCGCGGCCGACGACGCGCCGCCCGCGCGCGCGCAGACGAAGCCGGCCGCGGCCGCCACGAGCAGCAGGAGCGCCAGCTTCAACGTCTTATGCTTCATCCGTCAGCCGTACGGTTCGGCCGGGTCAGCCGGTCGGGGTGCGCGGCCGCAAAAAGCGCCCGGGCGGGTGAGGCTCGGGGCCTCTTCAGCGCGTATAGCATGGGAAAGATTTCGAGAAAGCCTGCCCCGGTTTGTAGCACAGAGGGCGAAAGCCTGACAACAGAATTCTCAGGGCGAAGCCTGAGGCTTTGGCTGCGCCGGCGTGAGGACGTAGGTGGCGGCCCACATCTGCCTCGGGTTCGGCGGGAGCGCCGTCACCTTGCAGTCCCAGACGGGCCCGCCCTCTTCGAGCGGGAAGAGGTTCGAGAGGTAGTACTCGCCCGGCGCGAAGCCCGTGAGGATGGCCCTCCCCTTCTCGTCCGTCATGAAGGAGACGACCTTCCCCGTCCTCCGGCCCGCCTCTTCGAGCCACGCGCGCTTGCGGCGGAAGTACTCGGAGCGCGCCTCCTTGAGCGGGAAGTTGACGGCGAGCCACTTCAACGCGAGGCGCTCGCTGCGGTACTTGCGCAGGCCGTCGTCGAAGGCGCGGCGGAACTCCGGGACGGTCTTGACGGCCTCGGGGAATTCGGCCTCAAGCTCGGGGCAGTAGAGCGAGTCGCAGTCGCGGCGCGCGAGCCACCCGCGCAGCTCGGCGCTCGCGCCCCGCAGGTAGTCTGCGCGCATGGGGAGCGCGCCCCAGTCCGGCCCGCCCGCGCCGAAGGGGCTGCGCCGGAGCAGGTAGAGGCGCTTGCGCGCGAGCGGCTTCTTGTCAGCGCCGAGCAGGAAGACGCGGAGGCCGCCGGCCTCGACGCCGGCCGCGGGCCGCGCCGCGTCGGGTTTGACGACGAGCGGCGTCGGGCTCGGCTGGCACGAGGCCGCGGGCGGCGCCTGCGCCGCGGCGAGCCCGGAGCCCGCCAGGAGGAGAAACAAAAACGCGGCCGCCTTCGGCAAGTGTGTGCGCCTCGCATTTCCCATCTTAGAGTTGTAGGGGCTTTCGGTTCAGTCGGCCGGCGTCTTCTTCTGCGCCGCGCCGCCGCGCGCCTTCTCAAGCTCGCGGCGCAGGCGCGGCAGTTGGTCGTAGGCGGGGTCGGCCTTCTCCAGCCGGTCGAGCGCCGCGGCCGAGTCGTCGAACCGCTTCGTCTCCATCAGCATCATGGCGAGGTTGTGCAGGCTCGGGACGTGGTTCGGGTCCGACTCCAGGCAGCGGCGCAGCTCCGCGAGGGCGCGCTCGGCCTGCGGCGGCTTGCGCAGGTAGTAGGTGAGCGCCAGCTCCGAGCGCGTGTCGCAGTCGTCGGGCTTCTTGGCGAGCGCGGCCGTGTACCACTGCGCCGCGTCCTCGAAGCGCTCGGCCGCCGAATAGACGCTCCCAAGGCGGACGACCGTCTCGTAGTCCTCCGGGCGCAGCCTGTTGGCGCGCGTCATGAAGTCAATGGCGTCCTCGTAGCTGCCCGCGCGGATGAAGCCCTCGGCCGCCTTCAACTGCGCGTCGAAGTTCTGCGGCTCCTTGCGCGCCGCCTGCGCCGCCTCCTCGGCCTCCGAGAGCAGACGCCGGCGGTCTTCCGACTCGTCGCCGCTCAGAGACGGGTGGTCGGCCGGCAGCCCCGCCGCCGACGCGCCCCCGCCCGCCCCGGCCCCCGCCTGCGCTTGACTCTGGTTGATGTAGACGACGAGGTGGAAGGCGATGACGTAGCCGAGCAGCAGCCCGACGACGGAGAAAAGGATGTTCTCTCTGGACATAAAAAGTCCGGAGTCCGGAGTCCGGAGTCCGGAGTCAGAAGAGGCGCTTCGACTCCGGGCTCCGGACTCCGGACTCACGACTCTCAAGCGTACGAGTGCAGCCCGGGCAGCAGGTAGCTGACGCCGAGGTAGGTGAAGACGATGAGCAGGAAGGCGACGATGGCGAAGTAGGCCGAGGCCCGGCCCGACCAGCCGCGCGAAATCCTCACGTGGAGGAAGCCGCCGTAGGTGAGCCACGCCACGAACGCGCCCGTCTCCTTCGAGTCCCAGCCCCAGTAGCGCCCCCACGACTCGTTGGCCCAGACGGCGCCCGTCATCAGCAGCAGCGCGAGGCCGGCGAAGGTGACGCCGCCCGTCTTGTACATCAGGCTGTCGATCTTCTCGCGGTCGGGGAGCGCCGCGCGCAGCCGCTCCGTCTTGAAGCTGAAGAGGATGACGAAGAGCGTGCCGGCGAAGGCCGTGATGAGCGCCGCCAGCTCGACGGGGTTGGCGTTGAGGCTCAGGAAGAACTGCGACTGCCGCTCCTTCAAAAACTCGCCGCCCTCGCGCGCGAGCACGTCGGCCGGGATGGCGGCTACCTGCTCGGGGCGCGCGCCCTGCTGCTCTGCGAGGAAGGAGCCCGCGCGCTGGAACTGCGACGGGTAGATGCAGGCCGTCGCGGCCGCACGCGCCGCGCCGTCCTCGCAGACGGCCACCGACTGAATCGACTTCACCTGGTAGACGAGCACGCAGACGGCCAGCGCCTGCGTCAGGAGCGCGGCCTTCAGGACGTGATGGCCGAGCCGGCGCGCGCGCTCGTCGCCGCCGTAGAGGTACCGCAGGAAGAGCGCGACCACCCCGGCGAGCAGCAGCCCCGACGCGAGCAGCAGCCAGCCGACGTAAGGCAGCTCCGCCCTGAGCGGCATCGGGAAGCGCGGCGGCAGGAAGACGGCCGTCCCGTAGGAGCCGACCGTCCCGCTCAGCCCCCAGAAGACGCTCCCCACGGCGAGCACGCTCCCCTTGCTCACCGTGGCGATGACGAGGAGCGAGAAGACGCTCGACCAGACGGCCATCGCCTCGGTCTTCACGCCGTCCTTCAGAAGGTAGACGACCGCCGTGGCGAAGCAGACGAGCGCGATGCCGTAGGAGAGCGAGGCGATGCCGACGTGAATCGGCCGCCAGTAGGAGTCGAGCACGGGCTGGAGGCCGCCGATGTCGTCGCCGATGAAGCGCGCCAGGATCAGGATGAGCGACGCGAGCGGCAGGCTTATCGCGCCGAGGAAGCGGAAGTTTTTGCGGTGCGCGATGAGCAGCGTCGTTATCCCTGCGCCGAAGGCGAACGCGAGCGAGAGGTCGTAGAGGTTCGCGAACGGGATGTTGCGGAAGAACCACGGCCACTCCGCCTGGGCCTTGCCCTGCTGGAGCCAGATGGCCACGTCGTGCTCGCGGTACGCTATCCAGCGGACGAGCCAACTCCCGAGGTTCAGCATCACCCCGACGGTGGCGGTCGTGATGCCTATCTTCTCGAAGAGGCGCGAGGGCGCGTAGAGGTTCGTCAGGTAGAAGACCGCCGCGATGAGGTAGGCGGCGAGCGCGAACAGCATCAGCCCGCCGTCCGACCTGACGAGCCCGGCGGGGCCCACCTGCATCCTCAGGAGCATCAGCGCGACCGCGCCGAGGAGCGCGACGGCCGCCGGCAGGTACGACGCGAGCCCGGCCGACTTCAGGTTTATCTCCGGCGCGCCGAGCGCGGCCGGCTGCTTCAGAACTTCGCTCATGACTCTTTCACCCCTTCCGGCTCGCCGCCGAGCGCGGCCACCAGCCTCCTGAAACGGTCGCCGAAGCCCAGGTGGTTCCGGTTCGTGTTGCCGCCCAGCACCGCCTCGAACTGCCCCTCGCCCTTCTCCTCGACGACCGCCCACACGCGGTCGTGCGAGAAGAAGAAGACGGAGGCGAGCGTCAGCGCCAGCAGCCCGAAGCCCGTGTAGACGACCGTCGCGCCCGGGTCCTTCTGGACGGCGAGGATGTGCAGCTTCGGCGCCTTCTCGAAGTCGACGAGCCGCCACGTGTAGCCCGCGACGGGCTGCTTGGCGAAGGGCGCGCGCTCGGCCATCTCGGGCGTGAAGGCGACGGCCTTCACGGGGCGCGCGCCCGGCGTCGTGACGGCGAGCGTGGCGGCCGGGTTGTTGTAGACGGCCTGCTCCGGCTCCTCGTCGCCGCGGCCGCCGACGGTGAAGTTCGCCGCGAAGTCTTTGAACTCGACGCGCGTGCCGTCGGCGAGCGCCGCCGAGCCGCCGCGCGGGATGACGACCTCCTGCGGCTCGCCGCCCGACTGCGGCGTCACGCGCAGGCGCACGCTCCGCGCCTTGCCGTCGGCGATGTAGCTGGCCTGGAAGAAGCGGTAGCCGCGGTAGTCGTAGGGCGCGTTGAGGTGGACGAGCGCCTCGGTCTCGCCGCGCTCGGGGTCTTTGATTTTGATGCGGGTCAGCCAGTCGAGCGTGTTGTCCTGGCTGATGGAGCCCTCCTTGCGGATGAGCTTCTGCTCGATGTCGGTGCACTCCACCTCGAAGGGGAGCTGGAAGACGGAGCGCGAGAGCTGGTCGACGTTGAAGACCGTCTCGGTCAGCTCGTTCGACGTGTGGCCGGGCTCCAGCGGCATCTGCCCGCCGTGGCTCATCATCGCCGTCAGGAAGCCGCCCGTGAAGATGGTCAGCAGCGCGACGTGGACGGCGTAGGCGCCGAGGCGGTTCCACGCGCCGCGCTCGCCGAAGACGTAGGTCTTCCCCTTCTTCTCGGTCACGACCGGCTTCAGGTGCGCGGCGCGGAAGGCTTCGGCCGTCAGCCCGGCCGCCTCGTCGCGCCGCGCCGCCGCGAGCCGGACGGTCGCGCTCTGCTCCTGCCCGCGCAGCCAGTGCGCTGAGGCGTCGAGCTTCTTCCGCGAGACGTAAGTCCAGGCGGAGGGGAAGCGGTCGATGGAGGCGAGCACGATGTTGAGCGAGAGGACGAGCAGGATCGCGTTGAAGTACCAGGCGTGGTAGATGTCGAAGAAGCCGAGCTTGCCGTAGAGGAACTTCTGCGCGGGCGTGAGCGCGGCGAAGTACTTGTCGAAGCCGTCCACGTTCTGCTGCACGATGACCATGCCGACCATGCAGGCGGCGGCGAGCAGCACGAGCAGGCTGACGCCGAAGCGGACGCTGCTGAGGAGGTTGAGCGCGCGCGTCACGAACGAGGGGCCCGCGGCCGCGGCGGCCGGGGCCTTCTGCACGCGCACTTCCGTTTTAGTCTCTTCGATGGCTGACATGTTGATGAAATGGGGGCGGCCGAAACAAAAGCAAGTAAGGCCCGCGGGGCACTACTCAAAAAGGAGACGCCTACCGGATGCGCCACGATGATAACTAAATGCGTGGGCGTCGGCAACCCATTTCGCCCCCTGGAACAGTGCCGGCCGGGCGCTGTTTGATACGCCCGCCGCGCACGTTTTCGCGCCGGCCGCCGTCGCGCGCGGCCCGCCCTTTCGTCGCGACGCGCGCGGCCGCCGCCGCGCCCGACTTTGGCGGGTGTGTGTTATCATGGCGGTCTCAATTTCAACTCTCAAATTTGAAATTTCAAATCGAGACTCGTCGCGCCCCTTCCTTATGTCGAAAAACTTCCTGCTCTGCTTCGTCGGCGTAGTCGTCGGCTTCGCCGTCGGGTTCTTCATCACCAACGCGGTCACCAAGCCGGTCGCGGGGGGCACGCAGGCCGCGCGCGCTGCCCCGGCGGGCGGCGGGGCCGCCCCGCTCCGCCCCGACCAGGTGGGCGGCCAACTCCCGCCCGGCCACCCCGAGGTCGAAGGCGGCGGGGGCGCGGGCGCGGGCGCGGCGGCTTCGACCTCCGCCGAGGCGCAGGCGGCGATGGACAAGGCCGACCGCGGCCCCCGAGACTTCGACGCGCAGGCCGAGGCCGCGCGCGTCTTCTACGGCCTGCGCGACTACGACAAGGCCGCCCTCTACGGAGAGCGCGCGCTCAAGCTCAAGGCCGACGACTTCGACACGCTCGTCCTGACGGGCAACGCCAAATACGACGCGAAGGACTTCGCCGCCGCGCAGACCTTCTACGAGCGCGCGCTGGCCGTCAACCCGAAGTCCCCGGACGTGCGCACGGACCTCGGCAACACCTTCTTCAACCGCGGCGACTACGACCGCGCGCTCGCGGAGTATCGCAAGTCGGTCGCGCTCGACCCCGACCACGTCAACAGTTGGCGCAACGTGGCCGCGGCCGCCGTCCAGAAGGGCGACAAGGCGGCCGCCGCCGAGGCCGTCGAACAGCTCTCGCGCCTCTCCCCGCAGAGCCCGGAGCTTGAGGCGTACCGCCAGAAGCTCGCGGAGATGCCCTGAGACGCAGGGGCAGGCGTTGATTCTTCCCGGCGGGCGGTTGTACGGCGCGCGCGGCGTTCAGCCGACAGACTTCATCCAGCGCACACACTTCTCAAGCTCGGCGCGCATCGTCGCGGCGTCGGCGTGGTGTATGCGGCCGTGGCCGGGCAGCACCCACTCGAAGCCGTAGTCGAGGAGCCGCTCCATCGAGCGCGTCTGCGCGGGCCAGGAGTACCAGCAGGCGGAGCGGAAGGCGGTCAGCGTGTCGCGCGCGGGCGACCACGCGAGGTGGTCGCCGGTGAAGAGGTACTTGTCGCGGTAGAGCAGGACGCAGTGCCCGCGCGTGTGGCCGGGCGTGGGGACGGCGACGAGCTGCCCGTCGAGCCGCACGGCGTCGCCGCCCGTGAGCACGCGCTCGGCGCCGTGGCGCGCCGCGCCGTCGTCGGCGTGCATGACGCGGGTCGCGCCGAAGTGGCGCGCGAACCTCTCCTGGTCGGCCACGTCGTCGCGGTGCGTGAGGAAGATGGTGCGGACGCCGCCCAGCTCCTCGACCCGGCGCACGAGCGGGCGCGTGAAGCGCGGCGAGTCCACGAGGACGTTCCCGCCCTCCGCCTCCGGCCGGACGACGAGGTAGCTCCACGCGCCGAAGCTCGACTCCGCGGTGAAGCCGCAGAAGTAGACCTCCCCGTCCAGTCGCTCGGGGAAGGCCGCGACGCCGCGGCGCGCGTCGTAGCGCCGGGTCGTGCCGATGGACGCGGTCGGGCACGCGACGAGCGCCATCAGCGCGCGGCGCACCTCCTCCTCGCCCCCGGGCTGCCGGTAGACGCTCGACTGTTCGCCGTGGTCGCGGAAGGTCGCGGGCGCGATCTGCCGGCACGCGTCGCAGTCGATGCACGACCCGTCGACGTAGAAGTCGCCGGCGGCGTTCTCGGGCAGTCGCTTCGCGGGGTTGGCCACGCGACAAGTTTAAGCCGCCGCGCCGGAAAGACAAGCGCGCGGGGGCGGCCGGGGGAGCTTCGGCGCGCCGTTGTTGACGCCCCCCCCGCCCCCATCTAAAGTATTCCGCGCCGCCCTTCTTGTCGGAGAGTAGCGACCGTCTCACTGCCGGAGAGTAGAGATAACCTCGTGGAGCAAAACTTCGCCGACGACCTGGAGGCCGTCTCACGAATCGACGCCGTCCCGAAAATCCTTGAGGTCGTGTGCCGCATCACCGGCATGGGCTTCGCCGCCGTGGCGCGCGTCACGGAGAGCCGCTGGATCGCCTGCGCCGTGCGCGACGAGATAGCCTTCGGCCTCCAGCCCGGCGGCGAGCTTCAGGTCGCCACCACGCTCTGCGACGAGGTGCGCGACAGCCGCGAGCCCATCGTCATCGACCACGTCGCCGAGGACGAGAACTTCTGCCTCCACCCGACGCCGAAGATGTACGGCTTCCAGAGCTACATCTCGGTGCCCATCTTCCGCCCCGACGGCAGCTTCTTCGGCACGCTCTGCGCCATCGACCCCGCGCCCGCGCTCGTCAACAAGCCCGAGACGGTCGGCATGTTCAAGCTCTTCGCCGAACTCATCTCCTTCCAGCTCGACGCGCAGGAGCGCCTGCGCGCGAGCGAGACGGCGCTGCTCGACGAGCGGGAGACGGCGCAACTGCGCGAGCAGTTCATCGCCGTCCTCGGCCACGACCTGCGCAACCCGCTGAACGCCGTCCGCGGCGGCGTCGAGCTGCTCCAACTGATGCAGCTCGACGAGAAGGCGGCCTCGGTCGTCGCGCTCATCCAGCGGAGCGCGGCGCGGATGGCGGGGCTGGTGGACAACGTCCTCGACTTCGCGCGCGGGCGCCTCGGCGGCGGGCTCTCGCTCCAACGCGCGCCCGACGAGGGGCTCGAAGCCATGCTCAACCAGGTGGTCGCGGAGGCGCGCACGGCCTGGCGCGGTCGCCCCGTCGAGTGCGACGTGTCGCTCGCGCGCCCCGTCTACTGCGACTCGGCGCGCGTCGCGCAGATGTTCTCGAACCTGCTCGGCAACGCGCTCACGCACGGCGACCCCGCGCGCCCCGTCCGCGTCTGCGCGCGCAGCGACGAGGGCGGCTTCGTGCTCTCGGTCGCCAACGCGGGCGAGCCCATCCCGCCCGAGACGCTCGGCCGCCTCTTCCGCCCCTTCACGCGCGCCTCAGACCGGCCCGGCCGGCAGGGGCTCGGCCTCGGCCTCTACATCTCCTCCGAGATCGCGCGCGCGCACGGCGGCGCGCTCGAAGTCGAATCCTCCGAGCGCGAGACGCGCTTCACCTTCCGACTGCCCGCGCAGGCCGCCTGAGCCCTCGGCGCCGAAGCGTCGTTCTGATGCAATTACCGGCGGACGGCTTTAGAATGGCACCCACCGGAGGTTACTTATGTCCGAAGTCTTGACGCCGCGGAGAGGGGAACACGGCTGGGTCGTCGCCATGACGCAGGAGATGGCGCGCGAGGCCGGCGTTGCGGAGGGCTCGCTCCTCGTGCTCTACCTGCGCGAGGGGCAAGTCTCCGCGGAGATACTGCCGGCCGCGAGCGAGGAGACGAAGAGGGGCGTGCGGGAGAGCGCGGATAAATTCGGCGAGGCTTTCGCGGAGCTGAAGCGACTTGGCGATTGAACCGCCCCGCCATCTGACCTATGTGGAGGCCGTCGTCGAACACATCGAGTTGATGCGTTCTCTCGGCGAAGTACGCTACGGCGTCTTCGACCGCGCGCTGCTCCAATCGGCGCTGGGGCGCCCGCAACAGGCCGCCGCTTACGGACAGGCCGACCTGCCTGCACAGGCCGCGACGCTGTGCTACGGGCTGATTAAAAACCACCCGTTCGTCGGCGGCAACAAACGCACGGCGACACACCTGACCGACCGCTTCCTCAAACTTAACGGCTGGGAAATCATCGCCGCCGCCGCCGAGGTGGTCGAGATGGTGCTGGCCGTCGAGGGCGACCGCTGGACTGTGGGGCGGCTCGCCGTGTGGATGCGCGAACACGTACGCCCCCGCGCGCCGGAGCGGTGAGCTTCCCCCAGAGAGTCCCCTACTTCCCCAGCCCGTCGATGACGATCTCGGAGAGGCGCGACATGAGGCGGAGGGCCGGGTTGTCGGGCGTCCAGTCCGGCTCGGGCATGTCGTCGCAGGTGACGGCGAGGACGATGCGTCCGCGCGGGTGGTAGATGATCCCGACGTTCGAGCGCAGGGCGTCGAGCGCGCCCGACTTGGTCGCCTTCGGCACGCGCCAGAGGTTGCGCCAGATGCCGTCCGTTCCCTGCTCGCGCTTCATCAGGTCGAGCATCTCCTTCGAGACGGCGGGGCCGACTATCTCGCCGCGCTCCAGCCTCTCCACGACGGAGGCCAGCTCGCGCGGCGTGGTGCGCCCGAGGCCGAAGCGCTTGTTGGCCTCCGACTTCCCCTCGCGGCTCTCGCCGCCCCCGCCCACGCGGCGCATGATGCGCGTCTGTTTGAGCCCGAGCGACTCCATGCGTTCGTTGACGGCGTCGGTGGTGAGGTGGTCGAGCACCATGTTGGTCGCCGTGTTGTCGCTCAGCTCCATCATCAGCGTCACGGCGTCGCGCAGGGGCAGGCGCAGGCCGTCGGTCAGCTCGTTCAGCACGCCGGAGCCGCCGTAACGCGCCGCCTTACTCAACACAAGCTCGTCCGACCACCTCGCCTTCCCTTCGGCGACGCGCGCGAACGCCTCGACCATGACGGCGACCTTGATGGTGCTCGCCGTCCGCACGGGCTCGTCGCCGCCGAGGCTGTACTCCGCGCCCGTGTCGAGGTTCTTCGCGTAGAGGTAGACGTTGCCGTTGAACCCCGCGGCCTCCGCGCGCACGCGCCGGTCGAGCCAGGAGGCCGCGGGCCTCTGCGTCTGCGGCGTGGGCGCGGCCGTGGGGGTCGGGGCGGGCGTCTGCGCGCGCGCGGCGGCGCAGAGGAGCAGCGCGAGGGCGGCGCCGAGGATGGTTCTCATCGTGTGCATCTCTCCTGTCACGAGCCGCCGGGTTCAGTCGGCGTGCCGGACGAAGTCGCGTGTGCGGGGGTCGCGCGGGTCGTTCAGGATTTGCGCGGTGTCGCCGAGTTCGACGGCCTCTCCGGCCTCCATGTAGAGCACGCGGTCGGCGACGGCTTCGAGGAACTTCATCGAGTGGGTGACGATGACCATCGTCTGCCCCCGCTCGACCAGCCCGCGCAGGGTGCCGGCCAGCTCGTTGCTGCGGCGCGGGTCGAGCGCGCTCGTCGGCTCGTCGAAGAGGAGCACGTCGGGGCGCATCGCCAGCGCGCGCACGATGGCGACCCTCTGCTGCTCGCCGCCCGAAAGCGACTCCGGGTAGCGCGCCGCGGACTTGCCCAGCCCCACGGACTCCAGCAGTTCGAGCGCGAGCGGCTCGGCCTCCGCGCGCGGACGCCGGAGGACGTGCACGGGCGCCTCCGTGACGTTGCCGAGCACGGAGAGGTGCGGGAAGAGGTAGAAGTGCTGGAAGACCATCCCGACGCGGCGGCGCAGTTGCTTCACGCGCTTCAGGTACTCCTTCTCCGCGAGAGTAGCTTCGAGCCGCACGCCGCCCGCTTCGAGCGCGCCCTCTGTGATGCGCTCCAGCCCGTTCATGCAGCGCAGCAGCGTCGTCTTCCCCGACCCCGACGGGCCGATGATGCCGAGCACCGTGCGCGGCCCGACTTCGAGCGTGACGCCGCGCAGGATGCGCGTCCCGCCGGCCACCTTCCCCACGCCCTCGACCCGTATCACGCCGCCACCTCCGACTCGACCGCGCGGACGGCCTGCCGCCGCTGCAACCTCAGCTCAAGCCTGCGCGCGAGGTGCGCAAGCGGGAGGCTCATCAAAAGGTAGAAGGCCGAGACGATGGCGCCGAGCAGCATGAACTCGCCCGAGGCGTTCGCAAGCTCGCGGTAGGCCGTCGCCAGCTCCCAGACCGAGATGGCGAAGGCGACCGACGTGTCCTTGAAGAGCGAGACGAAGTCGTTAGTCATCGGCGGCAGCGCGATGCGCAGCGCCTGCGGCAGGACGATGCGGCGGAACGCGAGCACGTGGCTCATCCCCAGCGAGTACGCCGCCTCGAACTGCCCCTTCGGTATGGCTTCGAGCGCGGCGCGGTAGACCTGCGACTCGTAGGCCGCGTAGTTGAGCCCCAGCCCGACGAGCGCCGTCAGCCAGCCCGGCATCGCCAGCCCCAGCCGCGGCATGCCGAAGTACAGGAAGAGGAGCTGCACGAGCACGGGCGTCCCGCGGAAGAACTCGACGTAGGTCGTCGAGACGAAGCGCAGCCACGCCGGCCCGCGCGACTGCCCGACCGCGAGCGCGAGCCCGAGCGTGACGGCGATGACCATCGCCCCCAGAGAGAGCAGGACGGTGACGAGCGCCGCGCGCGTCAGCCGCAAAAGCGCCTCGCCCCAGTTGAAGGAGGTCGAAGTCACCTCGTACTTCACCTCTTCGGGGCGGTTCTCGCCCTCGGCCACCTCCGTGCGCGCCGCCCGCCGGAGCTCCTCCTGCGCGTCGTTCCAGAGGCTCCACTTGCGCAGTATCCGTTCCAACGTCCCGTCGCGGACTATCCTGTCAATCCCCGCGTCCACCTCGGCCTTCAAAGCCTCGTCGCCCTTGCGCAGGCCGATGACGTACGCGCCGCGCATGAAGGGCTCGCCCGCTGGCTTGAGGCGCGGGTTGCGCCGCGCGTAGTACATCTCCATGGGCACGTCCATCAGCACCGCGTCCACGCGCCCGAGTTCGAGGTCGCGGTACGCGCCCACGGGGTCTGCGTAGCCTTTGAACGGAATCCCCTCCTTCTCCAGCAGGCGCGAGGCCGCCGTGTTGCCGAGCGTCCCGACCACGCGCGAGCGGCAGTCTTCGAGCTTCTCGACGCGCGTCTCGTTTCGGCGGACGGTCAGTTGGAGTTGGAAGATGTAGTAGGGCTTGCTGAAGAGGATGACGCGGGCGCGGTCTTCGGTCGGCTCCAGCCCGTTGACGACCACGTCGAACTCGCCGCGCTGGAGCGAGGTGACGATGGTCTCCCAGTCGGTCGGGACGAACTCGGGCCGCCGCCCCATCGCGGCGGCGAGCGCCTCGACCATCTCAAGCTCGTAGCCGACGTACTTGTCCGGGTGCGCCGGGTCGGAGAAGACGTAGGGCGCGCCGCCCGAGGGGTCTGCGCCCCAGCGCAGGACGGCCTGCGCCCTCGCGGCGACGGGTGCGAGCAGCAGGATGGTTACGAGGAGCGTGCAGCCTCTCATTTTCAGGGCCGGAGCGAGCCGCGGACGAATTCGGCGAGCGAGTCAATATACCCGCCGCCGCCCTTCATGGAAAGGTCGTTGTGCCCAGCGCCCTCGACGATCCTCAGGCGCTTCGGCTCGGGCGCGGCCTCGAAGAGCCTGCGCCCCTGCGCGACGGGGATGACCTCGTCGCGGTCGCCGTGGACGACGAGGACGGGGCAGCCGACGCGCGGGAGCTTCGAGACCGTGTCGAGCTTGTTCTTCGTCAGCCCGCGCACGAAGCGCGGGAGCCAGGGGAAGACGACGCCGGCCATGTCGGCCGCGGAACTCAGGCCCGACTCAAGCACGAGCGCGCCGCACTCCCGCCGCGACGCCACGTCGGCCGCGGCCGCCGTCCCCAGAGACTGGCCGTAGAGCACGACCCGGCGCGGCGGCACGCCGCGCACGCGCGTGACGAAGTCGTAGGCGGCGTCGGCGTCGGCGTAGAGCCCGCGCTCGCCCGCGGTCTCGCCCCGGCTGCGGCCGTAGCCGCGGTAGTCGAAGAGCAGCACGTCGAAGCCGCGCGCGGCCAGCTCCGCGCCGACCCAGTCGCAGTAGCTTATGTTCCCGCCGTTGCCGTGGAAGTAGACGACGGTCGCCGCGGCCGGCTGTTCGTTCGAGCGGATGTGCCAGCCGTACAGCCTCACCCCGTCCGCGGTCGTAAACCAGACCTCCTCGCCGCCCCGCGGCGCGCGCCAGACGCCCCCCAGCGGCGCGCGCTCCGGGTGGAAGATGACGGAAGCCTCGAAACGACGCAGCATAAAGAACCCGACCGACAGCCCGAGGAGCAACAACACCAGCACGGAGATGACGAAGTAGCGCACCGCCAGCGCGCGCTCGCCCCGCCTCAACGCCCTGTAAGAGTCCGTGAAGAACATGGCAGAAGTAGGCAGTAGGCAGTAGACAGTAGACAGTAGACAGTAGGGGCTCCGCCTTGCCGAGCTTGGCGCCGACAGCCGAAGGATTTACTAACGGCGGTTCTTCTACTGTCTACTGTCTACTGTCTACTGTCTACTTCCTACTTCCCCTCACACGAACACCTCCGTCCGGCGTTTCGTAAAGTCGTGTTCGGAGAGGAGGCGGACTATCGCGTCGGCGATCTTCGCGCCGCCGGCCTCGGAGGGCTCGATGGGGTTGGCGTAGTCCGCGTCCTCGTCGCAGACGAGGCGCAGGTCGAGGAGCGGCACGCCCGCCGAGAAGGCCGCGCGGGTGATGGCGTCGTTGAAGACCGTGAGCGCGGTCACGGCCAGCCGCTGCGCGAGCGGGTCGGGGAAGCGCGGGTAGTAGACGGTGCAGACGGCCGCGGGCTTCCCCGTGTCGAGCGCCGCGCGGAGCATGCCGCGGTAGCCCGACTCGAACTCCTCCGCCACGTCTGCGAGCCGGCCGAGGACTTCCGCCGCCGAGCGGGCGCGCTCTTCGAGTATGCCCGCCCTTTGCAGCGCGTCGTTGCCGCCCGCGCTGACGACGAGGTGTGTGGCCTCGCCCGGCAGCCGCCTCAACTGCGCGCGCACGCCCTCGACCACGCTCCCGTCGACGGCCAGCAGCGTCGCGCCCCAGCCACGCGGCAGGCGTCGGCGCAGGTGCGTGATGACGTCCGCGCCGCCGCGCACGTAGGCGGCGTTGTCGAAGACCGAGTCGCCGAGCAGCGCCGCGTGCGTCATCGCCCGCCCGCCCGCGCGCCGGCCGCGTGTGTTTCGAGGTAGTCGAGCAGGACGTTCGACATCACCTTGACGCCCCAGACGAGGCTCTCCTCGTCAACGTCGAAGTCGGGCGTGTGCCAGCCGGCGGTGATGCCCTTCTCGCGGTTGCCGACGCCGAGGAAGTAGTAGAAGCCGGGCACGACCTTCTGGTAGGCGGAGAAGTCTTCCGCCGGCATGAAGGGCTTGATGGCGACGGCGTTCTCACTGCCTACGACGCGGCGGATGGTCGGCAGCGTCGCCTCGACCAGCGAGGGCTCGTTGTAGGTGACCGAGTTGCCGTCGCCCAGCTCAAGCTCGGCCGTCGCGCCGTAGGCCGCGGCGACGTTGTTCAAAGTCTCGCGCATCATGGCGGCGGCGCGCTCGCGCACCTGGTCGTTGAAGGTGCGCATCGTGCCCGTCATCTTCACCTCGCCGGCGACGACGTTGAAGCGCGTGCCGCCCTGAATCGTGCCGACGGTGATGACGAGCGGCTCCAGCGGGTCTATGCGCCGGCTCCGTATGTTCTGGAGCGCGAGGACGCACTGCGAGGCGACGACGACGGCGTCCACGCCCAACTGCGGCTGCGCGCCGTGCGAGCCCTTGCCGCGCACGGTGACGTAGAAGGTGTCGGACGAGGCCATCGCCGGCCCGACGTGGTAGCCGACCTGCCCGACTTGCAGGTTCGGCTCGGTGTGGAGGCCGAAGATGGCCTGCGGCCGAGGGTTCTCCAGCGCGCCCTCCTTAATCATCAGCTTCGCGCCGCCCTCCTCGCCCGCGGGCGCGCCCTCCTCGGCCGGCTGGAAGATGAACTTGACGGTGCCGCGCACCTCATCCTTCATCCTGCTCAGCACCTCGGCGACGCCCAGCTCGACCGTCGTGTGCACGTCGTGGCCGCAGGCGTGCTTGACGCCCGGCGTCTGCGACTTGTAGGGCACGTCGTTGACTTCCTGTATCGGCAGCGCGTCCATGTCGGCGCGGACGGCGACGACCGGGCCGGGCTTGCCGCCGACGAGCAGCGCCGTGACGCCGTGCCGGCCGACGCCGGTCTTGATGTCCGTGAGCCCCAGCGCGCGCAGCCGCTCGGCGACGACGCGCGCCGTACGCTCCTCGCGGTTGGAAAGCTCCGGGTGCATGTGGAAGTCGCGCCGCCGCTCGACGAGCTGCGCGCGCAGCGCCTCGGCCGCCGACGCGACCCTCTGGGCGCGCGCGGCCGCGCCGCCCTGCGCCCCCGCGGAAGCCCCGCCGCCCTGCGCGACGGAGGAGGCGGCGAATAAGACGGCCGCCAGTACGAAGCAGGCTATGAGTCTCAAAGTCTTTCTCCGTTGCAGAGCAGGAATTTCAAATTCGAACTCTGAAATTGCGAATCCCCCGGTCAGTCCGCGTACTGCCGCTGCGTGCGGCGGTAGAGCGTGAGGCCGAACCACAGCTCCCAGAAGACGGCGAGGACGACCAGGCCCGAGACGACCGAGACGAGCTGCGAGTCGGACACCTTCTGGACGACGACGTAGACGTCGCCCGCGAGCGCGAGCGCCAGCGGGACGAGCGCGGCGACGAGTATCTTCGACGCGAAGCGGTGGAAGTGCTCGGTCTCCTCGCCGCGCTCGACGATGCGGTGGTAGGCCGCGGGCGTCATCAGCAGCACGATGGCCAGCGCGTTGAGCCCGAGCGCGGCGAGGTGTATGTACTTCGAGAGCGGGGCCAGCTTGTCGAAGCCCTCAGTCAGCACGCAGCTGAACTGGAAGCCGAGGAGCGCCTGCGAGCCGGGCAGCACGACGCGGCACTCCGTCAGCACGTGCTTGATCTTGTTGCTCAGCTTCTGCTTCCCGTCCTGCCCGCCGCCTTCCCTCTCCTCCATATCGCTCGCCTCCTTCTCCGCTGCGATCTCGTCGGCGCGCTCGCGCCGCGCGTAGAACTCCAGCCCGTACCAGAACGACGCCGCCAACAGCGCGCCGAAGAGCCCCGCCGCCGCCCCGGCCTTCCACCCGAAGACCTTCTGCGCCACCACGTAGAAGTCTATGCCGAGCCCGAGCGCGAAGGGCAGCAGCGCGAACTGCATCAGCTTCGAGGTGTAGCGGTGCACGTCGTGCGTGTCCTCGCCGCGCTCGACGAGCCGGTGGTAGGCCGACGGCGAGATGATGAGCGCGACGGCGAGGAGCATCAGCCCGAGCCCGAGCAGCTTCAAAAACTGCGACGGCAGCGGGAGCGAGTCGAAGCCCTTCTCGAAGACGGCGCGGAACTGGAACCCGACGAGCACCTGCGCGCCCAGCACGAGCATGCGCGCCTCGTTGAGCGCGTTCTCGACCTTGTCTTTGACTTTAGCCATGATTGAAGAAGTAGACAGTAGACAGTAGACAGTAGACAGTAGACAGTAGACAGTAGACAAGCAGCCGTCAATGGAAGCCACTGGTAATAGAGACAACGTCCGCGGGGCGGAGCCCTACTGTCTACTGTCTACTGTCTACTGTCTACTGCCCACTGCTTTCCGCCCAGAGCCTTCGCAGCTCGCGCTTCAGGACTTTCCCGGTCGGCCCCTTCGGGAGCGAGGCGACGACGCGGACGGTCTTCGGGCACTTGAAGTCTGCGAGGTGTTCGCGGCAGTAGGCGGCGATCTCCTCGCCGGCGGCCGCGTGCCCCTCCCTGAGCACGACGAAGGCCGCCACGTCCTCGCCGTAAAGCTCGTCGGGCACGCCGAAGGCCGCGGCCTCGGCGACGGCCGGGTGCCTGTAGAGCAGCTCGTCGATCTCGCGCGGGTAGATGTTCTCGCCGCCGCGGATGATCATGTCGGACTTGCGGTCGACGATGTGGTAGAAGCCGTCGGGGTCGCGGTAGCCCACGTCGCCCGTGTGGAACCAGCCGCCGCGGAAGGCGCGCGCCGTCGCCTCCTCGTTCTTGAAGTAGCCCTTGAAGACGTTCTCGCCGCGCATGACGATCTCGCCGGCCTCGCCGTCGGGGAGTTCCCTGTCCTCCTCGTCCACGACGCGCATCTCGTTGCCGATGGGCATGCCGCACGAGCCCGGGCGCCGGCGCTCGTCGGGCGGGTTGAAGGTCGAGCGGCAGGTGGACTCCGACAGGCCGTAGCCCTCGACGACGAGGCAGCGGAAAGTCTCCTCGAAGCGGCGCAGCACGGCGGCCGGCACGGGCGCCGAGCCGCACATGGCGAAGCGGAGCCTGTTCTCGCCCGAGCCCTCGGGCGCGCCGTCGGGGTAGGCCGCGAGCAGCATCGAGAGCATCGTGGCGACCGAGCCGAAGGAGGTCACGCCGTACTCGCCGACTATCCGCCAGAAGCGCGAGGCCGAGAAGCGTGGGCTGACGACCGTCGAGCCGCCCGCGTAGAGCGCGCTCGCCGTCGTCACCGAGACGGCGTTCATGTGGAAGAGCGGCATCAGGGTCAGGAGCCGGTCGTCCTCCGTGAAGCCGAGCCACTCCGTTATCTGCCGCGCGTTGGCGACGAGGTTCCCGTGCGTCAGCAGGCAGCCCTTCGGCCGCCCCGTCGTCCCGGACGTGTAGATGATGATGGCCTCGTCGTCCGCGCCGCGCCGCGCCGCGCCCCACGCGCCCGGCGCGTCCGGCTGGCCGGCGGTCGCCTCCCGCTCGTCGTCGAAGACGACGCCCGAGACGTTCGTCTCCGCGCGCAGCGCCTCGGCCTGCGCGGCGAACTGCGTGTGGTAGAGGAGGAGGCGCGCCTCCGAGTTGCCGACGACGTAGGCCATCTCCTCGGGCTTGAGCAGCGAGTTGACGGGCCCGGCGAGCGCGCCGAGTTTGAAGCAGGCGAAGTAGGCGACGACGTACTCGGCCGAGTTCGGCAGGAGCAGGCTCACCACGTCGCCGGCGCGGACGCCGCGCGACGCGAGCAGGTTGGCCGCGCGGTTGACGGCCGCGTCGAACTCGCGGTAGGTGAAGCGGCGGCCGTCCGCTTCCGAGAAGAGGAAGACCTTATCGGGCGCGGCGGCGGCGCGCTCTTCGAGGAGTTGGCGGAGGTTCTGGATCATCCCCGTGGGCTGCTCTTTTTTGTTCGCGAGCCGGCGCATTATGCTATATTTTCCCGCGCTCAGACAGGCCATTGCACGGGGCTCGCCGGACTCCGGACGCCCACAGCTTATCGAATACGCTCCCGTTTTCCCAAACCCGACCCCGGCGCCGCGCCCCCATCGAGGCGCGCACCGCCGGCCGAACGACCCTCGGGCCAGACGGGCCGCGGGCGGCCCGCCCCTTGAATTTCAGAGAGGAAGATTAAGGGGCGCGCCCGGGGGGTTCCGTCGTCCGAGGCGCGGGGACTCTTTTGAAACGAGAGATGCAAACATACAGGAACTTCATCAAGGGTGAGTGGGTCGAGTCCTCCTCGCAGAAGACGGCGCAGAACATCAACCCCGCGAACACGGACGACGTGCTCGGGACGGTGCGGCTCTCGACGCGCGAGGAGGCGCGGCGCGCGGTCGAGGCCGCGGCCGAAGCCTTCCGCGGCTGGCGCGCCACGCCGGCCCCGGCGCGCGGCCGCGTCGTCGCGCGCTTCGCGCGGCTGCTCGAAGCGGAGAAGGAGAACGTGGCCGCGCTGCTGACGCGCGAGGAGGGCAAGACCATCGGGGAGGCGCGCGGGGAATTGCAGCGTGCCATCAACGTCGCGGAGTTCTGCGCCGGCGAGTCGCGCCGGATGAACGGCGAGACGATCCCGTCCGAGCTTCCAGCGAATTTCGCCTACACGCTCCGCCAGCCGCACGGCGTCGTCGCCGTCGTCACGCCCTGGAACTTCCCCGTCGCCATCCCGGTCTGGAAGCTCGCGCCCGCGCTCGTCGCCGGCAACACCGTCGTCTTCAAGCCCGCGACGAACACGCCCGCGACGGCCGTCCGTATCGTCGAACTGCTGGCGGAGGCGGGCGCCCCCGAGGGCGTCGTCAACCTCATCCTCGGCTCCGGCTCCGAGGCCGGCGACGAGATAGTCAACCACCGCGCCGTGCGCGCCATCTCGTTCACGGGCTCGAACCAGGTGGGCGTCTCGCTCTACGAGCAGGCGGCGCGGCGCGGCGTGCGCGTGCAGTGCGAGATGGGCGGCAAGAACCCGGTCGTCGTGCTCGAAGACGCGGACATGGCGCTCGCCGTCGAGTCAACGGCGCAGGGCGCCTTCGGCTCGACGGGGCAGCGCTGCACGGCGACGAGCCGCGCCGTCGTCGTCGAGTCGGTGGCCGACGAGTTCGTGCGCCGCGTCAGCGAGCGCGCCGAAGGGTTGCGGCTCGGAGACGGGGCCGCGCCCGAGACGGAGGTGGGGCCGCTCGTTGACGCCAACCAGTTCAAGAGCGTGCTCTCCTACATGGACGTGGCGCGCGAGGACGGCGCGGAACTCGTGACGGGCGGCGGCCCGGCCGACGGCGCGGGGCTGCGCAAGGGCTTCTTCGTCAAGCCGACGGTCTTCGACCGCGTCACGCCCGACATGCGCATCGCGCGCGAGGAGGTCTTCGGCCCCGTCCTCTCCGTCCTGCGCGTGAAGGACTTCGAGGAGGCGCTCGTCGTCGCCAACGACAGCGAGTACGGCCTCTCCTCCTCCATCTTCACGAACGACGCGGGCGCCGTCTTCCGCTTCGTCGAGGAGATCGAGACCGGCATGACGCACGTTAACTCGCCCACGACCGGCGGCGAGGCGCACGTCCCCTTCGGCGGCATCAAGTCGACGGGCGTCGGCGCCTTCGAGCAGGGCTCGACCGCGCTCGACTTCTACACGGAGCTGAAGGTCGTCTACGTGGATTACACCGGGCGCAGGCGTGAAGGCAACCTGTACTGAGTCTCGGGTGATGTCGAAGGCGCTCGTAACAACCTGCCTCCTCCTGCTGCTCGCCGCCGCGCACGCGGCCGCGGGGCGGCGGGCCGACGCGCAGACCCGCTACCGCCTCTCCCTGCCGGGCAAGGACTGGGCGCTCGACCTGACGCTGCCGGCGGTTGACGCGCCGCCGGCCGGGGTGTTCGCGCCGCCGGTCGAATACCTGAGCGACGACGGGCGCGAGTTCCGGCTCACCTTCTTCGCGAACTCGCTCGGGAAAGGCAGGAAGGAGTTACTCCTCCTCGACATCGCGCTCGGGCCGGCGCGCGCCGCGGGCGGCGGCGAAGACTTTCGCGCCTACGCGCTCAAGCGGCTCTCGAAGGGCGTGACGGTCGAGGGGCTGAAGACCTGGGAGTACAAGCAGTTCGCCCTCGCGCGCTACAGGGTCGACCTCACGTCCGACCTGGGAGGTCTGCTCCCCGGCTCGGCTGCCGCGTTCGCCGAAGGCGTACGCACCGCACACGCCTTCCTCGTCAAAGACGGCGTCTGGGTGTCGCTGAGGCTATCCTCGCGCGAGTTCGGCGACCGCGAGGAGGGCTTCTTCCGCGCGCTCCTTGACTCCGCGGTCTTCGCCGACACCTCCGCGCCTTCGAGCAGCTTCGACTACTTCCACAAGGGCCGCCTCCTCTACCTGAGCAAAGACTACCGCGGGGCGGCCGGGGCGCTCGCCGCGGCGCTCGCGCTTGAGCAGAAGGAGAGGCGGCTCGACGCGGCATCCTGGCGCGTCATGGTCTCGAACCTCGCGGACTCCTACGCCGCGGCCGGCGAGGACGCGCGGGCGAAAATGGTTCTGGACTACGGAGCGCAGGGCGACCCGAGCTACACGCCCTTTCAACTGGCGCTCGCGCGCTTCTACGCGAAGCAGGGCGACCTCGACAACGTCATCGCTTATCTGGAGAAGGCTTTCCTGACCCCGCCGGGCGCGGGCGTCCCGCCGCGTCTCCCCGACCCCGAGCGCGACCCGGCCTTCCAGCGTTTCAGGAAGGACGAGAAATTCCGCAGGGCACTCAAGGCGCTGAAGCGGCACAGGCCCGCGTCATAATCAGACGGGAATTATCTTTCCACACGGAGACGGAGAAACAATTCAATGAGCACAGCCGAACCCCAACTGAACGCGACCGAAACGCGCCCCACAGGCTCCGAGACGGTCGAGAAGCACAAGCAGTTCCTCTTCCCCGCCGTCACGATGTACTACCAGGAGCCGCTCGCGCTCGTCCGCGGCGAGGGGGCGTACGTGTGGGACGACCGGGGCGACCGCTACCTCGACTGCTTCGGCGGCGTGCTCACCGTCAGCGTCGGCCACTGCCACCCGAAGGTGACCGAGGCCGTCGTCGAGCAGGTGAAGACCATCCAGCACACCTCGACGCTCTACGCCAACAAGCCGCAGTCCGACCTGGCCGAGAAGCTCTACCAGATAACGCCCGGCCGGCTGAAGAAGTCCTTCTTCAGCAACAGCGGCACCGAGGCCGACGACACGGCCATCCACGCCGCGAAGACCGCGACGGGGAGGCACGAGATAGTCGTCC
Source organism: Pyrinomonadaceae bacterium (assembly GCA_036389815.1). GTDB lineage: Bacteria > Acidobacteriota > Blastocatellia > Pyrinomonadales > Pyrinomonadaceae > QHXN01. Next base: position 5,997 of record DASVWB010000020.1, on the reverse strand, counting down.
TGCGCCACAGCTACTCGGGGCGCTCGGCCACGGCGCTCTCGGCCACGGGGCACTCGACGTGGCGGCCGCTCCCGCCGCAGGTCGCCGGCATCGTCCACGCGCGCGCGCCCTACTGCTACCGCTGCCCCTTCAAGCTCTCGCCCGAGTCCTGCGGCCTTGAGTGCGCCGAAGACATCGAAGAGTTGATCATGACCTCGACCACGGGCGAGATCGCCGCCTTCATGGCCGAGCCCGTCCTCGGCGTCGGCGGCTTCATCGTCCCGCCCGCCGGCTACTTCGAGCGCGCCGTCGAGATCGCGCGCAGGCACGGCGGCCTCTTCATCGCCGACGAGGTGCAGACGGCCTGGGGGCGCACCGGCACCAAGTGGTTCGGCATCGAGCACTGGGACGTGGAGCCCGACATCATCACCTCGGCCAAGGGCCTCGGCAACGGCGTCCCCGTCGGCATCACGGTGGCGACGGAAGAAGTCGCCGACAAGTTCCCCGGCCTCACCTTCTCGACCTTCGGCGGCAACCCCGTCTCGATGACGGCCGCGCTCGCCGTGATTAAGGTCATCGAGGAAGAAGACCTCCGCCGCAACGCCGCCGAGGTCGGCGCCTACTTCCGCCGGCGGCTCGAAGAACTTAAGGAGAGGCACGCCGTCATCGGCGACGTGCGCGGCCTCGGCCTCATGCAGGCGCTCGAACTCGTCAAAGACCACGAGACCAAGGAGCCCGACCCGCAGTCCGTCCTCCGCGTCTTCGAGGAGACGAAGCGCCGCGGCGTCCTCATCGGCAAGGGCGGCCTCTACGGCAACGTCATCCGCACCGGCCTCATGCTCAACTCGACGCGGGACACGGTGGACGAACTGATTCAGGCGCTCGACGCTGCCTTCACAACCCTTTAAGGAAAAGTCGATGAGAACGCTGATTCGTAACGGGCGCGTCGTGACCGCCGTGGACGACTACAAGGCCGACGTACTTATCGAGGGCGAGACGGTCTCGACCATCGGCGCGCGGTTGGACGTGGGGGCCGATGTAGTCGTTGACGCCGCGGGCAAGCTCGTCATCCCCGGCGGCATCGACCCGCACACGCACATGGAGCTGCCGTTCGGGGGGACGGAGGCGTCCGACGACTTCCGCACGGGCACCATCGCGGCGGCGCACGGCGGGACGACGACGATCATCGACTTCGCCGTGCAGTACAAGGGGCAGGCGCTCAGGGAGGGGCTGGACGCGTGGCACGCGAAGGCGGAGGGGAAGGCGGCGATTGATTACGGCTTCCACCTCATCGTGACCGACCTCGAAGACGAGCGCGTGCCGGAGCTGTACCGCGCGATGGACGAGGGCGTGACGAGCTTCAAGCTCTTCATGGCCTACCCCGGCGTCTTCCTCTCGGACGACGCGACCATCTTCCGCGCGATGTCGGCCGCCGGCTCGCGCGGCGGGCTCGTCTGCATGCACGCCGAGAACGGCATCGTCATCAACGAGATCATCAAGCGCGCTCTGGCCGAGGGGCGCACCGCGCCGAAGTACCACGCGCTCACCCGCCCGACCGTGGCCGAGGCCGAGGGCGTCCACCGCGCCATCCGGCTGGCCGAGATGGCCGAGGCGCCCGTCTACATCGTCCACCTCTCCTGCGCAGACGCCCTCAACCAGGTGCGCGAGGCGCGCGACCGCGGCCTGCCCGCCTTCGCCGAGACCTGCCCGCAGTACCTCTTCCTCTCAATCGAGGACTACGGCGAGGGCTTCGAGGGCGCGAAGTACGTCATGACGCCGCCGCTGCGCGAGCGCTGGAACCAGGACGAGCTGTGGAAGGGGCTGCGCACGGACGACCTGCAAGTCATCTCCACAGACCACTGCCCCTTCTGCATGAAGGAGCAGAAGGAACTCGGCCGCGACGACTTCTCCAAAATCCCGAACGGCGCGCCGGGCGTCGAGCACCGGATGTCGCTCATCTACGACGGCGGGGTGGCGCAGGGGCGCGTCTCCCTGAACCGCTTCGTCGAGCTGACCTCGACGGCCGCCGCCAAGATGTTCGGCCTCTTCCCGCGCAAGGGCACCGTCGCCGTCGGCTCCGACGCCGACATCGTCGTCTTCGACCCCGAAGGCGAGCAGACCATCTCGGCCGCCACGCACCACATGAACGTGGACTACTCGGCCTACGAGGGGCGCAGGCTCCGGGGCGCGGTCGAGACGGTGCTCTCGCGCGGCCGCGTCGTCGTCGAGGGCGGCGAGTTCAAGGGGCGCGCCGGCGCCGGCCGGTTCCTCAAGCGCGGGACGTGCGTGACGATGTAGCGGCGCGCGGCCGTGCCGCGAGGCGCTTCCGAATGAGTCGGGGAACAAATGGCCACTGAAACCCTACGGGCGGACGCGGAAGGCGGCGGGCGCGACTTCGTCGAGCTGCGCGAGGACGTGTCGGGCAGCCCTCTGTGGAACCGCGACCTCGCGCCGACGACCATCCGCGAGCGGACGTGGACGACGTGGAACATCGCGGCGCTGTGGATCGGGATGAGCGTGGTCATTACGACCTACACGCTCGCGGGCGGGTTCATCGAGGCGGGCATGAACTGGTGGCAGGCGATGGTCACCATCCTGCTCGGCAACACGGTCGTCCTCGTCCCGATGATCCTCAACGCCCACGCCGGCACGAAGTACGGCGTCTCCTTTCCGGTGCTGTGCCGCGCGAGCTTCGGCACGAAGGGCGCGAACGTGCCGGCCGTCCTGCGCGCGGTGGTCGCGTGCGGCTGGTTCGGCATCCAGACGTGGATCGGCGGCACGGCGCTCGACGCGCTCTTCGCGGCGATGTGGGGCGGCTGGAACTCGCTCGCGGGCGGGGCGTCGGTGATGAACGTGGCGCTGCACACGTGGGTCGCGTTCTTCCTCTTCTGGGGCATCGAGGTGCTCATCATCGTCAAGGGCGTGGAGGGCATCAAGCACCTTGAGACGTGGTCGGCGCCGCTGCTGCTCGCGGGCGGGGCGGCGCTGCTCGCGTGGGCGGCGTGGCGCGCGGGCGGGCTCGGGCACGTGCTCGACGCGTCGGCCGCGCTCCAGAAGCGGCACGACAACTTCTGGGCGCTCTTCCCCGGCGCGCTCACGGCCTCGGTCGGCTACTGGGCGACGCTCTCGCTCAACATCCCCGACTTCACGCGCTACGCGCGCTCGCAGCGTTCGCAGATGGTGGGGCAGGCGCTGGGGCTGCCGCTGACGATGACGGCCTTCGCCTTCATCGGGGTGGCCGTGACGAGCGCGACGCTGCTCATCTACGGCGAGGCCATCCCCGACCCCGTCGTCCTCATGCGACGCTTCGACAGCGTCGCCGTCATCCTCTTCGCCACGGCCGTCATCTTCGCCGCGCAGCTCACGACGAACATGGCCGCCAACGTCGTCTCGCCCTCGAACGACTTCTCGAACCTCAACCCGCGGCTCATCTCGTACGTGACGGGCGGTTTGATTACGGCGCTCATCGGGGTGCTGATGATGCCCTGGAAGCTGATGGGCTCGGTCGGCGCATACATCTTCACGTGGCTGCTCGGCTACTCGGCGCTGATGGGGGCCATCGGGGGCATCATGATCTGCGACTACTGGGTGCTCAGGCGGCAGAGGCTCCACCTCGCCGAGCTGTTCCGCCCCGGCGGCCGCTACTCGTACTCGGGCGGCTTCAACTGGCGCGCGCTCGTCGCCTTCGCCGTGGCGGTCGCGCCGGTCGTGCCCGGCTTCGTGCGCGCGGCCTCGACCGAGAACTTCTCGGGGCAGTTGCCCGACCCGACGCTCTCAGACACGCTCTACACCTACGCCTGGTTCGTCACCTTCGGCATAGGCTTCTTCGTCTACTTCGCGCTGATGCACGGCCACCCGAGCCTGCGCGCGGGCTTCGAGGACGCGCCGCCCGCGGGCTGAACGCAAGCGCCGCGCGCCTCGCCTGCGGCGGCGCGATTCGGGGCGCGCCCGCCCCCTGAAATGATTCAGGCACCCAACGCATAACAGTCGGGAAGCGTTTTCAAGGATGGCGGCCCGCCCCCGTGCGCGCGCGTGTGGGCGACACTCCCGACCGCCGGGCCGTCCGGGCCGGGCGCCGTGCAGCCACCGCCTCCTTCCCTCCCGCCGCGCCCCGCCGCGGCGACCCCTTCGAAATTAGTCACACGCCGCCCGTCCGGCGCGGCGCCGCACAAGACATTCTCACGTCAGAGGGTCTGCGCAACCGACCCGAGGAGAGACAACATGAGTAAGAAACCCGCCAAGAAGGGTGGTAGCAAGTCAGCGAGCAAGGCCGGGGCCGCGAAGGCCGCGTCCGCCAAGAAGGGCGCGGCCTCGAAGGCCGCCGGCGGCGGGGCCACCGCGGCCGCGCCCGGCGCCGTGGCGCCGACCACCGAGAACCCGAAGCTGGCCAAGGAGTTCAAGCCGGCCGAGGCGGCCAAGTTCTTCCGCGACCTCTTCCGCTTCCACGGCGACCGCCCGCGCGGCGCCGACTTCTTCCCGAAATCGCCCTCCTTCGAGGGCCGCTTCGGCCGCATGTTCCGCGCGCTGCCCTCGGCGCTCTTCGACGAGGAAGACCTCCGGAAGCTCGCGCAGGCGATGGTCGCCGAGCGCGAGCCCACGGACGAGGGCGACGAGAAGGACCCCGAGGAGAACCGTGGCATCGACGCCGGCTACACCTACCTCGGCCAGTTCATCGACCACGACCTGACCTTCGACCCGGCCAGCAGCCTCCAGAAGCAGAACGACCCGGACGCGCTCGTCGACTTCCGCACGCCGCGCTTCGACCTCGACTGCATCTACGGCCGCGGGCCGGACGACCAGCCCTACCTCTACGAGGACGACCAGGTGCGGATGCTCCTCGGCCGCGAGCTGTCGGGCGTCCCGCACGACCCGCAGACGCGCGACCTGCCGCGCAACGACCCGCCCGGCGGGCGCGCGCGCGCGCTCATCGGCGACCCGCGCAACGACGAGAACGTCATCGTCTCGCAGCTCCAGGCCACCTTCCTGCGCTTCCACAACCGCGTCGCGCAGGTGCTGCCGACGCTCGCCGGCAAGCAGTCGCTCGCGTCCGACCCGGCGGAGCTGCTGAGGGCCGTGCAGCGCGAGGTGCGCTTCCACTACCAGTGGGTGGTGGTCAACGACTTCCTGCCCACCATCTGCGGCGAGCAGATGGTGCGCGACGTGCTGCCCAGCCGCGACGTCGTCCACAACAAGCCGAACCTCAAGTTCTTCAGGTGGCAGAAGTACCCTTACATGCCCGTCGAGTTCTCGGCCGCCGCCTACCGCTTCGGCCACTCGATGGTGCGGCCGAGCTACCGCCTGAACACGACGCTCCCCGTCAGGTTCGACATCCTGGGCGAGGGCGAGTTCACGAGCCTGACCGGCTTCCGCGCCTTCCCCGACACTTGGGCCATCGACTGGAGCCTCTTCTTCAACATGCGGCCGGACGCGCCGGAGGAGGGCCCCGAGCGCCTTCAGAAGGCGTACAAGATAGACACCTCGCTGGTGAACCCGCTGGGCCAACTGCCCTTCGTCATCGCGCCCAACGTGCCGTCGCTGGCCGAGCGGAACCTGCTCCGCGGCCTGCGGATGGGGCTCCCCTCCGGGCAGGACGTGGCGCGCTTCATGGGCGAGACGCCGCTCCCCGACGACCGGCTCCGGGTCGGCAAGGCGACCGCCGAGGACAGCGGCGGGAACCCGCTGCTGACGGACATCTCGCCGAGGTTCGCGGGCAAGGCGCCGCTCTGGTACTACGTCCTCGCCGAGGCCCAGCAGCAGTTCGACGGCAACGACGACACGCCCATCAGGCTCGGCCCCGTGGGCGGGCGCATCGTCACCGAGGTCTTCGTCGGGCTCCTCTACGACGACAAGCACTCCTACCTGTGGGACACGGCCTGGGAGCCGATGGCGGGCTTCAAGACCGGCGACAGGTTCGGGATAGTGGATCTGATCAGGCAGGCGATGCAGGCCTGAGCCGCACCGCGCACGATTCGGCTCCGCGCGCCGGGGGGCTTGCGCGGCCGTTGGCGAACGGCCGCG
>DASVWB010000019.1:0-3535 GCA_036389815.1 Pyrinomonadaceae bacterium | reverse complement strand
GCTTGCAGGAGTGTACGAAGACCTCCTCGAAGGGTTCTGCCTTGTCACTCATGCCGCCCGACGGGGTTGCGCAGGGTGCCGACGCCCTCGACCTCGACCTCGACCACGTCGCCCGCGCGGAGTGGCCCGACGCCGGCGGGCGTCCCCGTGGCGATGAGGTCGCCGGGTTCGAGCGTCATCGCGTGCGAGATGTATCGAAGGAGGTATGGGACGGGGAAGGCCATCGCGCTGGTGCGGCCGCTCTGGCGCACCTCGCCGTTGACGCGCGTCACGACGGAGAGGTCTGTCGGGTCGAGCCCCGTGACGAGGTAAGGGCCGACGGGGCAGAAGGTGTCGAAGGATTTGCCGCGCGTGAACTGCACGTCCTTGCGCTGCAGGTCGCGCGCGGTGACGTCGTTCAGGCAGGTGTAGCCGAGGACGTATGCGAGCGGGTCTTCGCCGTCTCCGAGGCGCGCGCACTTCCGTCCGATAACGACGGCGAGTTCGCCCTCGTGCTCGACCCTCTCCGAGAGGGGCGGGAGTTTGATGGTCTCCCCGTCGCCGACGAGCGCCGAAGGGGCTTTGAGGAAGAGGAGCGGTTCGGCGGGCATTGGGTTGCCGAGTTCGGCCGCGTGCTCGCGGTAGTTGCGGCCGACGCAGACTATCTTAGAAGGCTCGACGGGCGGGAGCAGGCGCGCCTCGGCGAGATCGAGGGAAGGCTCGACGCCTTCGAGCGAGAGGTCTCCGGCCGAGAGGTCGCCGCGGAGCGTGAAGACCTTTCCGCCCTCGATCATGCCGTAGCTCGGGCGCTGCGTCTCCGGGTCGATGAAGCGGCAAATCTTCATGTCGAAAGGTGTCCTTCTGGCGCTCTAGGGCGCGGTCTCGGATTGAACCTCGGACGGGCGCGAGACGTTGCCGGCCTGGTCTACGGCCGTGACGTAGTAGAAGTAGCGCTGCCCCGACTTGACCGCCTCGTCCTGGTAGGTCGTGCGGTCGAGCGGGTTCCGGTTGAGCTTCGTCCACTGCTCTTTCGGCAGGTCGGCGTCGGTCGAGCGGAAGACGTTGTAGCCGGCGACGTCGCGCTCGGGGTTCGCGGCGAAGAAGACGGAGATGCGGAGCGGCGCGGGGGTCGCGGCCAGCGTCAGCCCCGTCGGGGGCGCGGGCGGGAAGACGTCGGCGGGGCGGGCCTCGACGGGGTTCGAGTTGAGGCTCTCGACCGGCTCGCCGCCCGTGCCGAGCGAGACGGCGCGGACGACGTAGACGTACTCCTCGCCGAAGGCGAACGTCTGGTCGGCGAAGCTCGTCGCCTGAACCGGCCTCGAATTCAGGGGCGTCTGCGCTGGCTCGTTCTGCGAGCGCGCCGAGCGGTAGACGTTGTAGCCGAGCAGGTTCGCGGGCCGCGTGTTGTCCACGTTCGCCGCGGGCGCCTCCCAGCGGACGACGATAGCGTTCTCCCTGACCTCCGGCGTCTGGCCGACGACGGGCGGCTGGCTCACGCTCGCGGCGGGCTCGATCAGAAGGAAGTTCGAGAAGGAGGCGCGCTGGCCGGCGGCGTTGACGTAGCGCACGGCGTAGCGCAGGCGGACGGGCTCGGAGAGCGAGAGTTCGTCCGTGTAGGCGAGCGTGCCCGCGCCCTGCGCGATCCGCTCCGCGCCGAGCGAGCCGATGAGGGTCGCGCGCGAGGAGAACTCCTCCTCGGTGAGGGGCAGAGGGTCGTCCACGGCCTCTGCGAGGCGGTAGACGTCCACGCGGCGGATGCTCTGGACGCTCTCGTCGGAGGCGTTGCGGCGCGGCGCGGGCCAGCTCAGGATGACCTGGTTGCCGCGCTGCACGCCCGAGAGCAGTTCCGTGCGCTGCGGGACGTTCTCGACGGGCGGCTGCGGCGGCCGGCGCTTCCCGCAGCCGGAAAGAGTCAGGGCACAAGGCAGAAGGCAGAGGGCGAAGAGCAAAAGGCGATAATTAGAAGAGAAGTCGCGCGCGCGGGGCGCGCCCACACCTTTGCCCTCCGCCTTGCGCCTTGTGCCTTGTGCCTTCATTAGAGGATGTAGCGGCTGAGGTCCTGGTCTTTGACGATCTCGGAGATGGCGCGCGAGACGTACTCGGCGTCGATGGACTGGCGCTTGGGTTCGAGGTCGGGGCCCTCGAAGCTGATCTCGTCGAGCACCTTCTCCATGATGGTGTGCAGGCGGCGGGCGCCGATGTTCTCGGTCTGCTCGTTGACGCGGACGGCGAAGCGCGCGACGGCGTCGACGGCGTCCTCGGTGAATTCGAGCTCGATGCCCTCGGTCTCCAGCAGCGCCTTGTACTGTTTGACGAGCGAGTTCTTGGGCTCGGTCAGGATGCGCTTGAAGTCTTCGAGCGTGAGCGAGTCGAGCCCGACGCGGATGGGGAAGCGCCCCTGGAGTTCCGGGATGAGGTCGGAGGGCTTCGAGACGTGGAAGGCGCCGGCCGCGATGAAGAGGACGTGGTCGGTGCGCACCATGCCGTAGCGCGTGTTGACGGTCGTGCCCTCGACGATGGGCAGGAGGTCGCGCTGCACGCCCTCGCGCGAGACGTCGGGCCCGGAGCCGGAGGACTCGCGGCCGGCGATCTTGTCCAGCTCGTCGAGGAAGACGATGGCCGAGGACTCGACGCGTTCGAGCGCGGCGCGCGCGACGGCGTCCATGTCGACGAGCCGCTCCTCCTCCTCCTGGATGAGGTACTCCATGGCCTCGTCGACACGCATGCGCTGGCGCTTGGTGCGCCCCTGGAAGAGGTTGCCGAGCATGTCCTTCATGTTGATGCCCATCTCTTCCACGCCCTGCGGGCCGGCGACCTCGATGGTGGGGAAGCTCTTCTCGCGCACCTCCATCTCGACGGGGCGGCTGTCGAGCTTGCCCTCGCGCAGCTGCGCCCGCAGCTTCTCGCGCGTCTTCCGGAACTGCTCGTCGCGGTCGGAGCCGGGGGCGGGCTCGGCGGCGTCGTCGTCCGGGGCGGAGTCGAAGTCGTAGAAGCCCGCGGAGGGGCGCTGCGGGAGGAGGAGGTCGAGGACGCGCTCCTCGGCGTTGTGCTCGGCCTTCTCGGCGACCTCCTCGACCTTCTCCTCGCGCACCATGTCGACGGCGATCTCCGTCAGGTCGCGGATCATGCTCTCCACGTCGCGGCCGACGTAGCCGACCTCCGTGAACTTGGAGGCTTCGACCTTGAGGAAGGGCGAGTTGGACATGCGCGCCAGGCGCCGTGCGATCTCGGTCTTGCCGACGCCGGTCGAGCCGATCATGATGATGTTTTTGGGCATCACGTCGGCGGCCATCTCGGGCGGGAGCTTCTGGCGGCGGACGCGGTTGCGCAGGGCGATGGCGACGGCGCGCTTGGCGGCGTGCTGGCCGACGACGTGCTTGTCGAGTTCGGCGACTATCTGGCGCGGCGTCATCTCGTCGAGCCGCGACTCCTCATCGACCTCGCCTGAAAGGTATATGACCATCTGGTAAAGCGTTCGAAAGTTAAGGGCGGGGCGGCGCGCCTCAAATCTCCTCGATGACGACGTTCTGGTTCGTGTAGATGCAGATTTCGCCCG
>DASVWB010000018.1:0-15713 GCA_036389815.1 Pyrinomonadaceae bacterium | reverse complement strand
TGCCTACTGTCCTAATGCGCCGTGGGCGACTCGTGGGCGTGGTCGCCGCCGGGGGCGACGGGCGCGCGGTAGTCGCCGAAGCGGAACTCGGCCTCGGGCACGTCGAAGCTGTAGACGTCGAAGCCGTAGGCGTCGAAGTAGGCGACGAGGTCGTCGGACGAGCGCAGGAAGAGGGCGGGCGTGTAGCCCGCGTCGGCGCGTATTTCGAGCAGCCGCTCGATGATCTCCAGCGGGGCGAAGATTCTCACCGGGTCTCTGTAGGTCGCCATCCTTCTCGCCTCCTCTCCGGGCCGGCAGGGCTTCAAACTCCCTTGCGTTGCGCGAGCCCCGCGCCCGACTGACACTGTGATGTACGCCGAAGCGGGCACGGTTGTTTGCAAGACGGGTGTCATTTCCGTTACGAGAACTAACGGAAGTTTGGCCGCCCGCGCCCCGCCCGAAAAATTCCCTCTTGCCAACTCGCGCCGCGTTCTGTCATCTTAGACGTGGGGACAGCCCCGCGGGTTCCCGCCCGCCGAAGCGCGGCCCTCATTCTTCCGCCGGTACCTTAACGCACTAGCCCTGAAGTTTCCCGGAGCAGATTCATAGATGAGCACACCCCAAGCGCCCTTCTCCGCGCCGCCCCCCGCGGCCGGAGCGCCGACGCAACTGAACTTCCTCGGCGTCCTCCAGCGCATGCTGGCGGTCTCGGACAAGGTCAGCGACCTGATCTTCTCGCCCGGCCGCCCGCCGCAGGTCGAGCTGCTCGGCGAGTTGCAGCCCGTCGCCATCCCCGGCCTCGAAAAACTCCTGCCGGCGCACACGGCCGCGCTCGCCAAGGTCATCATCGGCAACCACCAGACGGCCGGCGAGAACCTTGAGAAGCTCGGCTCGGCCGACCTCTCGTTTAGCGCGCCGGGCTTCGCGCGCTTCCGCGTCAACATCTTCATGCAGCGCGGCACGCACGCCATCGTGATGCGCGTCATCCCGAACCGGCCGCCGCAGTGGTCGGACTTCAACCTGCCGCCCGTGCTCAAGGAGATCGCCGGCCTCAAGAACGGCGTCGTGCTCGTGACCGGCCCGACGGGGTCGGGCAAGTCCACGACGCTCGCCGCCGTCATCGACCTCATCAACGAGTCGAAGGCGTACCACGTCGTCACCATCGAAGACCCGATAGAGTTCCTGCACCCGCACAAGCTCTCGACCATCCACCAGCGCGAGCTGCACTCGGACACGCCGAGCTTCGCGCTGGCGCTGCGCGCGGCGCTCCGGCAGGCCCCGAAGGTCATCCTCGTCGGCGAGATGCGCGACCGCGAGACCATCGAGGTCGCGCTCGAAGCCGCCGAGACGGGGCACCTCGTGCTCTCGACCCTCCACACCATCGACGCGGCGAAGACCGTCGACCGCATCATCGGCGTCTTCCCGAAGAATGAGGAGCAGTCCATCCGCACGCGCCTCTCGCAGTCGTTCCGCTTCATCGTCTCGCAGCGCCTCATCCCGCGCGCCGACCGGAAGGGGCGCATCGCCGCCATCGAGATTCTGAAGTCCACGGCGCGCACGCGCGAGTACATGGAGTACGGCGAGCGCGAGGGCAAGTCGCTCACGGACGCGATGGATCAGGGCGACCTCGACGGGATGCAGACCTTCGACGGCGTGCTGGAGCGCTACGTCCGCGAGGGGCTGGTCAAGAAGGACGACGCGATGGCCTACGCGACCAACCCGGGCAACTTCCTCCTCCGCCTCAGCGACATGGGCGCCGCCGGCCCGCAGTCGATGCCGCCCACGAACGGCAACGGCAACTCCATGCTCGATATGATCGAATAAGCCCCTCGGGACAGGGAAAGCAGGGGCTAGGGGCTAGAGGCCGGGGGCTAGTTAGGAGATTCACTCTTAACTAGCCCCTGGCCTCTAGCCCTTGCTTTCCCCTTTGCCTTCCGACGGGGCGGGTGCAAAATGTCGGCAACCATGTTGCCGCCGAACCGACATCAAACCGCCGTGGCTCGTACGGGACGAAGACCGTGGGCGGTCGGGGCGTCGCTTTTGCTGGCGTCGCTGTTTGTGCTGTCTTCGGCGTTCCTGCCGGCGGCGGCGGGCGCGGCGCGGCAGTCGGGCGACGCGGGCTCCGTGAGCCTCGCGCTCGCGCCGGGCGGCGAGGTGTACGTCGAGAACAGGCGCGGCGGCGTCTCCGTCGAAATCTGGGACGGGGAGCAGTTGGAGCTGACGGCGTCAGTGTCGGGCGCGGCCTCTGCCAGGCCGGCGCCCGCGGCGAAGGGGAAGAGGCGCGCCGCGCGGCCGGCCTCCCCCGTCAGCATCGAGCGCGCGGAAGGGACTTTGAGAATAGTCGTCGCGCGCGCCTCGACGGCCGCCGCGCCGCGCGTGGACTTGAAACTCCTCGTCCCGGCCGCGGCTCGGCTCAAGGTCTACACGTCCGAGGGCGCGACCTCCGTCAACGGGCTGCCCGCCTCGCTCGACGCCCAGACGCTCTCGGGCGACCTGCGGCTCGCGCTGCCCGCGCCGGCCGACGCGGCCGTCACGGCGCAGTCGCTCAACGGCTCGGTCTCGCTCGGCGAGGGCGTCGAGTCGCGGGGCGCGCCGTCGCGCGTCGTGCGCGGGAAGTTTCAGGCGCGCTTCGGCGCGGGCGGCCACCCCGTCAACCTCTTCTCGGGGCGCGGCCGCATCAGCCTTGAGCCGTCAGGCGGCCGCGCGGGCGGCCCCGAGGCGGCGCGCAACACGGGCGCGGAGGGCGGAGGTTCGAGGCGCGGGGGCGCGCGGCCCGCGCGCGTGAGGGAGACGCCGGACGACGCGCCCGTCACGCCCGTGCGCCCGCGACCCGAGCCGACCGAGACGCCGCAGGAGGTTGACGAGGACGAGGTCGTGCGCGTCGAGTCCGACCTGGTGACGGTCAACGTCTCGGTCGTAGACCGCGCGAGCGGGCGCGGCTTGCAGGGGCTCGCGGCCGCCGACTTCCGCCTCTACGAGGACAACGTCGAGCAATCAATCGAACACTTCGAGACGGCCGAGGCGCCCTTCGACCTCCTGCTCCTGCTCGACCTCTCTGGCTCGACCGCACGCGTCACCGACACCATCCGCGCGGCCGCGCGCCGCTTCGTCGCCGTCACGCGCCCGCAGGATCGCGTCGGCGTCGTCGCCTTCGCGGGCGAGGCCGCGGTCGTCTCGCCGCTGACGAGCGACCGCCGGCGCCTCGGCGCCGCGCTCGACCGCCTCGCCGCGCCGAAGGGCGACACGCGGCTCCACGACTCGCTCGCCTACGCGCTCGACCTGCTCGAACGCGACGCAGACCCCGCGCGCCGCCGCGCGCTCATCGTGATGAGCGACGGGCTCGACTCGACGCTGCCGAACGTGACGGGCGTCGGCTCCAGCACCTCTTTCGAGGAGATACGCAGCCGCGTGCAGGAGTTCGAGGGCGTCGTCTACGCCGTCTGGACGAACACGGAGTTCTACGAGGCGTTCAGCCCCCTGGACATCCAGCCGGAGACCTACGACCTCGCGCACGACCGCATGAAGGAGCTGGCCGACGCGGGCGGCGGCCTCTTCTACGAAGTGGAGAAGCTGGAAGACCTCGCGGGCGCCTACGAGCGCGTCGTCGCCGACCTCGGCACCGTCTACGGCCTCACCTACCGCCCGACGAACAAGCGCCGCGACGGCGCTTGGCGCGCCATTCGCGTCCGCCTCCCGCGCCGCCCCGAGGCCGTCGCACGCGGACGCCGCGGCTACTTCGCGAAGTGAAGGCGGGGGAGTAGGCGGTAGGAAGTAAAAACAAGTAGACAGTAGACAGTAGACAGTAGAAAAACATCAGCGGCGCGTCCCGCCCAACAGCCGAGACGCGCCGCACGTTTCTTTGCTACTGTCTACTGTCTACTGTCTACTGTCTACTGTCTACTTCCTACTGCTTCCCAACTGCCTACTGTTCCTTCTTCTCCGGCTCTTCGTACGCGCCGTAGGCGAGGAGGAGCGCGGCGGCCTCGTCGCGGTCGTTGTCGCGCGCGTACCAGAGGGCGGAGTGGCCTTCGTGGTCGCGTGCGCCGACATCGGCTCCGGCGTCGAGGAGCAGCCGGACGACCTCGGCGTTGCCCGCGGCGGCCGCGTTCATCAGCGCCGTCCGCCCCTGCTTATTCTTCGCGTTGACCTTCGCGCCCGCGCGCAGCAGCAGTTCGATGACCTCCGGGCCGGCGTCGCGTGTCGCGAGGATGAGCGCGCTGTCGCCCTCCTCGTCGCGCAGGTTGACCTTCGCGCCGGCGTAGAGCAGTTCGCGCACCGCCTCGGGCGTAGTCCCCTCCCGGGTGCGCATGAGCGCGGTCTGCCTGTAGGCGAGCCGCACGTTGGGGCGCGCGCCGCGCGACAGAAGCTCGCGCACCATCTCGTCGTTGCCGCCCGAGAAGGCCGCCGCCAGCGCCGTGAGGCCGAGGTTCCCGTCCACGACGTTCGCGTCCGCGCCCTCGGAGAGCAGCCTGCGGACGCCCTCAAGGTCTTTCTCCATCGCGGCCCTGACGAGAGGTTCGCTCGCCACCGTGACGACGACGACGCCCGACAGCGTCTCGCCCACTTCGAGCGTTGCGTCGGCGCGCTCCGCGGCCCCGTCCCGCACCTGAACGTTCGCGGTCTCGGACACCTTGAAGCCGGGGCTCGCCACGACGAGGTTGTAAGTCCCCGCCGGGAGCGAGTCGAAGCGGTAAACGCCGTCCGGGCCTGTGACGGCGTTGAATTCCGCGCCGGTCTCGCGGTTGCTGAGCCTGACGTTCGCGCCGGGCACGACCGCCTGCGTCGGGTCGAAGACGGTCCCGGCGAGCGACGCGGTGCCGGCGGCGGCGGGCCGCGCTTTGTCGGCGTTCTGCTCGGCGCGTTGCGACTGCTGCTGCTGCTGCGCGGGCGCGGCAGACTGCGCCTGTGCGGCCGCGGCGGAGCAGAGCGTGAGCGCGGCCCCGAAGGCGCCCGCGGCGAGGCGCGAGGCGCGCCGCCTGATCTGGTAGAGCGGCTCGGCGAGCGTGCGCGTGCGCGGCACTCCGCCCACGCGCTCGATGCGCAGGCAGAGCCGCCCGCCGGAGCGCAGCGCCAGATCCATCGCCTCCCTCGGCGTGAACCCGGCGAGGTTGTGTACGTCGAGCCGGCAGTGCGAGCAGAAGCGTACGCGCTCGTTGCCGGCCATCGAGTCCCATTCGACCGAGCAGGGCTCGGAGATTTGCAGAAGTTCGTGCGGCCTCGTGGGCTTTCGCGGCATGGGTGGGCTCCTCTCCTCGAACAGTTTCGGTCTTGCTGTCGCGGCCGGAGAGCCTGGGGAGTCGCTCCGCCCGAGGGATTTGACACGCGCGCGGCGTGCACGGTTCCCCGGGACTTACGCTGGATTTGACGCTGTGATGCCGTCCGCCCCGCGGAGGGTTGTTGAGGGGGGCGGCTCTAAGTTTGTCGCGGCAGCGCGCGGGGTGTTTCGGGCGTCTAAGTTTTGATATGAGAACGAGGGGGAGCAAGCTTCTGGTCTTTTTCGTGGTGCTCGCGGCGGCGGCCGTGGGGCTCAGCGTGCTGGTGGCGAAGCGTTCGAGGTCGCGGGGCGTGCCGGCGGCGCTCGCCGCGGCCGACGCGCCGCCGCCCGCGCGCAGGACGCTGCCGCCCCTGCCGCGCCGCCCGCTCTCGCCGCGGCTGAGGGCGCTGCGCGAGCGCGCGGCCGACGCGGCCTCGCGCGTGCGCGGGCTCGGCTGGGCGGGCGAGGTCGGGATGACCGAGCTGTCGGGCTGGGAGTACGGCACGCGCACGAAGGAGATTGCCGACGTGCTCGGCACCGACGACCTGAAGGGTCTGAGCCGCCTCGCGGTCGCGGGCGGGATGCTGCCCGAGGGCACGGACCTCCCCGCGCTCGCCGTCAGCTTCACGGCGGCGACCGCTGGCGCCACCTACTCGCCGCTCGACAAGCAGGTGCTCCTCGTCCCGGAGCGCGGCGGGCAGGCCAACACGGGGCTACTCACGCACGAGTTCGTCCACGCGCTACAGGATCAGCACTTCGACCTCCTGCGGATGATGCTCGCGCGCCCCTTCAGCTTCGACCGCGAGGAGGCCGCCTTCGCGCTCGTCGAGGGCGACGCCGTGAGCGTCGAGCGCAGGGTCGTGCAGGGCGACGCCTGGGCGCGCAAGTCGCTCGAAGACGTGGCGCGCGAGGAGGACGCCCGCTACGCCCCTTACCGCAAAGGCATCGGCGCCTTCTTCCCGCCGCTGCTCACGGAGACCTTCGTCTTCCGCTACCGCGACGGCCTGCGCTTCGTCGAGACGCTCAGGCGCGCGCGCCCGGCCGTCAGTATCGACGAGGTCTTCCGACACCCGCCGCAGTCCTCCGAGCAGGTGCTCCACCCGGAGAAGTACCTCGCGGGCGAGACGCCGCGCGAGGTCGAGCTGGGCGTCGAGGATTTCGCGTCGGGCGGCTGGCGGCTGACCGCGACGACGCCGCTCGGCGAGGTCGGCGTGCGCGGACTGCTCATGGCCGGCGTCGCGCCGGAGGAGGCGCGCCGCGCCGCGGCCGGCTGGGGCGGCGACCGCTCCTTCGTCTTCGAGCGCGAGGGGCACGCGCCGCTCTTCGTCTGGAAGACCGTGTGGGACAGCCCGCGCGACGCGCAGGAGTTCTTCCGCGCCTACAACGAGATGCTCGCCGGCCGCGCGGCGCCCGCCGCGGCCGGCGCCGACTCGCCCGAGCGCGAGTGGCGCGAGGGCGGCGCGCTCACGCGCCTGCGCCTCGAAGGCGATTCGGTGACGGTCGTCCGCGGCGCGGAGGCCGACGCGCCCGAAGCGCTGCGCCTCGCCCGCGGCCAGTAGCTCGCGGCGAAGAATTTTGGCTCCAACCCTTGTGGCGGCGCCCGCCCGGGAGTATGCTTCCAGTCGAAAAAGGACGACTCTCCCCGGAGTCCCTTCTACCCAAAGGAAGTGCCCGCATGAAAAGTACAAAGAACTCACTCAAGGGAATACTCCTCGCTCTCCTGTTCGTCTCGGCCTGCGCGGGGGCCGCGCGCGCCGGCGACCGCGACGCGCGCGTCATCTCGGCGCGCGCCGGCGGCGTCAACTTCGTCTCGGGCGACGTGAAGGTCCGGCGCGCCGACACGCTCGAATGGCGCGCGCTCACGGCCTCCGACGAGCTGAAGAGCGGCGACGCGGTGGCGACCGGCCCTTCGGGGCGCGTCGAAGTCCTGCTCAACCCCGGCTCCTACTTCCGCGCGGGCGGCGGCGCGGAGTTCACGCTGGCCTCGGCCAGCCTCGACGACCTGCGCGTCGAACTCGCACGCGGCAGCGTCGTCGTCGAGGCGACCGGCTACGAGCAGCTCGACCTCGACATCGCGGTGGCGACGCCGCGCACGGTCGTGCACATCGTCCGCACGGGCGTCTACCGCATCAACGCGCTGCCCGGGGGCGAGGCCGAGGTGGTCGTCTCGCAGGGGCGGGCCATCGTCGCCGGGCTGACGGTGAAGGGCGGGAAGGTCGCGCGCACGGGCGCGGCCGGCGTCGAGGTGTCGAAGTTCGACAAGAAGTGGCGCGACGACCTGGACTACTGGAGCCGCGACCGCGCGAAGGAGCTGGCGAGAATCAACGACAGGTTCCAGCGCCGCACGCTGCGCAACATCTTCGAGCAGAACAGTCTGGACGGCATCTTCGGCTCGTACCGCCAGGTGGTCGGCCTGTGGGTCTTCGACGCCGCGACGAGGTGCTACACCTTCCTCCCGTTCTACGGCTACTGGCGCTCGCCCTACGGCTTCGGGTACGGGACGGGCGTAATCTTCTACCCGTCGCAGCCTTGGTCGGGACGCTACCCGCCCGCGCCCGGCTACCCGACGCCGGGCACTTCCGCCGGCAACCCGGGCGGCTCGTTCCCCGGCGGCTCGCTCCCCGGCGGCTCTTCGCCCGGGATGCCGGGCCCGCCGACCGGCCACGGCGCCTCGATGCCGAGCCAGCCCATGCCGAGGGAGATGCCGGCCGCGCCGCCCACGCCGCGCGGCGGGGGGGAGAGGTCGCCCGCCCCGCGGCAGCGCGACAACTAGATAGTCGGCCGCGCACGGCCGTTTCCGTCGTGTAAGTGATGCGCCCCGTCAGCCGCCCCGGCGAGCTGGCGGGGCGATTTCGTTGGCGGCGACGAGCGCCGAGTGCGTGACGGCGGCGAGTCCGTTGCCGGGGAAGACCGTGTCGCCGACCATGAGCAGGTTCGGGATGGCCGTCCTGTGCGCGGGCGCGTTCGGGCCGAAGAGTTCGAGCGACTGGCCGACGCCGCCGACCATGCCGAGCCTGCGGCGCGTGCGCTCGTAGAAGGTGCGCGGCGTCGCCGTCTCGAAGACCTCCGCGCCCGCGCCCAGCTCGGGCAGCGCCGCGTGCAGTCGCGCCCACAGCGCTTCGAGCGCGCGCTGGTCTTCGGCCTCGTGCTCCGACTCGT
The DNA here is from genome assembly GCA_036389815.1 of Pyrinomonadaceae bacterium. Classification (GTDB taxonomy): domain Bacteria; phylum Acidobacteriota; class Blastocatellia; order Pyrinomonadales; family Pyrinomonadaceae; genus QHXN01. Next base: position 7,321 of record DASVWB010000018.1, on the reverse strand, counting down.
CCGTGTGGAAGGAGAACCAGCGCTCGGCCTCCGTGAAGGCCGAGACGGTCGCCGCGCGCCGGCCCGCGGGCGCGCGCGAGTCCCACGCAGGGGACGCGCCGAGCATGAAGAGCGCGCTTTCGGCGTCGAACTCTGCGGCGTGCCCGTCGGCGTCCTGCGGGTCGAGGGCGAGGATTTTTTCGGAGGGGAGGCGGCGCGCGGCCTCCTCTTCGAGGCTCAAGAAAATCTGGTAAGCGCCCCACCCGCGCAGCCGCTTCAGGCGCGAGCGCACCTCGGGCGGCGTGCGCTCCGCGCCGACGAGCTTGCCATACGTGTCCCAGACCGTGAGGCCGCTGACGACGGCGCGCGTGGCCCCGACCGTCTCGCCGCTCAGCAGCGTGACGCCCGCGGCGCGGCCGCCCGTGTCGAACGCGAGCCTGAGCGCGGTCGTGTCGAGGCGCACGCTCCCGCCGCTCTCCCTGACGGATTGGGCGAGCGCGTCGGCCACGGCCTGCGCGCCGCCGCGGACGGCGTGCATCCCGCGCAGCGGCTCCGTGAGCGCGACCGCGGCGTAGAGGTACGCGCAGGCCGTAGACGGTGTCTGCGCGTAGATTTGGAGCTGCGCGTCCACGAAGCGGCGGAAGCGCGCGGAAGCCCCCGCGAGGTGCGCGGCCGCCGCGTCCTCGCGCGCGGCGAGTATGCGCGGCGCGAGGCGCGGCTCGGACGCCGCGAGCCTGAGAAGCTGAAGCTTCGACGCCCCCGCGAGCGCCGGGAAGCGTTCGGCCGCGCGCAGGAGCGCGCCCGCGACCTCGGCCGCCTCGCGGTAGAACCTGACGGCCGCCTCGGCGCACTCGGGGAAGGCCGCGCGCAGCGTCTCGCAGAACTCTTCGAGGGGGCCGCGGACGGGCACGTCGTCTTCGCCTCGGACGCGGACGGTGTAGGCGGGCGAGAGCGTGCGCGCCTCGGGCGGGGCGACGGGAAGCTCGGCGAAGACGCGTTCGTGCACGCCGCCGGGGAGCCAGCCCGCGTAGAGGCCGGCGCCGCCCTCGAAGTCGTGCCCTTGGACGGGGAAGTTGGCGGCGCAGCCGCCGACGTGCGACGCGCGCTCCAGCAGGCAGACCGAGACGCCGCGCGCGGCCAGCAGCGCCGCGGCCGTCAGGCCGCCGACGCCGCCGCCGACGACTACGACCTCGTAGGCCATCTCACCACGCCGTGCCGAACAGCCTCAGGAAGAGTTCGGCCACCAGCCCCGGCGAAGGCGCGGGCACGGGCGGGGTCTCCGGCGGGATGAAGCGTTGCAGGTACGGCGCGAGGACGATGAGGACGGCCTGCACGGAGTTGAAGACGAGGTGAATGAAGAAGCACGGCAGCAGGTTGCGCGTGCGCGCGCGCACGACCGTGAGGACGGCGCTCAGCAGGAGGATGGTGCCGATGACGCCGTAGCAGGGACTGTACTGCGGGACGTGTATCAGGGCGAAGATGATGAGCACGACGGCGACCGCCCACGAGACGCCGACCAGCCGGCGCAGCGCCGAGTAGAGCAGGCCGCGGAAGAGTATCTCCTCGACGAGCGGGGCCGTGAGCGACGCGGCGGCCGCCGCGGCGATGGCCGCGCCGCGCGAGCTGCGGATGATGCGCTCCAACTCGTTGTCGCACTCGCCCGAGAGCGAGAGGATGCCGAAGCCCACGGCGTAGAGCAGCAGCGCCAGCCCGGCGCAGCGCCAGGGCGTGAACCCCGCGCCCCACTCCCACCCGAGCGTCCGGAAGAAGGGGTACTTGCCGCCCCTCGTCACCAGCAGCCACGCCAGCCCGAGCGTGAGCAGGTGCGCGGGGAAGATCGAGAGGAGCTGGACGAGGATGGCCCGCGGGTCGGTGAGGGCGAACTGGGGCAGCGCGGCCAGCCCCACGCCGCGCCGCAGCGCGTACGGCACCAGGAACCCGAGGCTGATGAAGATCATCAGCAGGAAGCTCAGGATGAGCAGCCCCACCGCGCCGGGCAGCCCCCACGGCGGGTCGTCCGGGTCGGGCGCGGCCTTCGCCCGCGGCTCGCCCGTCACCTCGCGCGTGCTGTCTGAAGGGAATTGAATCGGCGGATTCTCCACGCCCGCGAGTGTAGCATGGAAGTAGACAGTGGGCAGTAGACAGTGGGTAGTAGACAGTAGACAGTAGACAGTAGACAGTAGAAAAACAGTCGGCGTCCGGACGGCCCGCCTGTCATCGTCAACGTCCGACCGGCGGAGCCCTACTGTCTACTGTCTACTGTCTACTGTCTACTGTCTACTTGTCTTACTGCCTGCTGTCTACTCTCGAAATGTTCCAGCATCGCCTCGCGCACGCGCCGCATGAGGTCGGGGAGGTCTTCGTCCGTGAGGCCGTCGGTGGGGACGGGCGGGGCGATGTGCATCTCGACGCGCCCGGCGCGCAGCGCCAGCGAGCCGCGGGGCATCGCGCCGCGCGTCCCCACGATGGTGACGGGGACTACGGGCAGGCCGGACTCCAGCGCGAGCCGGAAGCCGCCCTTCTTGAGGGGCTGGAGCGAGCCGTCGCGCGAGCGCGTGCCTTCGGGGAAGAGGAAGGCCGAGACGCCGCCGCCGAGCGCCCGCGCTGCGCGGCGGAGGCTCTCGATTGACTCGGCCGTCGAGCCGCGGTTGATGGGGATGTAGCCGGCGCGCCGCATGTGCCAGCCGAGGAAGGGGATGAGGAAGACCTCGCGCTTGGCGGCGATGCGCAGTTGGCTGGGCAGGTAGCCGAGCATCACGGGGATGTCCATCCAGCTCTGGTGCGTCGAGAGGAAGACGTAGCTCTCGCCCGCGCGCAGGTGCTCGCCGCCGCGGACGCGGACGCGCAGGAGCGCCGTCCGCGCGATCATCCGGCTCCACGTGCTCGCGCACCAGTGCTGCCCGCGCCCGCGCCGGTCGAAGGGCGAGCAGGCCAGCGACAGCGTCCCCATCAAGACCGTGTAGAGCGCGACCAGCGGCCACGCGACGGCCGTGTGCGCGTAGTTCAGGAAGGTCGGCGCGCGCGGCGGCGGGGTGCGCGCCGTCGCCCCCGTCTCCGAGTCCGCCGTCGTCATCCGGTGAGCCACTGACTTTAAGCGAAGGGCAATTCGAGCCGCGGAGCCACGGCCTTAAGAATTTGAGATTTGAGATTTGAAATTTCAAATCTCAAATCTCAAATTTGAAATTGTTCCCGGCCGTGCCTGTGTGTCCCTGTGATTAAAACGTCTTACGCCTCGGCGCCGAGGCGGCGCGCGGCGAGGAGGAGGCCGATGATGGTCTTGGCGTCGTCTATCTCGCCGGAGGCGAGCATCCCGAGGGCGCGCGCGAGCGGGAGGCGCACGACCTCGATGATCTCGTCCTCCTCGTGGCGGCGCGCCGTCTCGCGGAGGTCTGTGGCGAGGAAGACCCAGAGCCGCTCGGCGCAGAAGCCGGGCGTCGTGTAGAACTCCGAGAGCGGCTCAAGGCGCCCTGCGACCAGCCCCAGCTCCTCCTCCAGCTCGCGCGCGGCCGTCTCGGCGGGGCGCTCGCCCGGGTCGAGCTTGCCCGCCGGCAGCTCCAGCTCGAAGGCGCGCGCCGGGTGGCGGTACTGTCTGACGAAGCTGACCGTCCCGTCCGCATGCACGGGCACGGCCGCCGCCCCGCCCGGGTGCCCCACGACCTCGCGCACGTAGGTCTTCTCGCCCTCCCGCACCTCGTCGCGCGCGACCCTGATGAGCCGGCCGTCGTAAACCCTCTCGCTCGACAGAACCTCGGGCAGCCCTTTGTCCATAAGTGATAAGTAGGCGGTAGACAGTAGTCAGTAGACAGTAGAAAAACAGTCGTCGGCGAATCGCCCGAGTGTAGGCGTCAGCGCCGGAGAGGCGGAGCCCTGCTGGCTACTGACTACTGTCTACTGTCTACTTCCTCAGTAATCCCTCATCGTCGGGCGCAGCTTGTCGTCCTTCGTGGCGGGGCGCGTCTCGTTGTAGCGCACGCCGGTCACGTCGGAGCCGATGAAGAAGTGGCGGCGGCCGGTGGCGTCGCGCTCGCCCGCGCGGACGGGGTCGGCGTTGACGCTGTAGGCGGCCGGCTGCGCGTCCGTCCGCGGCTGCACGCGGAAGGTGTAGGCGTAGCCGCGCCCGACGGGCGGGTCGCCGGTCAGCTCCGACTGGAGTATGCCCGCCTCGACGAGCTGCCGGAAGGTCGCGTACTGGCCGTGGGTCTCGAAGTGTAGCTGCTCGGCGGCCTGGATGGCTTCGAGCGAGCCGAGCGCGGCCGACTCGTTGGCCGAGACTATCCGGCGCCGGACGGTGTCGTCGTACATGCGCAGCGCCAGCCAACCGAGCGGGACGAGGATGAGTACCCCGACGCCCGCCACGACGAGCGCCGTCCGCCACAGACGTTTCGATTCTGAACTGTCACTCATGCTTAGGGAGCTTCAGCCTCCGTTTTCGAGCAGCGCCTTGACCTCGCCGACGAGGTAGAGCGAGCCGGTCACGCAGACGAGCCCGCCCGGCGGCGTGTGCGTCCGCGCGATGGCGAGCGCGTCGCGTACGGAAGGCGCGAGCGCGATTGTACTCGAAGAGGGCGGGACGGGCACGGCGCGGAGCAGTTCTTCGACCGAGGCGGCGCGCGGGTTGTCCGGGCGCGTGAGCACGAGGTGCGCGGCGGCGGGGAAGAGGGCGCGCCCTATCCCGGCCAGCTCCTTGTCGCGCATCGCGCCGAAGACCATCGTCACGCCCCGCGGCGCGAACTCGTCGAGGTACGCGCGCAGCGCGAGCGCGCCCGCCGGGTTGTGCGCTCCGTCGTAAAGGATCGCGGGCTCGCGGCCCGAGTCCAGCTCAAGCCGCCCCGGGTGCGCCGCACGCTCCAACCCTTCCGAGACGTGCCCGCGCGAGACGGGGAAGCCGTCTTCGGCGAGCGCCTCGGCGAGCGCGACGGCCGCGGCCGCGTTCACGAGCTGGTGGCGGCCGCGCAGCGCGAGCCGCACGCCTCCGTAGACGGCGCGCGGCGTCCGCAGCCTGACGCGCAGGCGGCCGTCCGCGGCGGCCTCCTCGACCTCCGCCCCTCCGGTCAAGAGGCGCGGCTCGACGCCGCACTCGCGGCAGCGGCGCAGGATGACCTCGGCGGCCTCCGGCTCCTGCGGCGCGACGACCGCCGCGCGGACGCCCGGCCGGATGATGGCCGCCTTCTCCGCCGCTATCGCGGCGAGCGTGGAGCCGAGGTACTCCTGGTGGTCGAGCGCGACCGGCGTGACGCAGACCCAGCGCGCCCCGGCGGCGGTCGTCGCGTCGAGGCGCCCGCCGAGTCCCGTTTCGAGTATCGCAAGCTCGACGCGCGCGTCCGCGAAGGCGCAGAGCGCGACGGCCGTCACCTGCTCGAAGAAGGTCGGCAGCGCGCCCGACTCGCGTTCGACCTCTTCGGCGGCGGCGCGCACGCGCGTGGCGAGGCGCGCGAACTCCTCCCGCCGTATCTCGGCCCCGCCGACGCGCACGCGCTCCGTGACCGTGACGAGGTGCGGCGAGGTGTAGAGCCCGGCGCGCAGGCCGGAGGCGAGGCAGACGCTTTCGAGCATCGCGGCCGTCGAGCCCTTGCCGTTCGTGCCGGCGATCTGTACGGAGGGGAAGGAGTCCTGCGGGCGGCCGAGACGTTCGAGCAGGCGCGAGACGTTCTCCAGGCCGAGCTTGATGGCGACGGTCTCGTGGCCGAGGCCGAAGAGGTAGCTGACCGACTCTTGGAAGTTCACGCCCGGAGTCTACAACGATTCGCGGTGCTGTTCGGGGGTTTCGGGCTTCGGCGCGCGGTCTTCCGACGGGGCGCCGGCGCCGTTGCCGCCCGGCAGTTCGGCCCTGAAGGGTTCGAGGTGCGCCTCGGGGTTGTAAAGGAAGTCGAGCGCGCGCGCGATCCAGTCGCGCATCTCGCGGCGGTCTACGACGGCGTCGAGCATGCCGTGGTCGAGCAGGAACTCGGCGGTCTGGAAGTCCTCGGGGAGCTTCTGGCGGATGGTCTGCTCGATGACGCGGGGCCCCGCGAAGCCGATGAGCGCCTTCGGCTCGGCGATGTTGAGGTCGCCGAGCATGGCGAAGCTGGCGGTGACGCCGCCCGTCGTCGGGTCGCTCATGACGGAGACGAAGGGGAGGCGGGCCTCCGCGAGCAGCGCGAGCGCGGCGGATATTTTCGCCATCTGCATGAGGCTGTGGGTGCCCTCCTGCATGCGCGCGCCGCCCGACTGGCTGAAGATGACGACGGCCGCGCGCTCCTCGATGGCGCGCTCGACGAGCCGCGTGATCTTCTCGCCCACGGCGCTGCCCATCGAGCCGCCGAGGAAGCTGAAGTCCATGGCCGCGACGAGCGCCGGGTGGCCGCCCACGCGGCCGCGCGCGTTGATGACGGCCTCGGGGAGCCCCGTCTTCTGGCGCGCCTGCACCAGGCGCTCGCGGTAGGGCTTGGTGTCCACGAAGTCGAGCGGGTCGGTCGAGATGATCTCGGCGTCCAGCTCCTCGTACTTGCCCTCGTCGTAGAGGAGCGCGAGGCGCTGGCGCGCGCCGATGCGGAAGTGGTGGCCGCAGTGCGGGCAGACGTGCGCCGACTCTTCGAGTTCGCGCGTGTAGAGGGCGGCGTCGCAGCCCGGGCACTTCTCGAAGACGCCCTCGGTGCGCACGCGCCGCTCCTCGGACGGGACGGACTCTATCCGCTGGTTCTTTTTACGAAACCAAGACATGCCTTCTGGCTCTCGACGGCTTTCTCGCGGTGTGCTGCTGTTCGGGGGCTTTCGGGCACGAAGGTTAACACGTGCGGGGGCCGGAGGCTAGGGGCTGGTTAAAGAATTAATACCGGCCCCCGGCCCCCTGCCCCCTTGCCTCTAGGTGCGCGCGTCGCGCTCGGCCTTGCGCGCCTCGGCCGCGGCGATGATCTCCTGCTGCGGCGGGAGCGGCCCCGTACCGTTCTCGCCGCGGTGCTCGACGGCGTAGACGAGGTGGCCGATGACGTCGCGCTCGGCCTCCTCCCGCGTGCCCTGGAAGGTGCAGCCGGCGGCGTTGCGGTGGCCGCCGCCGCCGAAGCGCTCGGCGATGCGCGCGACGTTCACGTCGCACTTCGAGCGCAGGGAGACGCGGTAGAGGCCGGGCGCGGTCTCCTTGAAGAAGGCGCACGCCTCAACGTCGCCGCAGCTCATCGGGTAGTTGACGAAGCCGTCGCCGTCCTCGTCCGAGGCCGAGGTGCGCTCCTGCATGTCGAGGGTCTGCACGAGCCACGCGACGCGCCCCGACGCGTCGCGGCGGACGGTGGCGAGCACCTCGCCGAGGAGTTCGATCTTGCTCCAAGGGTAGTTGGCGAAGACGGCCTGCGAGACCTTGGCCGGCTTG
>DASVWB010000017.1:0-34203 GCA_036389815.1 Pyrinomonadaceae bacterium | reverse complement strand
CGACAACACTTTCTCGTTCCTCGACAACAACCTGGGTGGCAGCCCGCGCTACCTGCGCGAGCTGTGCGAGGCGCTCACGCCGCTGAAGAAGACCTGGGGCTGCGCCCTCACCTTCAACGTGCTCAAGGACGAGGAGACCGTCAGGCTGATGGCGCGCGCCGGGTGCCGCTACGTCTACACGGGGCTGGAGTCGCTCAACCCCGACTCCATCAAGGCGATGAACAAGGGGCAGAATAAAATCTCGGAGGTTGACCGCCGCATCCGCCGCTGCTTCGAGAACGGCATCATGCTCTCGTTCGGCCTGCTCGTCGGCTCGGACGGGGACACCGGCGAGTACCTCGAACGCCTGCCCGACTACCTCTCCGACCTGCACTACTTCAACATCACCTTCCTCGGCATCGTCTGCCCGTACCCGGAGACGCCCTTCTACCGCCAGCTCGCGCGCGAGGGGCGGATACTGCCGGGCACCGTGAGCCGCGACTACGACGGATACACGCTCTGCCACCGCCCCGCGGGGATGGAGCCCTCGGAGGTCGTCGAGCACTTCAAGCGGCTCTGCAAGCAGCTCGGGAGCCCGACGAACGTGGCGCGCCACTACCGCTCGAAGCTCCGGGCGAGCGCCATGCCGAACTACAAGAAGGTGATTCTGGCCTCGGGGCCGGAAATCCTCAGCGTGCGCAACCCCGTCCGCAACGAGGGGCGCAGGTACATCGCCGGGCTCGACCCCGTCGAGGAGTGGGACAGCCGCATGATGTCGGAGTTGAACATCCCCCTCCAGTCTTTGAGCCCAGCCGCGTCCGCCGGAGGCCCCGGAGTCGCGGGCACCTCTTCGCAGCCGGCGCGGACGCCCCCGCCCGTTAACAGGTCGCGGCCCGGGCTCGCGGCCGCGCGGGGGTAAGGCCGCATAGCTTGAGCCGGGGCGCGGCGGCCACTCCCGCCGCGGCCGCGGAGCGCGGGGCGCGCCCTTGCACGCCCCGCGCTTTTCGTGTCACATAAAGCCCGCATGAACTATCGGCTGACGCTCCAGTACGACGGGACGGACTTCAGCGGGTGGCAGGCGCAGGAGGGGCGGCGGACGGTGCAGGGCGAACTCGTGCGCGCGCTGTCGCTGCTGGAGGGCTCGGAGGTCGCCGCGCACGGGGCCGGGCGCACGGACGCGGGCGTCCACGCCGAGGCGCAGGTGGCGAGCGCGCGCCTCTCGCGCGAGTTCGGGCCCGAAAGGCTGGCCGCCGCGCTCAACGGCAACCTCCCGCGAGACCTGCGCGTGACAGAAGCCCTGCCCGCGGCGGAAGGGTTCCACGCGCGCTACGACGCGCGCGGCAAGACCTACTGCTACCGCGTCTTCAACGAGCGCTTCGCCTCGCCCTTCTGGTCGCGCTACGCGCTGCAAGAGGCGCGGCCGCTCGACCTCGGGCGGATGCGCGAGGCGGCCGCGCCGCTCGTCGGCCGCCACGACTGGACGGCCTTCTCGGCCGCGCAGTCGGACGTGAAGACGCGCGTCCGCGACCTCACCGGGCTCGTCATCACCGAGCGCCAGAGCCCGCGCGGCCGCGGCCGCCTCGTCGAGATACGCGCGAGCGCCGAGGGCTTCCTGCGCTACATGGTGCGCTCCATCGCGGGCGCGCTCCTGGCCGCGGGCCGCGGCGAGATCGACGCCGAGACCGTCCGCCGCGCCGTCGAGACGGGCGAGCGCCCGCACGCCATCGCCACCGCGCCCGCGCACGGGCTCACGCTCGTCGAGGTGCGCTACGAAGAGGACGGCGGGGAGGGTCGTTCTCACTTTGCAATTTAGAGTGGTTTGCGATTAAGATGCGCGGCGGCGGCCCGCGCGGGCGCGGCCGCCCCGTCCCGCTTATGCTTTCAGACTTCGCAGACGTTCTGGAGAGAGGCTCGCGCGAAGAGGCGCTGCTGGCCGAGATCGACTGGTCGCGGCTGCCGCGCCACGTGGCCGTCATCATGGACGGCAACGGGCGCTGGGCCGCGCGGCGGGGGCAGCCGCGCGTCGCCGGCCACCGCGCCGGCGTCGAGGCCGTCCGCGCCGCCGTGGACACCTCAGCGCGCCTCGGGCTCGGCGCGCTCACGCTCTACGCCTTCTCGACCGAGAACTGGAAGCGGCCGCGCCTCGAAGTGGACGCGCTGATGCGGATGCTCAAGCGCTACCTCCGGATCGAGCTGGAAGAGATAGACCGCCAGAACATACGCTTCCAGCCCATCGGCCGCATCGAGGGCCTGCGGGAGAGCGTCAGGCGCGAGCTTCTGCGCGCCGTCGAGCGCACGGCGCGCAACACCGGGATGGTCCTGAGCGTGGCGCTCAACTACGGCGGCCGCGCCGAGATAGTGGACGCCGCCCGCGCCGCCGCGCGCGAGCTGGCCGCCTCGGGGCGCGCGCCCGAGGAGCTGGCCGAGGAGGACATCACGCGCCACCTCTACACCCGCGGGCTGCCCGAACTCGACCTGCTCGTGCGCACGAGCGGCGAGCTGCGCATCTCGAACTTCCTGCTGTGGCAGGCGGCCTACAGCGAGATTTACGTGACCGAGACGCTGTGGCCCGACTTCCGCCGCGCCGACCTCCTCGAAGCCGTCGTCGACTTCCAGCGGCGCGACCGCCGCTTCGGCGGCCTGAAGCTGGTCGCGAACGCGAAGTGAAAGAAGTAGACAGTAGTCAGTAGACAGTAGCCGGCAGGGCTTCGGCCCCGCGGCGGTGGAAACTGACACTCGGTAGATTGGTTAACTGCCGCTTTTCTACTGTCTACTGTCTACCGTTTACTGTCTACTGCATGAATTCTCGTCTCATCACCGCCGCCGTCGCGCTGCCCGTCCTGATCGCCTCGGTCGTCTTCCCGCCGCTGCAAATCCTCTTCGTCGTGCTGGCCGCGGCCGCGATTGTCGTCGCGCTCTACGAGTTCTGGTTCCTGGCGCGGAGGGTCGGGGCGAAGCCGGACGTGGTCGTGGGCTACTCGGCCGTGGCCGCGCTCTTCGTCGTCTTCTTCTTCGGCTGGTGGGACCTGCTCTACCTGGTCGTGCCGATGTTCGTCGTCGCGGCGCTCGCGGCCGAGATGCTGCGCGGGGCGCCGTTCGACAAGATGATTCTCTCGGCCGGCTCGACCGTGCTCGGCGTGCTCTACGTCGCGTTCCTCGGCGCGCACATGATATCCGTGAGGACGGGTTTTCAGACCGTCCTCGTCCCCCCCGAGACTTTCCTCGCCGGGGACGCCTACCTCAGCCACACGCTCTCGACGCACCTGCTCTCATACTTCTTCCTCGTGCTGATGGGCTCGGACACGGGCGCCTACTACACGGGGCGCGCCTTCGGCAGGCACAAGCTCGCCCCCAACGTCAGCCCCGGCAAGACCTGGGAGGGCGCGGCCGGCGGGATGGCGGCGAGCCTCGCGGCCGCGGCGCTGGCGCACTACTGGTTCTTCCCCGAGATCGGGCTCGGCGCGGCGCTCGCGCTCGCGGCCGTGATGAACGTGCTCGGCGTGGCCGGCGACCTGACGGAGAGCGCCCTCAAGCGCGGCGCGAAGGCCAAGGACGCCGCGCAAATCCTGCCCGGACACGGCGGACTCCTCGACCGGCTCGACAGTTTGCTCTTCAACGCGCCGCTCCTCTACTATTTCGCGCTGAACTACTGGCGCTAAGGGTTAAATGGACACTCAGGGCATAGCGATACTCGGCTCGACCGGCTCCATCGGGTGCAGCACGATGAGCGTGGTCGAGTCTTTCGGCGACGGGCGCTTCCGCGTGGTGGCGCTCGCCGCCGGGCGCAACGTCGGGCGGCTCGCGGAGCAGGTCGAACGCCACCGCCCCGAACTCGTCGCCGTCGAGGACGAGGAGTGCGCCGAACTGCTGAGGGACGAGCTGAAGCGGCGCGGCACGCCCGCGCCGCGGGTCGCGACGGGCGAGGCCGGGATGGTCGAGGTGGCGACGCACGGCGCGGCGCGTACGGTCGTGAGCGCCACGGTCGGCGCCGTCGGCTTCGTGCCGACGCTGCGCGCGCTCGAAGCGGGCAAGCGCGTCGCGCTCGCCAACAAGGAGACGCTCGTCATCGCCGGCGAGCTGATGACGAAGGCCGCCTCGGCTTCGGGCGCGGAACTCCTCCCCGTGGACTCCGAGCACAACGCGCTCCACCAGTGCCTGCGCGGCGAGCGGCGCGAGGAGGTGCGCCGCCTCATCCTGACCGCCTCGGGCGGGCCCTTCCGCGAGAAGACGCTGGGCGCGATGCGCGCGGCGACCGTCGAGGAGGCGATGCGCCACCCGACGTGGAACATGGGCGCGAAGATCACCATCGACTCGGCCACGCTCATGAACAAGGGGCTCGAAGTCATCGAGGCGCGCTGGCTCTTCGGCTTCGGCGCGGACGAGATAGACGTGGTCGTCCACCCCGAGTCGGTCGTCCACTCGATGGTCGAGCTGGTGGACGGCTCTGTGCTGGCGCAGCTCGGCGTCACCGACATGCGCCACGCCATCCAGTACGCGCTCACCTACCCCGAGCGCCACCCCTCGGCCGCGCTCCCGCCGCTCGACCTGACGAGGCTCGGCGCGCTGCGCTTCGAGGCGCCCGACTTCGAGCGCTTCCCCTGCCTCGGGCTCGCCTACCGCGCCCTGCGCGCGGGCGGGACGCTGCCGGCCGCCCTCAACGCCGCGAACGAGGAGGCGGTCAAGGCGTTCCTCGCGGGCCGCCTTCGGCTCACGGACATCCCCGCCGTCATCGAGCGCGTGATGGACGCGCACGAGACGCGCGTGGTTTCAGACCTCGACGTGGTGCTCCGGGTAGACGGCGAGGCGCGCGCGGCCGCCGCCGCCGAGATCGCGCGCGTGACAGGGGGCACCAAGGCCGTCGCCTGAACGGGCGGAGTCGCCGCCCGCGTCGGTCGGTTTTAACCACGGACGCGCGGCTTCGGGAATTTCAGATTTGAGATTTGAGATTTGAGATTCCTGGGTCGCGCCTCCGCGGCTCGTTGTTTGACGGTTCAGCGCGGGGCACGTAAACTTTTTCGATGCAACCGGCGCGGGGAGTCCCCGCCTCTAATTTTTTGCGGCCGCGGCTTTTACTGAAGAGACTTTGACCCAATGAACCTGCTCTACCTGCTCTCGTTCGTCTTCATCCTCGGGGCCGCGGTCATCCTGCACGAGTTCGGCCATTTCATCGTCGCGAAGCTCTTAGGCATCCGCGTCGAGACCTTCTCGGTCGGCTTCGGCAAGCGCCTCTGGGGGCGCCGCTGGGGCACGACCGACTACCGCCTTTCGCTCATCCCGCTGGGCGGCTACGTCAAGCTCGGCGGTGACGACTCGAACGCCGGGCTCGAAGAGGGCGGCGGCGAGGAGATACCGACGCCCGAGCGCTTCGACCTGCGGCCCCGCTGGCAGAAGTTTCTGGTCGGCGTCGCCGGCCCCGTGATGAACGTCCTGACGGCGCTCGCCATCCCGTTCGTCGGGGCGCTGGCGGTCGGCGTGCCGGCCGCACCCTCGCCCGTCGTCGCGCAGGTCGAGCAGGCCGGCGCGGCCGAAGTGGCGGGGCTCAGGCCCGGCGACCGCATCGTCGCCTTCGACAACGAGGAGAATCCGACCTGGCGCTGGATGAACGTCGTGGCGACGGTCAAGCGGACGCAGCCCATCCCCCTCGTCGTCGAGCGCGAAGGCCGCCGCGTGCCGCTCGCCATCAAGCCGACGGTCATTAAAGAAGGCGGGCACGAGTTGGGCGACCTCGACTTCACGCCCGACCTCGGCGTGCAGCCCGTCGTCATCGGCAAGGTCGTGGACGACTCGCCCGCGGCGGCGGCCGGGATGCAGCCGGGCGACCGCATCGTCGCGCTCGGCGGCGAGCCCGCGCGCAACCCTTCGCAGGTCAGGGACTACATCAACAAGCACCCGGGGCAGCTCCGCGTCACGGTCGAGCGCGCGGGCGGGCGCGTCGAGCTGACGACGCCCGAGCAGCGCCTCGAAGGCAGGCTCCTCGGCATCTCGTTCCAGCCGCCGCCGGCGGCGCCGCTTGAGCGCGTCGGCCCCGGCGAGGCGTTCTCCGTCGCCGTCAACACCAACGTCGAGATCATGCGCCTGACGGGCGTGGCGCTCGGCCAGGTCTTCACCGGCAACCTCGCCATCGGCGAGGCCGTCGGCGGCCCCATCGCCATCGCGCAGGCCTCCTACGAGGCGGCGAGCAACTACGGCTGGGGCGGCGTCTTCGACATGCTCGGCTTCCTGAGCCTCAACCTCGGCATCTTCAACCTGCTGCCCATCCCGATGCTCGACGGCGGCATGATCTTCATGCTCCTGCTCGAAGGCGTGCTCGCGCTCGTCGGGATGCGGCTCTCGCTGCGCGTGCGCGAGCGCATCCAGCAGGTCGGCTTCGTCTTCCTCCTGCTCCTGATGGGCTTCGTCATCATCAACGACGTGACGAAGATCGCCCCCGGCCTCTTCCGCTCGAAGGAGAAGCCCGCGGCGACGCAGCAGAAGTGAGAAGAGGGTGAATGGTAAATAGTAAATGGTGAATGGAAGCTGCCGGCTCCATTCACCATTTACTATTTACCATTCACCCTTCAGGCAACTTTGAGATTCTCAACGGCGTAAGGACAGGCATGAGGCAAACGAGACAGGTTAGGGTCAGGGACGTGCTCATCGGCGGCGGCGCGCCCGTCGCCGTGCAGTCGATGACGAAGACCGACACGGCGGACGTGGAGGGCACGGTCGGGCAGATCGAGGAGATGGTGCGGCAGGGCTGCGAGATAGTCCGCGTCGCCGTGCCGAACCAGGAGGCCGCCGTCGCGCTCAAGGAGATTAGAAGGCGGGTGCCCGACGTGCCGCTCGTCGCCGACATACACTTCCACTACCGCCTCGCCCTGTTGGCGCTCGAAGCCGGCGTGGACAAGCTCCGGCTCAACCCCGGCAACATCGGCTCCGTCGAGCGCGTGCGCGAGGTCGTCCGCGCGACCAAGGAGCGCGGCGTCCCCATCCGCATCGGCGTCAACGGCGGCTCGCTCGAAAAGGACCTGCTCAAGAAGTACGGCACGGCCACGCCCGAGGCGATGGTCGAGTCCGCCCTGCGCCACATACGCATACTCGAAGACCTCGACTTCCAGGACATCGTCGTCTCCCTCAAAGCCTCCGACGTGCGGCGCACGGTCGCGGCCTACCGGCTCCTGGCCGAGCGTGTGGACTACCCGCTCCACCTCGGCGTGACCGAGGCGGGCACGCCCTTCGGCGGCACCATCAAGTCGGCCATCGGCCTCGGCGTCCTGCTCCACGAAGGCATCGGCGACACCATCCGCGTCTCGCTCGCGGCCGAGCCGTGGGAGGAGGTGCGGGTCGCGTGGGAGATTCTGAAGTCGCTGGAGCTTCGCAAGCGCGGCGTCACCGTCGTCGCCTGCCCGACGTGCGGGCGCCTCGACGTGGAGAACTTCGTCGAGATAGTGACGGAGATCGAGCGCCGGCTCGCGCACGTCGAGGAGCCGCTGCACCTCTCCATCATGGGCTGCGAGGTGAACGGCCCCGGCGAGGCGCACGACTCGCAGCTCGGCGTCACCTTCGGCAAGGGCGTCGGCATGATCTTCAAGGACGGCCGCCCCATGCGTAAGGTCGCAGGCTCGGACATCGTCGAGGCGTTCGTCGCCGAGGCCGAGAAACTCGTCAAAGAGGGCGCGGCGGCGCGGCCGGAACTCGTGCCGGAGCTGGTTCAGATAAAGTAAGCGACTCTCTCAGACGTGGGGATTCGTGGGGGGCGTGCCCGGGCGGGCTCGCCCCTTTTTTAGTCGGCGGACATGGCGAGGAAGAGGGCGTCGGTGGCGGCGCGGCGGTTGACGTTGACGGCGAGCTGCGCGCGGAGGTCTTCGATGCGCGTGAGCCAGCGCGCGGCGCGGGCGGGCGCGACGCCCGGGGCGAGCCTCGCCAGTCGCTCGCGCAAGTCCTGGTTGACGACCGCGCGCTCGCCCGCGCCGAGCGAGAGGAGCCAGAGGTCGCGCACGAGCAGCTCCAGCGCGTCGAGGCGCGGCTCGTACTCGTCCTTGTTCTTCGCGTCGCCCATCTCCTCGGCCGCGCGCAGGAGGCGCACGCGGTCGCCGCCCGACGCGAGCGCCTCGACGACGCCGAACATCGCGTCGCGCCGCCCGCGGTAGGTGTCGAGGTTCAGCCCGAGCGCGACGCCCGGCCGCCCCGACGCGAGCTGCGCGGCGAGCCGCGCCTCCGCGCCCGCGCGCTTGCCGTTCTCGACGAGATAACCCTCAAGCTCCTCCGCCGAGATGGGCGCGAAGCGGACGGCCTGGCAGCGCGAGCGGATGGTCGGCAGCAGCGCCGACGGGCGGGAGGTGATAAGGATGATGTGCGAGGTCGGCGCGGGCTCTTCGAGCGTCTTGAGAAGCGCGTTCGAGGCGGACTCGTTCATGCTGTCCGCGCCCTCGATTATAAACACGCGCCTCTCGCCCTCGGCGGGGCGGAAGTTGGTCTCGCGCTCCAGGTTCCGGATGGCCCTGACGAGGAGGTGCCGGTTGTAAGGGGCGACGAGCCCCACGTCGCTGTGCTCCGTCCAGATGACCTTCTCGTACTCGTCTTTCTCGTCCGCCGGCCAATGGATACGCCCGACGCGCGCGCAGACGTTGCAAACCCCGCACGCCTCGACCCCGCGAGGCGTGCGGCAGTTGAGAGCGCGCGCCAGCTCCAGCGCGAAGAGCCGCTTGCCCAGACCCTCCTCGCCCGCGAACAGCAGCGCGCCGGGCACGCGCCCCTGCCCCAGCATCCTGCGCAAAATCTCCTTCGCGCGCCCGTTCCCGATGAGTGTGTCGAACATAGAAGGCGGTAGGCAGTAGGCAGTAGACAGTAGACAGTAGAAAAACCTTTGTTAGTCAGTACGCCCGGTTGAATCGGTTGAAAGCGTCAACGCCCGCAGAGCGGAGCCTACTGTCTACTGTCTACTGTCTACTGTCTACTGTCTACTCTCCAGAAACGGCATGACGATGCGCATGACCTGCGACTGCGTCTCCTGGACGGAGCCGGAGGCGTCTATGAAGCGGACGCGGGCGGAGTCGGCGGCGGCGATGCGGAGGTACGCGTCGCGGACGCGCGTGTGGAAGGCGGCGTCCTCGGCGTCGAGGCGGTCGGCCTTGTGCCCCTTGCTCGTGCGGCGCGCGGCGCGGCGCTGGCTCTCGTCCACCGGCAGGTCGAAGATGAGCGTCAGGTCGGGCATCAGCCCGCCCGTGGCGAGCGCGACCAGCTCCGAGACGATCTCGTCGGGGAAGCCGCGCCCAGCGCCCTGATAGGCCACGGTCGCGTCGGCGTAGCGGTCGGAGAGGACGACGTGGCCGGATTCGAGCGCGGGGCGCACGTGCGTGCGGACGTGCTGCGCGCGGTCGGCGGCGTAGAGGAGGAGTTCGGCCAGCGGGTCGACCTGCTCCTCGGTGTCGAGCACGAGCTGGCGGATGCGCAGGCCCAGGGGCGTGCCGCCCGGCTCGCGCGTCGAGACGACCTCGCGGCCGCGCAGGCGCAGCTCGCTCGCCAGCATGCGGAGCTGCGTAGACTTGCCGCACCCGTCTATGCCTTCGAAGGTGATGAAAGCGGAGGTCAAGAGCCTTTAAGTTCCCCGTATGATTTCGGCGCAGCGGTGGGGGCGGCGGTCTCAGCCGTCGGAGCGGCCGGCGTGCTCGCCGCCGGAGTCGGGGCCGTGTTCGGACGTGTGCGCCGGGCGGTGCTCGCCCGACTGGCGGCGCGCGTGCTGGATGGTCGAGATGGCGTGCTTGAAGATGAGCTGCTCCTGCGACGCGGACTCCAGCAGCACCGAGTACTTGTCGAAACTGCGGATGCGCCCCGTCAGCTTCGCGCCGTTCATCAGGTAGATGGTCACGGTGTCCTTCTCACGCCGCACCGTGTTCAGGAACGCGTCCTGTATGTTTTGGGGAGTTGATTTTGTGTCCACAGACGCCCCCGCTTGAAAATGTGTGAACCCTTGGGTTCGAACAGAGTACACCCTGCCTGTCCAAAGTTCAAAGGTTTCCGGCAGAACAAAACTTAAGACGCCGGCGGGCGCGCGCGGGTTACAGACAAAATCCGCGCGGCCGCGACGGCGCCCCGCGCCGTCCGGCGTTGGTTCTATTCGAGGCCGAGACGGCGCGCGACCTCCGCCTGCACGCGCGGGTCTTCGCCGAAGCCATCCACCCACTCGACGCCGGGCTCGCGCCGGAACCACGTCAGTTGCCGCTTGGCGTAGTGGCGCACGTCGAGCTTCGTCTGCCCGACCGCGCTTTCGAGCGTGCGCCCGCCGCGCAGGTACTCGACCACGCGGCGGTAGCCGTGCGCGCCGAGCGCGCTCCCCTCGGCCGGCACGCCGCGCGCGAGCAGCCCCCGCACCTCCTCGATGAGCCCGGCGCGGAAGTGCGCCTCGGCGCGCAGGTCGATGCGGCGGTATAGCTCTTCGCGCGGTGGGCTCAACGCGAAGACGCGCAGCCGCGCGGCGTGCGGCGGCGGGGCGGGGCGCGCGCCCGCGCGCGCGGAGAACTTCGCGCCGGTCTGCAAGCGCAGTTCGAGCGCGCGCTGGACGCGCGCCCGGTCGCGGGGCGCGAGCCGCGCGGCGCGCTCGGGGTCGAGCCGGCGGAGGAGTTCGTGCAGGTGCTCGGGCCCGCGGCGCTCGCGCAGGGAGACGAGCCTGCGGCGGAGCGCGGCGTCCGTCGGCGGGGCCTCGAAGAAGGGCTCGCGCAGCGCGCGCAGGTAGAAGCCCGTGCCGCCGACGAGCAGCGCCGTCCGCCCCCGCGCCTCTATCTCTTCGATGCAGGCGAGCGCGTCGCGCGCCCAGTCGGCGGCCGTGTAGGTGTAGTGTGGGGGGACGAAGTCGATCAGGTGGTGCGGCACGCCGCGGCGCTCTCCGGGCGGGACTTTGGCCGTGGCGACCTCGACCTCTTTGTAGACCTGCACGGAGTCGCAGTTGATTATCTCCCCGCCCAGACGGAGGGCGAGCGCGATGCCGAGGTCGCTCTTGCCGGAGGCGGTCGGCCCGACGACGGCGACGACCGGGCGTGCTGGAGGCGTCTCTGCGCTCACGGGGAAGTGTAGAGCAGGCGGAAGGCCAGGACGAGCCAGACGGCGAGCAGCAGCGCCAGCGCGCCCAGGAGTTGTGTGCGTGAGAATCGCATCAAACGTCGCCGCGTCAGTAGAGCTTCGTCACGCTGACCCCCGTGTAGAAGGACTTCAGAATCTTTTCGTACGAGAGCCCCGCGCGCGCGAGCCCGTAGGCGCCGACCTGGCACATGCCGACGCCGTGCCCCCAGCCACGCCCCGTGAAGGTGAACTTCGCGACGCGCCCCGCCTCGTCGTACTCGCGGTCAACGACGAAGAGCTGCTCGCGCAGGCCGAGCGCCGAGCGTATGCGGCCGCCGCGCACGTGCGCCGTCGCGTTCGAGCCGACGACTTCGAGGTCGAGCACGCGCCCCGAGACGCCGCGCCTGCGCACGCGCAGGTCGAGGATGGAGCCCACCTCCGGGAGCGAGCGCGCGAGGCGTGAGAGGACTCCCGCGGGGGTCAGCGTCTCCGACCAGTTGGTGTATTTCGACGCGCGGTCGGAGGCGGCGCCCGAGGGCGCGGGCCGCGCTTCGAGGTAGTCGACTTCGCCGCGCGCGTTCGTGTGGAAGGCGAGCGGCTCGCCGCCGACAAGCTCAAGCTCGCGCACGGGGAACAGCCCCTCGCCGTACGCGCGGAAGAGGTGCGCGTCCGCGGCGACCGCCGCCGCCGTGTCCTTCCCCGCCGGGTTGCGGAGCAGCAGCGCGCCGTTCGTGCCGACGCGCGCCGCGGCCTTCTGTAGACGGAGCAGGCCGCGCGCTTCGAGCGCGTGCGCGACGGCGCGGAGCACGCGCGCCCTTGAGAGCGGCTGGCGCGGCCTGAGCGTGCCGTCCGCGTAGAGCGAGAGGTGCCCCTCGCGCAGCATCGCGGCCACGTCGGCGCGGTTCTGCTGTGGCACCTCGGCGGCGTCGCGGAAGGCGAGCAGGTATTCCACGTCCGCGCTGTTCATGAGCGCCGCGCCGCGGCTCTCGCCGTCGAGCGCGAGCGCGAGGGCGGTGGCGAAGCCGCCCGGCCGCACGGCGTCGGCGCCCGCGGGCGGCGCCGGCTGCCGCGCGAGCGAGGCCACGCGCGACAGGAGCGGGCGAAGCTCGCCCGCGTCCGCGCTCGCGGCGAGCCATTCGTCGCCGACGCGCGCGGGGAGTTCGAAGCCCCCGACGGAGAGCAGCGCCGCGTCGCGCGCGCTCGTCGCGTGCTCGGCCGACTTCGTGGAGGCGGGCTCGCGCGAGGTGCGCAGCGTGAGCGGCGCGAAGTGCGAGCCCGCCTCCAGCGCGCACTCGCGGCCGCGCAGGTAGGGGACGGGCGCGCCGCCGAAGATGTTCTCGCCGTCCTCGGTGCGCCCGCCGCAGGTCGAGGTGTAGAGCGCGTTGATGGGCGCGCCCCTGTAGGTAATGATGCGGCCGCGCGTCTCAAGCACGGCGCGGTCGGTCAGGGGGTGCTCGGTCGAGAGCCCGCCGTAGACCTGCGAGCGCGTGTCGGGCGTGAGGTCGTAGCCCTCGGAGGCGAAGCGGCCGAGGTTGCTGACGGCGTACGTGCGCGCGGCGACGGCCTGCGCCTTCAGCGCCTCGATCTCCGGCCAGCCGCCCGGCGAAAGCTCGTTCGGGACGACGCCGCGCACGTAGTCCTCCAGCGACAGGACGTTGACGACCGTCAGCGCCCCCTTCGTGTTGGCGAAGACTTCGAGGCGGCCGCGGTATGGCTTCTCGTTATACCTGACGGGGTGGTGCTCCGGGTCGTCGGATGAGAAGACGACGGGGGCGCGCAGGTCTGCGAGCGGCTTCGCGGAGCCGGGCGCGTAGATGGCCTCGCCGCGCACGGGCGCGGCCGTGCGCGCGGTCAGACGCACGCCGCCGCCCGTCGCCTCGTCCCTCGCCTCTCCGGCGCGGCGCACACCCTGAGAGGCGGCGGAACTGTTCGAGGTGCTCGGCGCGGACTCGACGCCGCCCGCCTCGCCGGGCGCGGGCAGAGGGAGTTGCGGGTAGGAGCGCGGCTCTATGCGCACGCGCGCGAGCTCAAGCGTGACGGGCTGCTCGCCGGCCTCCGTCGCCTTGAGTGCGGGCGCGGTGGTCGAGACGTTGACGCCGCGCGCGCCGGTGGCGAGGCCGATGCGGACGACGGGCTCACGCGTGAGGGTCGCTATCTCGGTGCCGATTTGAAGCGGCGGGACGGGGCCGTCGTCCTCCGCTTCGGGCGTCGGCCAGGAGGAGGGGGGCGGCGGCGGCGGGGTCGCGCGGCGCGGGCGCGTCGTGGGCTGACCCTGAACGTCCTGCGCCATCGAGGCCACCGTCTGCGAGACGACGGCGCAGGCGAGCAGCGTCGCGGCGAAGATTCTCTGGAAGGAGGAACGCATCGGGTCTCGTGCTCAAGTGCCGCACGCCGTGAACGGAGGGGAGCGCGCGGTGCTGATTCTACAACACGCCCGGTCTTCAGCGGAACAGGAAGGCGCGCGCCAGCCCGAGCAGGCCGCCGACGAGGACGACCCAGAGCACGTCCGCCTTGAGGCGGTAGAGCGCGAAGAAGGCGGCGGCGCCGAGCGCGGCCGCGAACCAGTCGGCGCCGCCGGCGAAGCCGTGCGGCCAGATGACGGCCGCGCCGAAGACGAGCGCGAGGTTGAGGATGACGCCGACGACCGCGGCCGTCACGCCGGCGAGCGCGCCCGCCAGCGCGCGGTTGCCGCGGATGACCTCGATGTAGGGCGCGCCGACGAAGATGAAGACGAAGCACGGGAGGAAGGTGACGTAGGTCGTCACCAGCGCGCCGAGCACGCCGCTCGCCGCCGGGCTCAGGCCCGCGGGCGGGTGGTTCCAGCCCGCCATGAAGCCGACGAACTGCAAGACCATGATGAGCGGCCCCGGCGTCGTCTCGGCGAGCGCCAGCCCGTCCACGGCCTGCGCGGGCGAGAGCCAACTGTAGGGCGCGACCGTCACGGCCTGCGTCACGTAGGCCAGCACGGCGTACGCGCCGCCGAAGGTGACGAGCGCGGCCTTCGTGAAGAAGAAATATTCGTCGGCGTGCAGGCCGCCCCCGCCGAGCCACGCCGCGAGCAGCGCCAGCGGCGCGAGCCACAGCGCGAGCCCCGCGGCCAGCACGCGCAAGACCCGCGCCCGCGAAGGGAGCGTGTGCGGCGGCGGCGGCGCGTGGTCGTCGATGACGAGCGGGAGCGCCCCGCCCGCCCCGCCGCTCTCCTCCTTCTTACCCTGCTCCGACTTCTTCGCCTCGGCCACGAACGCGCCGGGCCAGAGCCGCGCGCCCGCGAAGCCGGCGAGCCCCGCGAGGAGCACGATGAGGGGGAAGGGGACGCGGAGGAAGTAGATGCCGGCGAAGGCCGCCGCGGCAATCAAAAGGTGCGCGCGGCGCTTGAGCGCGCGCCCGCCGATCTTCAGCACGGCCTCGACGACGATGGCGACGACCACGGGCTTGAAGCCGGAGAGCAGCCCCGAGACGAAGGCGGTGTTGCCGTGCGCGGCGTAGACGTAGGAGAGCAGGAGCAGGACGAGTATCGAAGGGATGACGAAGAAGGCGCCCGCGACGAGGCCGCCCGGCGTGCGGTGCAGCAGCCAGCCGACGTAGATGGCGAGCTGCGTCGCCTCCGGGCCGGGCAGCATCATGCAGTAGTTGAGCGCGTGCAGAAATCTTTCTTCGCTCAGCCAGCGGCGGCGCTCGACCAACTCGCGGTGCATGATGGCGATCTGCCCGGCCGGCCCGCCGAACGAAATCCAGCCGAGCTTCACCCAGAAGCGGAACGCTTCGGAGAAGGTGACGCGGCGCCCGGGCCTAGCTTCCGCGCTCATGCTGCTCCAGCGCCTCGACGGCGAGCGTGTGGAAGCGGCGCCGGACGCCGTTGATGTTGACGAAGGGGAGTGCGCGCGCGTGCGTGCGGTTCGTGAGCAGGATGAGGACGCGCTCGGCCGCGGGGTCTACCCAGCAGCTCGTGCCTGTGAAGCCGAGGTGGCCGAAGGCGTCGGGCGGGAGGCGCGGGCCGGCCGTGGACTCGGGCGTGGCCGCGAGCTGCCACGCGAACGAGCGCGCCTCGTTGAGCCCCTCGGTCATGTTCGCGCGGAAGAGGCCGCACGTCTCGGGCTTGAGGAGGCGTGTGGTGCGCGGGAGGAACTGGGAGGCCAGCCGCAGCGTCTCGGCCGCGGTCGAGAAGAGCCCGGCGTGTCCGGCCGCGCCGCCGAGGAAGTACGCGTTGCCGTCGTGCACCTCGCCCCAGATGGTCGCCTCGCGCCACTTCGCACGCGCGCCCGCGCCCGGCGTCGTCTCGCACATCCCGCGCTCGTAGGCGTTGCCGCCCGACTCGCACGCGGCGACCTCGGCCTGGAGAGATTTTTCGGGGTTGAAGAAGGTTCGCCCGAGCCCGAGCGGCTCGAAGATTTCGCGGCGCGCGAGTTCGTCGAGCCGCGCGCCCGCGACGCGCTCGGCGAGCAGCCCCAGCGTGATGAAGCCGAGGTCGCTGTAGACGACGCGCTCGCCCGGCGGCCGTTCGAGCGGCTGCGCGGCTATCACTTCAGGCACACGCGCGGGGTCGCCTTCGGCGGTCAGGTAGAGCGGCAGCCACGCGGGCAGACCCGAAGTGTGCGTGAGCAGGTGCCTGACCGTGACGGCGCGCTTGTCCACGACGGCGAACTCGCCGAGGTACTCAGCGACCGGGGCGTCGAGCCCGACCGCCCCGCGCTCGACGAGGCGGGCGAGCAGCATCCCCGTCACGAGCGGCTTCGTCAGCGAGGCGAGGTCGAAGATGGTCTCGGGCGTCGCCGCGTGGCGCGCGGGCTCGCGCACGGCGTCGCCGAGCGCGTCGGAGAAGCGGACGCGGCCGCCCTCGGCGACGAGGTAGACGGCCGCGGGGAAGTCGCCGGCCTCGATGCGCTCCGAAAGCATCTCGGAGATGGCTGCTGCGCGCCTGTCTTCGTGGGTCATCTGGCTAAAACTGCGTCCCGAGGCCGGCGATGACGGGGTGCTCGTGTATGCGCGCGAGCAGGCGTTCGGCGAGCGCGAGGGCCGTGCGCCCCTCCTCGCCCGTCACGGGCGCGGGGCGGCCTTCGCGCGCCGCTTCGAGGAACAGCTCGATCTCGGTGCGCAGCGGCTCCACGTCCACGATGTCGAGGTTCCTGACCTGCACGCCGGGCCACGACCCCGTGGAACTCGGCGGCGCGAGGCTGCTGATGGAGGCGTGGCGCGTGGCGTAGTCCACGGCGACGTAGTCGTGCGGCTGGAAGAAGCGCATCTTGCGAATCTTCTCGGTGCCGACGCGCGAGGCCGTGATGTTGGCGACCGCGCCGGTGGCGAACTCGATGCGCGCGTTGGCGGCGTCAACGCGCGGGGTGATGACGGGCAGGCCGACGCCGCGCACGTCCGTCACCTCGACGCCGTGCCCGACGAGCCAGAGCACGATGTCGAGGTCGTGAATCATCAGGTCGAGCACCACGTCGATGTCGAGCGAGCGGGCGGTGAACTGCCCGACGCGGTGAATCTCGAAGTAGACGGGCTGGCGCACGTGCGGCTTGAGGGCGACGAGCGCGGGGTTGAAGCGTTCGAGGTGCCCGACCATGAGCGTCGCGCCGCCGCGCCGCGCGGCCTCTATCATCCGGTCGGCCTCCGCGAGCGTGCGCGAGATGGGCTTCTCGACGAGGACGTGGACGCCCGATTCGAGCAGCGCGCAGGCTATCTCGGCGTGCGACTCGGTCGGCGTGGCGAGGCTCACGGCGTCAACCTCGCCCGGGAGCGTGCGCCAGTCTGCCGTCCACCTCGTCCCGCGCTCTGCGGCGACCTCGCGCGCCGTCCCCTCGTCTGTGTCGCAGACGGCGACGAACTCCGACCCGCCCCCGGCGGCCAGCGCCGCGTGGATGCGCGCGTGCTGCCGGCCCAGGTGGCCGACGCCGACGACGGCTGTGCGGAGGTTCTTCATAAGTAGACAGTAGACAGTAGACAGTAGACAGTAGGGAGAACAGGTCAGCAACGCCCGCGGTGGCGGGCGGATTTGTGCGAGGCGGCGCTGCCGTTGCTCAACGGCCCGCCCGCTGCCGCGGGCGGGGCTGACCGCTACGGCGTCGCGCCCGTACGAACTACGCTGTGGAACTTCAGTTAGGGGGAGCGGTGGCGGTTAAACCTTAAGACGGCGACCCCGCTTGCCAAACCTACTGACTACTGACTACTGTCTACTGACTACTCTTTCCGGGTGACTATACTTGCAACGTTTCCTCCTTGCAAAGCGCGCGTGGGTCGTGCTGTTCGCGGCGGCCTGCGCGGCCTATTTTTACGGGCTGGGCGCGGCGCCGCTGCTCGGGCCCGACGAGCCGCGCTACGCGCAGGTGGCGCGCGAGATGTACCTGCGCGGCGACTGGGTGACGCCGACGCTCGCCGGGCACACGTGGTTCGAGAAGCCGGCGCTGCTCTACTGGCTGACCTCGGTCGCCTACACGCTGTTCGGCGTGACGGAGTTCGCGGCGCGCGCGGGCTCTGCGCTGGCGGGCGTGCTGACGGTGCTGCTGGCGGGGTGGGCCGCGCGGCGCGCGGAGTTCGAGTCGGGCGAGGGCTTGCGCGGGCTCGGGGTGACGTGCGCGGCCGTGACGGCCTCGACGCTCGGGCTGATGGTCTTCGCGCGCGCGTCGAGCTTCGACACGCTTTTGACGACGACCGTGACGGGCGCGCTCGCGTGCTTCTACTTCTCGGAGGTCGAGCGCGGGGCGGGGCGCAGGGCGTGGCTGGTCTTCTTCTACGTCTTCGTCGGGCTGTCGCTGCTGGCGAAGGGGCTGGTGGGCGTCGTCCTCACGGCGGGCGTCGTGCTGGCTTACTCGGCGCTGCGTCGGCGGTGGCCGGGGCTCCTGCGGCTCGGCGTGCCGTGGGGCGTGCCGCTCGCGCTGCTGGTGGCGGCCGTCTGGTACGGGCCGGTCTTCGCGCGCCACGGCCGCGCGTTCGCCGACGAGTTCTTCGTGCAGCACCACTTCGCGCGCTACGTCTCGAACAGGTATCACCACCCGCAGCCGTTCTGGTTCTACCTGCCGATAACGCTCGCGCTGGCGCTGCCGTGGACTTTCTTCATGCTGGGCGGCGTCGCCTCGGCCTTGCAGACGAACGCGCGGGCGGAGGACGCGGCGGGCAGGCTGCGGGTGCTGGCGCTGGCGTGGCTCGTGGTGCCGGTGCTCTTCTTCTCGGCGTCGGGGTCGAAGCTGCCGGGCTACGTGCTGCCCGCGCTGCCGGGCGCAGCGCTGCTGGCGGGCGACGGCCTGCACAGGTACTTGCGCGGCGCGGGCGGTGTCGCCCTGATGAGGCTGACGGGTCTGCTCGCGCTCGCGGGCTGCGGGGCGGGGGCGGCGCTCCTCGTCTTCAACTACGGCGAGATCGGCTCTTTCATGCGCGGGCTTCCGGCCGCATACGTGGCGGCGCTGCTGCTGCCGGCGGGGCTGGCGGGGCTGGCCGCGGTCTTCCTCGCGCGGAGGAGGGAGCTGTGCGCCGTCTCGCTGGTCGGCGCGACGCTGCTGACGGTGGCGCTGGCGGCGGGCGGCGGCGCGCTCGCGCGCGGGGCGCGCAAGGAGAGCCTCGGGCGCGAGCTGTACGAGGCGAACGCGAGGGGGGTCGGCCCGGTGCCCGTCGTGAACCTGCACGAGGTCGAGCGTTCGCTGGAGTTCTACGGCGCCGGCCGCCTCGCATACGACGCGGAGGGCGAGCCCTTGAGGCTCGAAGGCGCCGGCCAGGTCGAAGAGTTCGCGCGCGCGCGCGGCGGCCGTGCGCTCGTCGTCGTGCGCCTGCGCGAAGAGCACCAACTCTACGAACACGCCGGCCTCGAAGCGAAACGCGTCGCGGACAACGGCCGCTACGCGCTCGTGCAAGTCAGGGTCAAGTAGACAGTAGACAGTAGACAGTAGACAGTAGACAGTAGATAAGAGGCGGCGCGGCCCTCGTCAGTTAACGATGAAGGCCGCGCCGCTTTCATCCCCCCTACTGTCTACTGTCTACTGTCTACTGTCTACTTCCCCCCTCACCGTAGCGTGCGGGAGAAGAAGTCTATCAGTCGCCGGTCGTAGACCTCGTCCTGTTCGGGCGAGGCGGAGGCGAGCGTGTTACCCGTGTAGGGGAGGTCGGTGTGCGTCTCGACGTTCGAGGGGTTTGGGAAGCAGTGAGCGAGCGTCTCGGTCGTCTGCCGCAGGTGCCCCGAGCCCTCGCCCGCGAGCAGCAGCGCCTGCCGGTCGCCGAGCGCCTCGGCCAGCGTGCAGGCCGCCCTGGTCTTGAAGCCGCCGGCGAAGTAGACGCGCGCGCCGAGGCGCGCCAGCGCGTGCAGCGGCCCGCTGTCGAGCCCCGTGCGGTCGCGGACGGCGGCGGCCAGCACGTCGTCCGGGCTGTCGGGCACGGAGTCGAGCGCCAGCGCCCTCACGGACTTCTCCCGCCCCGCGGCGGCGAGCGCCGCGTACGCGCCGGCCTCGACGCCGTAGACGCCCAGAGAGCCGCCGACGAGCGCGTGCCCCTGCGGCGACTTCAGCCCGCGCAGGAAGTCGAGCGCGCCCAGCGCGTCGTCGCCTTCGGTCGCGCCGAGCGCCGAGGCCGAGACGGGCGGGTTCTCGCCGTGCCCGCGCAGGTCGGGCAGCAGCACCGTCATGTTCGTCGTCTCGTTGAGCTTCACGCCGAGGTTGAGGAGCCATGAGCGGTCGGCGCCGTAGCGGTGCAGGAGCAGGACGCCGGGCGACCCCTCGGCGCCGCGCACGAGCCAGCCGCGCGCCTGCGTGCCGTCGCGGTTCTGCCAGGTCTCCTCGGTGGCCTTGAGGCCGCGGTCGCTCAGGCGCGCGAACTTTTCCGGGGTGACGAGGTAGGCGCGCCGCGGCGGGCGCGTGGCCGAGTAGACCAGCCACGCCGTCAGGCCGACGACGGCGAGAAGCAGCAACAATACGACCGGGAGCAGCGCCGCCAGCGCCTTCCGTCCGGTTCGGCGTCGAGGAGACATGATGGCACCATTGTAAAGGCAAAAGAAAGCAGAGGCTAGGGGCTAGGGGTTAGAGGTTAGAGGTTAGAGGTTAGTTAAAGCCCTTGACGGCGCAGGGCGCTTCTTTCGTCGGGGCTCAACTCCTAACTAACCTCTAACCTCTCCCGTGCCTCCTCGTACTCGGCGGGCGTGTTGACGTTGGCGAAGAAGAGGGCGGAGCCTTCGAGGTCGGAGAGTTCGTCGAAGGCGACCCGGCGCGCGCGGACGCGGCGGAGGAGTTCGCGGGGCCGCAGCTCGCCGGCGCGAATCATCTCTTCGGCGGCGGCGCGGCACGCGGCGGCCTCGTAGAGCGCGCAGAGCGGCTGCGGGCGGCCGTCCTCCTGAAGAGGCGCGACGGCCTCCGCCCCTTCCGCGCGGAGCGAGGCGAGGCGCAGGAAAAGTTCGCCCGTCACGAAGGGCAGGTCGCAGGAGACGACCGCCGCCCATCGCGCCGCGCAGTCCGCGAGCGCCGCGTGCAGCCCGCCCATCGCGCCCAGCCCTTCGTGTATGTCGCGGACGACCGGGAGCCCGTGCGACTCAAGCCCCGGCCGCGAGCCGACGACGCGCACGCGCGTCGTGAGCGCGCCGAGCGCCCCGGCCGCACGCTCGACGAACGAGCGCCCGCCGAGCCGCAGCCGCGACTTGTCCGACCCCATACGGCTCGAAAGCCCGCCCGCCAGGATGAACCCCTCGACTTCGTCCATGCCGGCAGAGTTTACAGCGGCCGCCCGCGGGGCGCGACCCTCCCGTCCGCCACGACGCCGCGCGGCGGCGCCCGCGCTCCCGCGTTGGAAGCGGCGGGCGATTCGGGATTTAAACTCATGCAACCCCGGGGCTTCCGGTTTCATCCCTGTTGGGGCAAGACGTGGCTTGACCCTGCGAGAAAGGCACAGTTATAGTCGGCGGGCGTGGGCCGCCTTCTCGCTCCCCATTCAGCCCCGCGCGGCAGCGACGCCGCCAAAGGCGCACCGTTCGACCCTTTTTCCAGTAGGGAACTCCCGTCCGAGGTACTTTAATGAGAAGAAACGCCGTCGTCCTGTTCGCCCTCTTCCTGGCAGCGCAGGTCTCGGGGCTGGCGCAGACCGCCCGGCCCGCCGCCGCCGCCCCCGCGCCGCCGCAGAAGGTCGAATACTTCCCGCTCGAAGAGGTGCGCACCGGGCAGAAGGGCACCGCGCGGACGGTCTTCGCGGGGGCCGTGCCCGAAGAGTTCGGCGTCGAAGTCCTCGGGGTGCTGCCGGGCTTCCCCGCGCCCCGCAAGTCGGTCATCATCGCGCGACTGTCGGGCCCGCTGGCCGAGCGCACCAGCGTCTTCGCAGGCATGTCCGGCTCGCCCGTCTACATCGACGGCAAGCTCGTCGGCGCCATCGCCTACGCCTTCCCCTTCTCGAAGGAGCCCATCGCGGGCATCACGCCCATCAGGCAGATGGTCGAGATGTTCGAGACGGGCGGCCGCACGAGCGCCGGCCGCGACCAGCTCGGCTTCATCCGCGAGCCGCGCGCCGTCTCTTACGCGCAGCTCTCCGGCGCCGACTGGAAGGCGCAGCTCCCGCAGGGCCAGCAGAATGGTGTGACCTTCGTCGCGCCGGTGGCGACGGGCTCGCCGCTCGCCGCGCTCCTCGGCCAGCAGTTCGCGCCGATTGCGACCCCGCTCGTCTTCAACGGCTTCACGCCGCAGTCCGTCTCGCAGTTCACGCCGCAGCTACAGTCGCAGGGGCTCCTGCCCGTGGCCGGCGTCGGCGGCGCGTCAACGATTACGCCGCTCGGCAAGGTCACGGAGCAGACGCTCGCGCCCGGCACCTCAATCAGCGTCGAGCTGGTGCGCGGCGACTTCTCGGTCGCGGCCTCGGGCACGGTGACGCACCGCGACGGCGAGCGCGTCTACGCCTTCGGCCACCCGTTCCTGAGCCTCGGCTCGGCCGACATGCCGATGTCGGAGTCCACGGTCGTCACCGTCATCCCGAACACGATGAACTCCTTCAAGCTCACCGTGCCCGGTCAGATGGTCGGCGCCATCTCGCAGGATCGCTCGACCGGCATCTACGGCAACCTCGGCCACGCGCCGAAGATGGTGCCCGTACGCATCAACCTGCACACGAGCCGCGACCACGTCGAGACCTTCCGCTACGAGGTCGCCAACGACGAGTTCCTGACGCCGCTGCTGCTGAACATGACGGTCTACAGCACGCTCACTTCGAGCGAGCGCAGCCTCGGGGATTCGACCGTCAGCGTCCGCGGCAGGATTGAGGTCAAGGGGCAGGAGCCGATCACGCTTGAGCGCCGCTTCTCGATGCAGGGCGCGGGCATCTCGGCGGCCGGCTCGGTCGCCGGGCCCGTCCAGGCGCTGCTCTCCAGCGGCTTCGAGGGCGTCGAACTCGGCCCCATCACGCTCGACATCGCGGCCTCCGACTCGCGCCGCGTCGCCGCGCTCGACCGCATCGCGCTCGACCGCAACGAGGTGCGCCGCGGCGAGATGGTCGAGGTGCAGGCTTACGTGCGCACCGAGTCGGGCAAGCAGTTCGTCCAGCGCATCCCCGTCGAGATTCCGGCCGACGTGCCCCCGGGGCAGCTCGTCCTCTTCGTCGGCGACGGCGGCACCTTGCAGCAGGCTTCGGCCTCGCAGAGCTTCGTCCCGCAGGACTTGGGCCAGCTCGTCGGGGCGATTAACAAGATCAAGAAGAACGACCGGCTCTACGTGAAGCTCTTCCGCATCACGACCGGCGCCGTCATCGGCACGGACGAGATGCCGAACCTGCCGCCCTCCTTCGTCGCCACGCTCAACAGCGACCGCGCCTCCGGCGGCTACACGCCGACGGTGCTCTCGCCCATCAGCGAGAAGGAGCTGCCGCCGGCCGAGTACGTCATCTCGGGGCAGCAGCTCATCGGCATCACCGTCGTTCGCTAGAGAGTTCTCGGGGTCGGAAAGGGGGGCGAGACTTCTTGAGTCTCGCCCCCCTTTTGCTTTGTCGCTCGCCTCCCCCTACGCCCGACGCTTTACGACGAAGAGGAATCGCCGCTCCGACTCCGGCAGTCGCACCTCATCGAACGTCACCCCCTCAAGCTCAAGCGCCTCCCGCAGACTCTCGCCCCCGAAGAGCAGGAGCGTCGGGACGCGCGCGGCCCACGAGACGAGCGCGGGCAGGATTTCGGTGAAGCGCTCGACGGCGCGGCAGGTGAGGCGGTCGGCGGCGGGCGGCTCCGCCTTCTCGAACCTCTCCGCGACGACCCGCGCCCGCGCGCTCAGGCCGAGCCGCGACAGTGCCTCGCGCAGGAAGACCGCCTTCTTCTGCGAAGCCTCGACCAGCACGCCCTTCAGCCCCGGGCGGGCGACGAGGCAGGGGACGGCGGGCAGCCCCGCCCCCGACCCAACGTCGAGCAGCGTCGCCCCTTCGGGGAGGAACGGGAGCGCCGCCAGCGATTCGAGCACGTGGCGCGCGGCGAACTCCGCCGGCGCGCAGGGCGCGACGAGGTGCAGGCGCGGGTTCCACGCCGCGACCAGCTCGAAGTAGTCGCCCAGCCGCGCGCGCGCCCCCTCGCCGAGCGCGACGCCGAAGCGGGGCGCGTGCGCCGCCAGCGCTTTGTCAAACTCGCCGCGTGATGATAGTTTTCGTTCGACCATCTCCCAGAGTCCCAGAGAAGCTTAGCGGATGTCAGAAGCAAAAAACAGTCGCGCCCTCGACACGCGCACGCTGGCCGCCGAGCACGAACGCCTCGGCCGCGCCGCGCTCGAAATCATCGCCGACTACGCGGCCTCGCTCGAAGACGCGCCGGTCTGCTCGGCGGCCACGCCCGGCGAACTCTTCGCGCTCTTCGACGAGCCGCTGCCGCGCCTCGGCGCGGACGCCTCGGAGGTCTTCGAGAGGCTGCGCCGCGACGTGATCCCGCACGCGATGAACATCCCGAGCCCGCGCTACTTCGGGCTCTTCAACCCGACGCCGCTGCCCGTCACCGTCTGGACGGACGCCGTCGTCTCGGCCGTCAACCAGAACGGCGCGGCGTGGCGCAACGCGCCCTCGGCCTCCGTCGTCGAGGCGCGCGTCCTGCGCTGGCTCTGCGAGCTGATAGGCTACGGCCCCGAGGCTTCGGGGACGCTGACGAGCGGCGGGTCGGAGGCGAACCTCGTCGGCCTGAAGTGCGCGCGCGACCGCGCCGCCGGGGGCGCGCGCGACCGCGGCCTGCGCGACCCGGGCGCGAAGGGCGACCTCGTCGTCTACGCCTCCGAGCAGTGCCACTACTCCTTCGTCAAGTGCGCGGACATCCTCGGCCTCGGCCGCGAGAACCTGCGCAAGATAGACACCGACGCGCGCTTCCACATCCGCACGGACTTGCTGCGGGAGGCGATACGGAGCGACCTCCGGGGGGGCCGCACGCCCGTCTGCGTGGCGGGCGCGGCCGGCGCGACCTCGACCGGCGTCGTAGACCCGCTGGACGAGCTGGCCGACATCGCGCAGGAGTTCGGGCTGTGGTTCCACGTGGACGCGGCCTACGGCGGCGCGCTCGCCTTCTCGGAGAAGTACCGCGGGCGGCTGCGCGGCATCGAGCGCGCCGACTCCGTCGCCTTCGACCCGCACAAGTGGATGTTCGTCCCCTTCGAGTGCGGGGCGCTGCTCGTACGCGGCGGCGGGCGCGTGCTGCGCGACGCCTTCGACATCACGCCGGAATATTTGAGCGAGGAGCGCGGCGGCGCCGACGTGGAGTTCGACTTCTTCCGCTACGGCCAACTGGGGACGCGGCGCGCGATGGCGCTCAAGGTCTGGGCGGCCTTGAAGACGCTGGGCGTGAGCGGCTACGCCGAGGTCGTCGAGCGGCAGGTCGGGCTGGTCGAATACCTCGCCTCGCGCTTCGACGAGTCGGGGGAGTTCGAGCGGCTGGGCGAGGTCGAGACGGCGCTCTGCTGCGCGCGCTACCTGCCGGCGGCCGCGCGCGGACGGACGGGGGCCGAGCAGGACGAGTTGCAGCGCGCGCTGCAACAGCGCGTCGAGCGCTCGGGCGGGGCGTGGCTGGCGACGACCGTCCTGCACGGCCGGCGCGCGCTGCGCGTCAACGTCAACAGCTTCCTGACCGAACGCCGCCACGTGGACTATCTGGTAGAATTGCTCCTGACCGAAGGCGCGAAGCTCATCAACGGGGAGTGAAGTCATGAAGCACCTGAAACGACGCGTCGTCCTGCTCTCTCTCGCCGGGTTGTGCGTCTTCGCCTCGGCCGGGGCGGCCCCCCGCCAGACGCCGAAGAGGATGGCGCCGCCCGCGGCCAGCACCGGCGAGCGGTGGCTCCCGGCGCTCAAGTCGCGCGAGGACTTCGACCGCCTCGCGCGCGTCTACACCGACCAGCCCTACGCGCTGCCGCACGTCCTCTTCGTCATCGACCGCCGCGACGGGAACAAAATCTACTACGTCAACTCGCAGCGCTTCCGCTTCCACAAGGACTTCGTCAACGGCGTCTACCTCTCGCTGGAGCGCGGCGACGAGTTCTTCCGCAACAACTACCTCAAGGAGAACCGCCGCTTCATCCTCGGCACGCTCGCCTGGCAGGCGCCGGTCAGGCGCTACACGTTCGAGAACTTCGAGGGCGACCGCCTGACGGCCGAGATGATCGGGCTGACGGCCGAGGTCATCAAGAAGACCTTCTTCGCGCCGGTCGCCTACAAGCCGAACTCGACCCGGCAGGACGACGAGTCGGCCAAAGTCCCCGGCCTCGACATCGTCACGCAGAGCGACATCGCGCGCCAGCAGGAGTACATGGCGCTCAACGTCGCCCGGGGGATCGGCCGCATCCACGTCATCGAGAAGCTGGACGAGCACGTCGAGGTCGGCTTCAACGAGATCGTCGTCCTCAACGAAGTCCCCATCTCCCTGCCGCCGGTCGCCGGCGTCATCGTCTCGAAGCCCTCGACGCCGCTCTCGCACGTCAACCTGCTGGCGAAGGGCTGGGGCGTGCCCAACGCCTACGTCAAGAACGCCAACGAACTGCTGAAGCAGTACGACGGCTGGTGGGTCTCCTTCGAGACGTTCCCCGACACTTACAGCATCAAGCGAGCCGACCTCAAGCAGATCGACGAGTACCAGCAGCGCCTGGCGGAGCTGAAGAAGGTGATGACGCCGCGCTTCAACCTCGCCGAGCGCCGCCTGCTCGACCTCGCGCGGCAGCGGGCGCGGATGGCCCCCGCCTACGGCTCGAAGTCGGCCAACCTCGGCGAGGTGGGGCGCGCGCGCATCGCCGGCATCACCGTCCCCGCCGGCTTCGGCATCCCCGTCTACTACTACGACCGGTTCGTCAAGGAGAACCGCCTCGAAGAGGCCATCTACGAGATGATGAACGACCAGCGCTTCGTCCACGACCCGGCGTACCGCCGCGAGCGGCTGGCCGGGCTGCGCGAGCGCTTCAAACAGGGGAAGGTGTCGGACGAGCTGCGCGGGGTGCTGCTCAGGAAGGTGCGCGCCGAGTACGCGGGCAAGGGGCTCTTCGTGCGCAGCTCGTCGAACGTCGAAGACCTGCCGAACTTCAACGGCGCGGGGCTCTACGACACCGTGCCGAACGTGAAGGAGGAGGAGAAGCTGGTCGAGGCGGTCAAGACGGTCTGGGCCTCGCTCTGGAACTTCGAGGCCTACGAGGCGCGCGAGCGCGCCAACATCGACCACTCGAAAGCCTTCATGGGCGTGCTCGTGCAGGAGGGCGTCAACGCCGACAGCGCGGGCGTCATGATCACGACCGACCCGTTCGACGCCGACAACCGCGGCGCCATCTACATCAGCGCCAAGCGGGGCCTGGGCATCAAGGTCGTCGAGGGCAAGCGCATCCCCGAGCAGCTCATCTTCCTGCCGCGCGCCAACCAGGTGAAGGTCCTGACGCGCTCGGAGGAGGAGAGCCTCCTGACCTTCGACGAGGCGGGCGGCGTCCGGGAGGTGCCCATCTCGGGCGAGCGCGCGGTGCTGACCGACGCCGTGGTGCGGAAGCTGGCGCGCGCCGCCTCGCTCATCAAGAGCGTCTTCGGCGGGCGCGAGCAGGACATCGAGTGGGTCTACATGCGCGGGCAGATTTACATCGTGCAGTCGCGCCCGTTCGTGCAGGGGGGCTAGACCTTATGTTCAAAGGCTCGGCCGGAAGGCGCGCGCCCGCCGCCGCCGCCGCCCTCGCGGCGCTGCTCGCGCTCCTCTCGCTCTCGGCGGGGTGCCGCCGCGCCGCGCAGCGGAACGCCGACGGCGGCGCGGCGCAGGCCGGGTCGACGCCGGCGAGCGCGCCCGGCGACCCGGGCGCGCCGGCGAACGACATCGCGAAGCTCGACGCCGAGATCGAGCGGCTGGAGAAGGCCGCGGAGCGCAACCCGGCCGACGAGGAGACGCGCGACGAGGTGGCGCGCGCCTACGTCCGCCGCGCCAACGCCCGCCGCGGCGCCGGCCAGTTGAACGAGGCGCTCGCGGACTACCAGAGCGCGCTGCGCTTCGACCCCGACAACGCGGACGCGCAGGCCGGCGCGGCCTCTGCCAAGGGGCAGCTCGGCGGCGAGCAGGAGGACGAGAACGGCGCCCCCGCCCCGCTCCCCATCACCCCCAGCGTCGCCGACGAGGAAGGGAAGCCGGGGAAGCCGACGCCGACGCCGAAGAAGCAGTGAATGGTGAATGGTAAATAGTGAATAGTGGTTGCGCCTCGCGCGCCGCGCGCGTCTCCCGCAGGGCGGCCGGGCCGCGCGCCACTTCACCATTCACCATTCACCATTCACCATTCACCACTCATGCTCATCATTCCGGCAATCGACCTCCGGGAAGGGAAGTGCGTGCGGCTGACGCAGGGGCGGCGCGAGGAGGTGAAGGTCTACGACGGCGAGCCCGTCGAGATCGCGCGGGGGTTCGAGGAGGCGGGCGCGCGGATGATCCACGTCGTGGACTTGGACGGCGCGTTCGCCGACAGGAACTCCGTGAACCGGAAGGTCGTGCGGCGCATCATCCGCGCGGTGAAGATTCCCGTCCAGTTCGGCGGCGGCCTGCGCGAAGTGACGGACGTGCAGCAGATGATCGAGTACGGCGCGGCGCAGGTCGTCGTCGGCACGCTCGCCGCCGAGTCGCCCGAGACGCTCGAAAAGTTCGTCCAGCTCTTCGGCTTCCGCGTCTGCGTCGGCATCGACGCGCGCGACGGCGTCGTCCTCACGCACGGCTGGGAGAAGGCGGGCAGGATGACGGCCGCCGCGCTCGCCCGCCGCGTGGCGGACGCGGGCGTCGACCGCATCGTCTACACGGACGTCTCGCGCGACGGCATGCTCGCCGGCCCGAACCTTGAGCAGACGTGCGCCATCGCGCGCGAGTCCGGCCTGCGCGTCACGGCGTCGGGCGGCGTCTCGTCCCTGGAAGACCTGGGGCGGCTGAAATCAATCGCGCCGTGCGGCGTGGACAGTTGTATCGTCGGCAAGGCGCTCTACGAGGGCAGGTTCACTTTGCAGGAGGCTCTGAAGGCCGCATGACCGAAGACGGGCGGGGCATCTTCGCCGACAACATCCTCGCGGGGCGCGTCGCCTTCGTCACGGGCGGCGGCACGGGGATCACGGGCGGCGTGGCGCGCGCGCTGGCCGAGGCGGGCGCGCGCGTCGCGCTCGTCAGCCGCCGCATGGAGCACCTGGAGCCCGCCGCGGCGAGGATCAACGAGGCCGGCGGCGAGGCGCTGGCCGTGGCGGCCGACGTGCGCGACTTCGCGGCGGTCGAGCGCGCCGTGGCCGCGACCGTCGAGCGCTTCGGCCGTGTAGACATCGCCGTCAACGGCGCAGCCGGCAACTTCCTCTGCCAGGCCTCCGAGCTTTCGCCCAACGGCTTCGGCACCGTCGTGGACATCGACCTCAAGGGCACCTTCAACGTCTGCCGCGCGGCGTTCGAGGAACTGAAGAAGCGCCGGGGGCTGATACTCAACATCAGCGCCACGCTCCACTACCTCGGCACGCCGATGCAGCTCCACGTCTCGGCGGCGAAGGCGGGCGTGGACGCCCTGACGCGCAACCTCGCCGTCGAGTGGGGCGCGCACGGCATACGCTGTAACGCCGTCGCCCCCGGCCCCATCGAGGACACCGAAGGCATGACCCGCCTCGTCCCCGAGCAGGTCAAAGAACGGCTGCGGAGGAACATCCCCCTCGGCCGCTTCGGCCGCATCCGCGACATCGAGAACTGCGCCGTCTTCCTCTGCTCCGACGCCGCCTCCTTCATCAACGGCGCCGTCATCGTCGTGGACGGCGGCCAATGGCTCGGCAGCAACAGGATGGTCGGAGGGGGGTGAGTGATGGGTGACGAGTGATGGGTGATGAGCAGACTGCCTTCCATCCGTCACCCGTCACCCGTCACTCATCACTCGTCACTATGCTTAGTCTTCAGCCGGCGACATTCGAGGAGTTCGAGCGCGAGGCGGAGCGCGGCAACGTCGTGCCCGTCGTGCGGAGCGTGCTCGCGGACTTGCAGACGCCGGTGGGGGCGTTCCTGCGCGTGGCGGGCGACGCCCCGCACGCCTTCCTGCTCGAATCGGTCGAGGGCGGCGAGCGCATCGCGCGCCACTCCTTCATCGGGGCGCGCCCCGAGCTGATAGTCCGCGGGCGGGGCGACCGGACTTTCGTCGAGCGCGGCGGCGAGACCGAGGAGCTGCGCGGCGTGCGCGCGACCGACTTCATGCGCGACTACTTCCGCGCGCGCCGCCTCGCGCGCCGCCCCGGCCTCGCGCCGATGGCCGGCGGCGCGGTCGGCTACCTCGCCTACGAGGCCGCGCGCTGGTTCGAGCCCGTGCTCGAAAGGGACTTGGAGCCCGCGGCCGGCGCAGACGACGCCGTCTTCATGTTCTTCCGCACCGTGCTCGCCTTCGACCGCGTGCGGCAGCAGATCGAGATCACCTCGCTCGTCCACACCGAGGAGGCCGGCGGGAGCCGCGAGCGCCTGCGCCGCCTCTACGAGGAGGCCGTCGCGGAGACGGCGCGCGTCGAAGGGCTGCTCGACGAGAGCGCCGCCGCCGGGACGGACGTGCGGGGCGTTCGCGAAGAGGGCGCGGCCGGCTTCGAGTCGAACTGGACGCGCGCGGAGTTCGAGGCGGCCGTCTCGCGCATCAAAGAGCACATCGCGGCGGGCGACTGCTACCAGGCCGTCCTCTCGCAGCGCTTCTCGAAGCCCTGCCGCGTCGAACCCGTGCAGGTCTACAGGGCGCTGCGCGCGACGAACCCGTCGCCCTACATGTACTTCCTGCGCCTCGGCGGCGAGTCGGTCGTCGGCGCCTCGCCCGAGATGCTCGTGCGCTGCCGCGGCCAGCGGCTCGACTACCGGCCCATCGCGGGCACGCGCAAGCGCGGCGCGACCGAGACGGAAGACTGGCTGCTCGGCGAGGAGCTGCGCGCCGACGAGAAGGAGGTGGCCGAGCACGTCATGCTCGTAGACCTCGGCCGCAACGACCTCGGGCGCGTCGCCGACTACGGCTCGGTCGAGGTGGCGGAGCTGATGGCGGTCGAGCGCTACTCGCACGTGCAGCACCTCGTCACCTCTTTGCGCGCCCGCCTGCGCGACGACCGCGACCGCTTCGACGCACTGGCCGCCTGCTTCCCCGCGGGCACCGTCACCGGCGCCCCGAAGGTGCGCGCGATGCAGATAGTCGCCGGGCTGGAGCCGGACCCG
This sequence comes from Pyrinomonadaceae bacterium, assembly GCA_036389815.1. Taxonomy (GTDB): domain Bacteria; phylum Acidobacteriota; class Blastocatellia; order Pyrinomonadales; family Pyrinomonadaceae; genus QHXN01. The sequence goes on along the minus strand of DASVWB010000017.1, from coordinate 3,605 downwards.
CGCGGCGTCTACGCCGGCGCGGTGCTCTACGTGGACTACGCGGACAACCTCGACTCCTGCATCGCCATCCGCACGGTCGTCATCCGCGGCGGAGCCGCGCACGTCCAGGCCGGCGCCGGCATCGTCGCCGACTCAGTCCCCGCGAGCGAGTACGAGGAGACGGTCAACAAGGCGCGCGCCGTGCTCAACGCCGTCGAGATGGCGGAGCAGGGGCTGTGAGGGGGAGTAGACAGCAGGCAGTAGACAGTAGACAGTAGTCAGTAGTCAGTAGAAGAAGGTCGGTCAGCGGGAGGGCGGCGGAAGAGACGGCGACGGCCGAAACGGGCGGGGAGCAGGCGGGTATGATTTTGACGAGGGGCGGCGCTTCTTTCATCAACGCTTCTTCCGTCGGCGGCGCGGCCGGCGGGGCGAGTCGCCGCACGCCTTCCCGACTTCTACTGTCTACTGTCTACTGTCTACTGTCTACTTCCCTCTGCCTCCTCCTCCCCGCCTGCGGCGGCCCGCCCGCCGACCGCGAGATCGGGCCGGACACGGCGCGGCGCGAGCTGTTCCTGCGCGGCTACGCTTACAAGGAGCAGGACTTTCTGAACGCGGCGAAGGAGGGCGAGACGGTCGGCGTCAAGCTCTTCCTCATCGCCGGGATGAGCCCCGAGGTGCGCACGCCCGAGGGCGAGACGCCGCTGCTGCTCGCGGCGCGCTTCGACCGCGCGAAGGCCGCGCGCGCCCTGCTGGAGAAGGGCGCCGACGTGAACGGCCGCGACCGGCGCGGCTTCACGCCGCTCATGCGCGCCGTCCTCGGCGCCTCGCCCGACACCGTCAAGACCGTCCTCGAATTCAAGCCCGACCTCGGCGCGCAGACCACCGACCCCGAGACGGCCGGCTCGACGGCGCTGATGTACGCCGTGGCGCGCAAGCGGGGCGACGTGGCCGAGATGCTGCTCGACGCCGGGGCGGACGTTAACCAGGTGGACGGGCAGGTCGGGACGGCGCTGACGTGGGCCGTCTACTACGACTACGAGGACTTGGCGGCGCTGCTTCTGGAGCGCGGCGCCGACCCGAACGTCGCCAACGGCGGCGGCGGCACGCCGCTCATGACGGCGGCGCTCAAGGGCAACGCTCGCCTCGTGCGCCTCCTGCTCGAACGCGGCGCAGACCCCGCGGCCAAAGACAAAACGGGCAAGACGGCGCTCGCCCACGCGAAGGACGCGCGGCGCGCCGAGGCGTCGGAGCTGCTCCGCGCGGCGGAGGCGGCGAGGCGGAAGGCTTGAGGCCGGGTAGGCCGGGTTAGCTCGATGGGTGAGAAAGTCCTTCTGATAGACAACTACGACTCGTTCACCTACAACCTCGTGCAGTACCTCGGCGAGCTTGGGGCGGAGGTCGAGGTGCGACGCAACGACGAAGTGACCGTCAGGGAGGTCGAGGAGCACGTACGCCCAGACCGCGTCGTCGTCTCCCCCGGCCCGGGCACGCCCGACGAGGCGGGCGTCTCGCTGGAGCTGATAGCCGCGCTCGCGGGGCACGTGCCCGTGCTCGGCGTCTGCCTCGGGCACCAGGCCATCGGCCAGATATTCGGCGGGCGCGTCGTGCGCGGCCCCGCGCCCGTGCACGGCAAGCCGGCGGAAATCTGCCACGACGGGCGGACCATCTTCGAGGGCTGCGAGTACCGCTTCGCGGCCGCGCGCTACCACTCGCTCGTCGTCGAGCGCGAGGGCCTGCCGTCGTGCCTCGAAGTCTCCGCGACCACGCCCGACGGCGTCATCATGGGGCTGCGCCACCGGCGTCTGAAGGTCGAGGGCGTCCAGTTCCACCCCGAGTCCATCCTCACGACCGAGGGCAAGCGGCTGCTCGAAAATTTTTTGAAGCTCTGAAGCTTTATGTCAGACGAGACGCGAAAGCGGAAGACGCTCCCGGCGTGGCTGCTGCCGACGCCCGCGCGCGCCGGCGAGCGGGCGGGGCCGCCGCTGCGCGAGTTCACGCTGCGGCTGATGCGCGGCGAAGACCTCCGGCGCGAGGAGGCGGCCGCGCTGCTCGACGCGCTGCTCGACGGCGCGGCGACCGACGCGCAGATAGGCGCGGCGCTCGTCGCGCTGGCCGTCAAGGGCGAGACGGTCGAGGAGCTGGCGGGGCTCGCCTCGGCGATGCGGCGGCGCGCCGTGCGGATACGGCCGCGCCACGCGCGCTTCGTAGACACGGCCGGCACGGGTTCGAGCGCGGCCAAGACCTTCAACGTCTCGACGGCCGCGGCCTTCGTCATCGCGGGCGCGGGGCTCCCCGTCGCCAAGCACGGGAGCCGCGCCGCCACCAGCCGCTCCGGCTCGGCGGACGTGCTCGGCGCCCTGGGCGTTGACGTGACGGCGACGCCCGAGGCTTCCGAGTCGTGCCTGAACGAGCTGGGCGTCTGCTTCATGTTCGCGCCGCTCTACCACGGGGCGACGGCGCGCGTCGCGGGCGTCCGGCGCGAGCTGGGCGTGCACACGACCTTCAACCTGCTCGGGCCGCTGACGAACCCCGCGGGCGCGCCGCGCCAGGTCGTCGGCGTCTGGCACGAGTCGCTGGTCGAGCCCGTCGCGCACACGCTCCTCGCGCTCGGCTCGGAGCGGGCCTGGGTCGTGCACGGGCTCGACGGGCTCGACGAGGTCACGCTCGACGGGCGCACGAAGGTCGGGGAGGTCTCGGGCGGCGCGGTGCGCGTCTTCGAGGTCGGGCCGGAGGAGTTCGGGCTGGGGCGCTCGTCGCTCGAAGCCCTGCGCGGGGGCGGGGCGCTTGAGAACGCGAGCATCATCCGCTCGATTCTCTCGGGCGAGAGGCGCGACGAGGGGCGCGCGCTCGTCGTCGCCAACGCCGCCGCCGCGCTCTACGTCGGCGGCGAGGCCGAAACCTTGAGCGCCGCCGCGCGCCTCGCCGAGCGCAGCATCGACACGGGCGCGGCGCTCGCAAAGCTCGAAGGGCTCGCGCGGGCGTCGAAGGGCGACTGACGTAACCCGCGCGCCGCGGAAGAGGGAACCGGACAAGGTGAGCGACTTTCTCACAAAGATTATCGAGACGAAGCGCGGCCGGCTGGCCGAGGCGCTGGCCGCGCGGCCGCTCGACGCCGTGCGGCGCGAGGCCGGCGCCGTGCGCGCGGACGCCGCAGGGCACGCCTTTCGTGAAGCAATCGGCGACGCGGGGCGCGTGAACGTCATCGCGGAGTTCAAGCGCGCGTCGCCGTCGAAGGGCGAGATTCGCGGCGGCGCCTCCGCGGCCGAGACCGCGCGCGCATACGAGCGCGGCGGCGCGGCGGCCGTCTCGGTGCTGACGGAGGAGGACTACTTCCGCGGCTCGCTCCGCGACCTCGCCGAAGTGAAGGCGGCCGTGCGGCTGCCGGTGCTGCGCAAGGACTTCGTCTTCGACGAGTATCAGGTCTTCGAGTCGGCCGCCGCGGGCGCCGACGCGCTCCTGCTCATCGTCGCCGCGCTCGACGACGGGACGCTCGCGCGGCTGCTGCGCCTGACCGAAGACGACCTCCGGATGGACGCGCTGGTCGAAGTCCACACCGCGGGCGAGCTTGAGCGCGCGCTCGGCTGCGGCGCGCGCGTCGTCGGCGTCAACAACCGCGACCTGCGCAC
>DASVWB010000016.1:0-19473 GCA_036389815.1 Pyrinomonadaceae bacterium | reverse complement strand
GGACTTCGACGACGAACTCCATCGTCGTGAAGTCGTCGTTGTGCAGCAGGACGCGGAAGAGCGGCGGCCTCTGCAGCCGCTCGCGGCTCGTCGGCGCGGTCTCCTCCTCGAACCCGTACTCGCGTTCCGGCATGGGGATATTTTAAGGCGTGAGCCGCGAGCCGTAAACCGCGACCGGAAGGGGTCGCCCTTCCCGGCCGCGGTTTACGGCGCGCGGCTCGCGTCGTTATCATGGGCCGCAAGGCCGAGGGGCGTTTCCCAGACCCGCGCGAGGCGACCGAGGACGGCATCGTGGCCGTCGGGGGCCGCCCCGAGCCCGCGCTGCTCGAAGAGGCTTACGCGCGCGGCATCTTCCCCTGGCCGGTCGAGGGCTACCCGCTGCTCTGGTTCAGCCCCCCGGAGCGCGCCGTGCTCTTCTTCGACGAGCTGCACGTCCCGCGCAGCCTCGCCCGCGAGCGGCGCCGCACGCGCCTCACCTTCACCGTAGACCGCGCCTTCGAGCGCGTCATCCGCGCCTGCGCCTCGGTCGAGCGCGCGCACGAGCGTGGGACGTGGATCACGCCGTGGATGGTTCGCGGCTACTGCGAGTTCCACCGCCGCGGGCGCGCGCACAGCGTCGAGGCGTGGGAGGGCGGCGAGCTGGTCGGCGGCGTCTACGGCGTGGACGCGGGCGGCGCCTTCGCCGGCGAGAGCATGTTCCGCCTGCGCCCGAACGCCTCGAAGCTCGCGCTGCTCTTCCTCGTAGACCACCTCCGCGCGCGCGGCCTCGACTGGCTCGACATACAGGTCATGACGCCGCACATGGAGGCGCTCGGCGCGCGCGCCCTCCCCCGCGAAGAGTTCCTCTCGCTCCTCGCGCGGACGCGCGGGCGCGGCCTCAAACTTTTCTGAAGGGCGAAGGGCGGAGTTAACGCCGCACGGCGCTCCTTTCATCCTCCGTCCTTCGTCGCCTCGGCCGCCTCCGCCTCCGCGGCCAGTTCGCGCAGGAGCCTTGCGGTAGCATTTGCGCGCCCGGCCCACCAGTCGGCGACCGCGCCGTGCGCGTCGCGGCGGCGCAGGTGGAGGGCGCGCCAGGCGTCGGCCTCCGAGGCGAGGCGCGAGAGTGTGCCGGGCGCGTCCTGACCCACGAGCGAGCGCAGCGCGAAGAGGCGCTCGCCGGCGCGCACGCCGTAGCCCGACTCGCGCGCGGCCCGCGCGATGTCGTCGCGCAGCAGGATGACGCCTGAGCGCGCGGGCGCGAGCAGCGACTTCAAAAACTCTTCCGACGAGGCGGCGCGCGGGTCGGCCATCGTCGGGGCCTCGCGCAGGTGCAGCGGCAGCGCGCCCGGCGCGCCCAACTCGGCGGCCTCCGCGTCGAGCGCCGCGCGCAGCGTCTCGCCCCAGCGCCGGTAGAAGGGCGGCGCCACGCGGTCGAGCTTGTCGAGGTAGACCGGGAGCCAGCTCAGAAGGTGCTCCCACAGGAACGCGCGCCGCGCGCCGCGCCACGACTCCCGGCCCCTCTCGTCGCGGGCCGCGCCCTCCGCCTCCGCCAGCCGCGCGTAGGCCCCGAGCAGCAGCGCGAGGTGGTCGGGCTCGCCCGGCACCTCATGCCCCAGCGCCGCCAGGAACCCCGCCACGCGGTCGCGCGCCGCGCCGCCCATCATCCCCTCCGGCCCGGCGTACACGGACGCGTAAGGGTAGAGCCGGAACACGAACACGTCCGCGTACTCGCTCGCCCCCGGCAACTCTCCCAACCCCAATGCCTCCGCCACGCGCGCCGCCCCCGCCCGGTCGGGCGGCTCGGCCAGGACTGCGAGCGCGCGGAAGAGTTCCATGAGAGGGGAGTAGACAGTAGTTAGTAGACAGTAGACAGTAGACAGTAGTCAGTAGAAATACAGTGGCCGGCTAAACGTGCGGCCGTCAGCGCCGATCACGGAAAGGCGAAGCCCTAACGACTACTGTCTACTGTCTACTGTCTACTGTCTACTAACTACTGTCTACTGTCTACTGTCTACTGTCTACTCGTTATTTCCTCCGGCAGGCGGTAGAACTCGCGCGCGGGCTTTAAGGGGCGCAGCAGCCAGTAGGGGCGGCGCGTGCCGTCGGGCGAGTACAGGTCTGCGGGGCGCGTGAACTGGAGCCAGGCGCGGTAGACGGCGCGCGACTTCTCGGTGTCGACGTGGATGTCGCCGGGGCGGTCGCCGGCCTCGGCCTTGCGGACGCGGACGGCCTGATGCCAGCAGTGCATCCCCGAGACGGGGTCGGGGTGGACGGGGAAGGTCAGGTTCTGGTGGACGCCCACGTCCGCCCACCAGATGCGCGTCGTGTCGGGGTCTGAGGACTCGAAGGGCGCCGTGCCGCGCTCGCGGCGGAGCGCCCACTCCGTGCCTTTGCGGTCGAGCGCGACCGTCTGCATCAACTGGCGCTGCCCCTCGCCCTCGTGCGCGAGCTTCCAGCGCCCCATGTGGTGGCTGCACGCGACCACGTCGGGGCGGATGCCTTCGGTGACCCAGGCGCGGACGACGAAGTGGCCGGTCTCGGTCTCGACGCGGACGGCGTCGCCGGTCTTGACGCCCACCTCGGCGGCGTGACGCGGGTGAATCCAGAGCGGGTTGGTGTGCGCTATCTCGTCGAGCCACTTGGCGTTCGCGCTGCGCGTGTGAATCTGCACGGGCAGGCGGAAGGTCGAGATGAGCACGGTCTGGTCGGGGTTGAGCCGGTCGGGGTGGACGTGGCTCTTGATGTAGGCCGGCACGGCGTACTCGTGCCAGCCCCAGTCGGCCAGCGTCTTCGAGTAGAACTCAAGGCGCCCCGAGGGCGTCGGGAAGCCGCGCAGGGTCAGGCCGTCCACCTCGACGCCGACGAAGCGGCGCCCCTCCGCGTCCGGGTCAGGCGCGGGCGTGGGGACGATGTTGGGCGAGGGCGGCTTGGGCGTCCGCGTGTAGACGCGCCCGAAGCGGTCGGTGCGCGCGTCTTCGAGTTCGTCCTCGGGCACCTCCTGCTCGTAGAGCGCGCCGACCTTGCGGCCGATCTCGAACGCGCCGTAGCGGCGCATGAACTGGAGCGGCGTCAGCCCCTCCTCGGCCGCGCGCTGCGGCAGGCCGGGCACCGAGTGCTGGAACATGTACGCGTAGTACTCGTCAACGCCCAGGCGCTCGCCCGGCCGCTCCTGCGACTCGGCGAACTTGCGGATACCCATCGAGCCGTCGGGGTCTATGCGCCAGGTGAGTTCGAGCCAGAACTCGTTCTCCTCCCAGACCTCGCCCGGGTTCACGTCGCGCGTGTCTTTGACCTCTTCGCCGAGCCGCTCGCGCGCGGCGCGCAGGACGGGCTGGCGGAAGCCGAGCCACTGCGCGTCGTGCGTCTCGTAGGAGTGCACGTCGTGGCGCTCGGAGCCGTGCCCCATCGGCAGGACGTAGTCGGCGAAGTAGGCCGTCTCGTTCCACGTCGGCGTCAGCGCGACGTAGCAGTTGATCAGCGACTCGTCCTGCAAGACCTCGATCCACGAGAAGCCGTCGGGGTTCGTCCAGACGGGGTTGTAGACGCGCGTGAAGTAGGTGTCCACCTTGCCGCGCCCGTCCTTGAGGAGGTGCGGGAGCAGGAACGAAAGCTCGTTCATCGCCAGCGGGTACTCGCGCGGCCACGTCAGCTCGTTCCAGCGCGGCGGGTGCGGCGGCGTGTAGATGGGTTTGGGGACGAACTTGTTCCACGCGTTCGGGAAGACGCCGCCCTCGGTGGCGACCGCGCCGAGCAGCGCGTTCAAAAGGAAGAGCGTGCGCGAGACCTGCCAGCCGCCGCTGTTGCCCGAGGCGGCCGAGCGCCAGTTGTGGGTCGAGAGCCGCGCGCCCGCCTTCGAGACTACGCGCGCCACCTCCTCGATCTGGCGCGCGTCCACGCCCGACTCGGCCGCGGCGTACTCGAAGGTGAACCCGGCGTAGAGGTCTTTCAGCACCTCCTCGAAGCCCTCGAAGCTCGTCTCAAGCTCCGGGTGCTCGACCGCCATGTACTCCTCCCAGTTCCACCACCGGCGGACGAACTCGCGGTCGTAGAGTCCGTTCTGAATTAAATAGTTTGCGACCGCGAGCATGATCGCGGCCTCCGAGCCGGGGTAGGGCGACACCCACACGTCGGCGTGCGTCGCCGTGTGCGAGAGTCGCGTGTCGAAGACGACGAGCTTCGCGCCGCGCTGCTTGGCCTCGACGACGCGCTGCGCGTGCGGGTTGAAGTAGTGGCCCGATTCGAGGTGCGCGCTGATGAGCAGGATGACTTCGGCGTTCGCGTGGTCGGGGCTCGGGCGGTCGAGCCCCATCCAGAACTGGTAGCCGGCGCGCGCGCCCGAAGAGCAGATGTTGGTGTGCGAGTTGTGGCCGTCCACGCCCCACGCGGCCAGTATGCGCTCGGTGAAGCCGTCCTCGCCGGGGCGGCCGACGTGGTACATCACCTCGTTGTGCCGGTCTTCCTGAATCGCCTTCCTGATGCGCCCGGCGAGGTCTTCGAGCGCCTCGTCCCAACTGACCTGCACCCACTTGCCCTCGCCCCTCTTGCCCGCGCGCTTCAGGGGGTAAAGAATCCGGTCGGGGTCTGTCACCTGGTTGAGCGTGGCCGGCCCCTTCGCGCAGTTGCGCCCGCGGCTCCCGGGGTGCTCGGGGTTGCCCTCGAACTTCCGCACGCCCAGCGTCTCCCTGTCCACGTAGGCCAGCAGCCCGCACGCCGACTCGCAGTTGAAGCACGTCGTCGGCACGAGCATGTAGCGCCGCTCTTTTCTCTCCGGCCACGCCTTCGACTCCAACTCCACCCAGTCGTCCCAGCGCTCCTTCGGCGGGAAGGCCGCCAGGTGCACGCGGCTCGGGCCGGGGTAGAAGGTCTCGCCCCGCGCCTCGGTCTCCCTGCGGGCGGCGCTCACGCGCTCGTTCAGTTCTTTGAGGTTCATAAAACTAAAGTGACCGCGCGCTCAGCCGCGCGGCTCCCTGCGGCCGGCGGCGAGCAGGGCGATGGATTTCTCGATGCGGCGCTGGCGCGTCTCGGGCTTTTTGGCCCCTTCGATGTGCTCGACGTGCTCGCGCCGGTGCGTGTAGCTGAGTTCGCCCCAGGCGGCGTGCGCCTCTTTGTTCGATTCGAGGGCGCGCGCGAAGTCCGGGGGCGGGTTGACGACGCGCGGCTCCGTGTCGCGCTCGACCGTGACGGGCACGGTCTCGCCGCCGCGGACGCCCGCGGCTTCGCGCATCCTGCGGTTGACGACGAAGAAGTAGCCGCCGCCCATGTTGAAGAGCGAGCTGCGGAAGGGCGCGCCGTTGACGGTGCCGCGCACGGGGACGCGCCCGCGCCCGCCCCCGCCGAAAGCCTTCTCCACGTCGAAGGGGACGCGAATCGAGCAGACCTCGCCGCCCTCCCTGCGCTCGACCGTCGCGCGGAAGCGCTTGACCGACGACCCGGCCGCCGCCTTCTTCGCAGACTTCGCGCCCGCCTTCTTCGCCGCCATAAGTCTCTCCTTCCGACCCCGGGCGCGTTCACACACGCCTCACGCCAGCGGGACGGCCTGCCCCGACTGCACGTAGGCGTGCTCGTGCAGCGCGAGGCCGACGAGCGCGGGCGGGACGGCCGCCAGCCCGAGCCACGGCGCGAAGACCGCGGCCAGCACGAGCGCCGCGCCCGCCCAGAAGAAGGCCGCGTAGCGCCCCCGCGTCATCTCCCACACGGCGAGGTGCGCGTGCGCCGTCGGGTGCGTCAACGTCGCCTCGCCCCAGACCATCAGCAGGTGCGCGAGACTCGTCGCGCCGAGCGTCCACGCGAGCGGCGAGACGGCCGCGGGCTCCATCCACAGCGCGAAGGGCATCAGCGCCGCCGAGCCGAGCAGTAAAGCCTGCACGAGCAGGTGCGGCGGCAGCAGGGGGTTCTGCCACAGGTCGCGCGCCTTCGCCTGCGCGAAGAGGTAGGCCGTGTAGACGGCCGTCATCACGCCGAGCGGCAGCCCGGGCAGAATCAGCCACAACTGCGGCTGCGTCCACTTCCTCGCGGTAAGACTTAACAGGAAGTGCAGCGCGAGGACTAGAGAATAGCCCGCAATGACGAACGCGCCCTTGACGAGCCAGCTCCGCCACTGCGGCCGCGTGAAGATCATGTAGAAACGTTCGGGGTGCTCCAGGTCCCAGATGAGCAGCCCGCCCGTTATCGCTAGGAACGCTCCGGACAGTGCCGGCGCCACCCACAGCCACAGCGGGCCGAAGGCGCTCACGAGCTGCACCTCCGAGTTCGAGAGGCCACTCAGGTTGCCAACGATCAGCAGCAGGACGACGACGAGGTACGCGCCCGCCGCGATGCCCTTCGTCCAAGTGTAGAGGCTCACGCGCCAGTCCCAGGGGAGCGAGTGCGGCACGTCGTAGGAGAGCAGCGCCGCGGCCGACGTGTTGCGGAACGCGGGGTTGCCGGAGTTGACCGTCCCGGCGTCCACCTTCTGCTCGCTCCACATGTAGAGGTTGCCTTCGGGGCGGCGCGCGGCCAGCGGGTCGAGCGTCGCCTGGTGCGCGCCCTTGTAGAAGACTTTGGGGAGCGTCTCCTTCTCGGGCCGCCGCACCTCGACCGCCTCGCGGCCCACGTACTGCGCGACGCGCGAGTCGGGGTCGTTCATGTCGCCGACGAGGATGGCCTCTACGGGGCAGACGACGACGCAGGCGGGCTCCAGCCCCGAGTCGATGCGGTGCGCGCAGAAGTTGCACTTCTCGGCCGAGTGGTCTTCCGGGTTGATGAAGATGGCGTCGTAGGGGCAGGCGGCCATGCACGCCTTGCAGCCGATGCAGACCCTCTTGTCGAAGTCCACGATGCCGTCCGGGCGCTGGAACATGGCCGCGGTCGGGCACGCCTGCACGCACGGCGCGTGCGCGCACTGGTTGCAGCGCGTCACCTGGTGCGCGCGGCGCGCCTGCGGCCAGACGCCCACGTCGACGTGCTTGACGTAGGTGCGCGTCACCCCCAGCGGGACGAGGTTCTCGGACTTGCAGGCGGTCGTGCAGGCGTGGCAGCCGATGCAGCGCGTCTGGTCTAGAATCTTCCCCCACTGCGCGCGCGGCTCCGGCGCTTCCCGTTGCATCGAGTCTTCCCCCCGGCCCGCCCGGCGGCGGTTATTTTTTCGCGTTCTGATGGAGTATGCTTTTGCGGCCCGGCCGTCAACGCTTCTACACTTTAAGGCAAGCCAAAGTCAATCGCGCCGCCCGCGGTTCAACTTCTGGGAAGAGAGGGAGGGAAGAGAGATGAGAGTTTTCGTGTCCGCCGCCGCCGCCGCGCTCCTCGCGGTCTGCGCGCCGGCCGTCGCCGCGCAGACGCGCGCCGCCGCGCCGCGCGACGCCGTGCGCGAGCGCGAGATGGAGCGCGTCAACTGGATGGAGTTCAAAGAGACCGTGCCCTCGAAGGTGCAGACCGTGCTGCTGCCGACGGGGACGCTGGAGCCGCACGGCGTCGTCAACAACGGCGCCGACATCACCGCGCCCCTGACGATGGCGCGCCGCATCGCGCCGCGCGTCAACGCCATGATCGCCCCCGTGCTCCCCTACGGCATCACGGGGAGCATGGAGGCTTACCCCGGCGCCTTCCAGATCACCGAGTCGGCCTACCGCCCCTTCGTCAAGCAGGTGCTTGAGGGGCTGGCCAAAAACGGCTTCAGGAACATCATCGTCCTCAACGGCCACGGCGGGCCGCAGACGGCCGTGCTCAACGCGGTCGCCGCCGAGGTCGCGTCCGAGCGCCGCGTGCGCACGCTCGTCGTCAACTGGTGGTCTTTCGCCTCGGACGTGACGAAGGAGGTCTTCGGCGAGGACGGCGGGCACGCCGGCTGGAACGAGACCGCCTACGTGCAGGCGGCCGACCCCACGCTCGTCCACGCCGAGCGCTACAAGGACGACCTCGCCACGGCCTACCCGGCGCCGGGCACTTGGTCGGCCGTGCCCTTCCCGTCCTCCATCGGCCTCTACCAGCCCGGCCAGGGCTACCCGAAGTTCGACCAGAAGAAGGCCGACGAGTATTTCAACAAGGTCAACGACAAGGTGGCGGGCCTCATCAACGAGGTCGTGCGCAAGTGGGACATGGCGGGGCTGTGAGGGGGAAGTAGACAGTAGACAGTAGACAGTAGACAGTAGCGCCCCGCGTCGCGGCCGTCGACGCTGACAGGCCGAGCGGCTCGGTATGCGGAGGGATTCCTACTGTCTACTGTCTACTGTCTACTCCTCTTACTCTTTGCGCTCCCCCTTTGGTAGTATCTCCCCGAATTCTCCCGCATCAATTTGAAGGAGGAGTGCGCAGGGGAGCGGCGCGTTTCGCGCGGCCGCCCTGCACGCCGGAAGAGATGCTTTGTAAAGGAAGGGCTGGCTCGTTCGCGCTGCTCGCAGTGATGTTGACGGCGGCGCTGCTGCTGCTGGCGCCGTCGGGCGCGGCGGGTAAGGAGTCGAAGAAGAAGAAGGCGCTGCCGAAGGGGACGCCCGTGCTGTGGCGCGAGCGCGACCCGGCGCGGCTCGACCTCGCCGCGGGCCCGGGCGGGGCCGGGATGCGCCCCGTGACGCGCGGGCTCCGCTTCCTCAAGGAGGAGAAGGGCGGCTGGTCGAAGAAGTACCGCGTGCTCGACGCCCGAGGCCGCGAGTGGGTCGCCAAGGTCAGCCGCGAGGCGCAGTCCGAGACGGCGGCCACGCGCCTCGTCTGGGCCGCCGGCTACGAGACGGAGATCACCTACCTCGTCCCGCGCGTCAACATCCCGGGCAAGGGCACCTTCGAGAACGTCCGCTTCGAGGCGCGGCCGAAGAACGTCAAGCGGCTCGACCCGTGGGCCTGGAAGAAGAACCCCTTCGTCGGCACGCGCGAGCTTGAGGGCTTGAAAGTCCTGATGGTGCTGCTCAACAACTGGGACTTGAAGGACGAGAACAACGTCGTCATCCACGCGCCGGCCGCGGGCGAGCTGCGCTACGCCATCAGCGACCTCGGCGCGACCTTCGGCAAGGGCGGCGGCCCCGGCTTCTTCTGGCGCTTCACGCGCAGCCGCAACGACCCCGAGGACTACGCCGACACGAAGTTCATCGACAAGGTGGAGGACGGATACGTGGACTTCCACTTCACGGGCACGAACAAGGGGCTCGTCGAGAAGGTCAGGGTCGAGCACGCGCGCTGGGTCGGCGAGCGGCTCTCGCGGCTCACGGACGGCCAGCTCGCGGCCGTCTTCCGCTCCGCCAACTACACGCCCGCCGAGACGCGGCTGCTCACACGCGTCGTCCGCGCCCGCATCGGCGAACTCGCCAGCCTGCCCTGAAGGCGGTAGGCATCAGGCGGTTGGCGGCAGGCAGTTGAACCCCGGCGCGAGCCCCCTTCGCCCTACCCCGTCAGAACAGCTTCGGGATGAGCCGCTTCGTCCTCCGCGCGTACTCGGCGTACTCTTCGCCGAAGCTGACGAGCAGCGCGCGCTCCTCGACGCGCATCCGGTAGGCGAGCGCGGCCGCGACCGGCACGACGATGACCAGCGTGCTCAGCCAGTTCGAGAGCGCGAGCCCGAACCCGAGGTTGCCCAGGAGCGTCCCGGTGTAGGAGGGGTGGCGCACGTGCCCGTAGAGCCCCGCGCGGACGATTCGGTGGTCGTCGAAGACCTTGACGGAGCGCGTGAAGAACTCGCCCAGCGTCCGTATGGCCCACCAGCGGACGAACACGCCCGCGCACATCAGCGCCAGCCCGCACGCCGCGAGCAGGCCGCCCCCGGCCTCGACGCGGCCGACCCCGTTGAAGGCGACCGCGACGCCGACGGGCAGCGCCAGCGTCGCCGCCTTCAGCAGGTTCAGCGAGGACCTGTCGCGGTCGGCGGCGGGCGCGACGCGCCGGCGGCGGTCGTGCGCCTTCTCGGCGACGAACCACGCGGCGCGGAGCGCCACGGCGATAGTTCCGACTGTCGTCATTGCGTGTCTCCCCGCGTCCCGTATTCGGGCGGCGATAAAGTTGACTCGCCGGGCGGAGGGTTTCAACCCAGGAAGGCGAAATAGACCGCCCCCAGGATGAACGCGTATGAAACCACGTAGTTCCACTTCACAGGCTCGCGGAAGGCGATGAAGGCGAAGGCCGTGAAGACCACGAGCGTGATGCACTCCTGCATAATCTTCAGTTGCGTCAGCGTGAACCGCCCGTAGCCCGCCCGGTTGGCGGGCACCTGGAAGACGTACTCGAAGAAGGCCAAACCCCAGCTGAGCAGGATGGCCGTGATTAAAGGCCGGCTCTTATCCTTCAGGTGCCCGTACCAGGCGACCGTCATGAAGATGTTTGAGACGATTAGTAGGCCGACGGTCTTCATCAAGACAACCCCTTGTCCCGCGATGTGTGCTCCCCGCGGAGCGTATACTATGCCCGCCTTCCTGTTTACCCCAAGCCGGGGGACGAGGCCGGGATGACCGCGTGAGTCGACTACATTGTTGCCCGAATTTGAGATTCGAATTTCCCCCGAAGGTGGTTGCCCCCGCGGCTCCTGTGCTAAATTTCGTCCGCGTACCTGCCCAAACATTCATCCGGAAGCTTTTCTCTAGGAGGGAACTGATGAGAAGCCTCTTCACACGCGCGTGCGCAATCGCCCTCGCGCTCACGGCGCTGTCACAGGCGCAGGCGCAGGGCCCGCGGGCGCGCTTCACCGTCGAGGAGATGCTGAAGATTCAGCGCGTCGCCGACCCGCAGCTCTCGCCCGACGGCCGCTGGGTCGCCTACCAGGTCACCGTCCCGGACCTCGCGGCCAACCGCAGCCGCACGCAAATCTTCCTCGTCGCGGCCGCGGGCGGCGAGCCCAGACAGTTGACCAGCGGCAACGCCTCTTCGAGTTCGCCCCGCTGGTCGCCCGACGGCCGGCGCATCGCCTACACGTCGGGCGGGCAAGTCTGGACGATGAAGCCCGACGGCTCCGACCGCGAGCAGGTGACGAACATCTCTACGGGCGCCGCCGACCCCGTCTGGTCGCCCGACGGGAGGCTCATCGCCTTCGCCTCCGACATCTACCCCGACTGCGCCGACGACGCCTGCAACAGGCGGCGCGCCGAGGAGGAGGAGAAGAACCCGGTCAAGGCGCACGTCGCCACCGACCTGCTCTACCGCCACTGGACGGACTGGAAGGGCGGCCGGCGCACGCACGTCTTCGTCGTCCCCTCGTCGGGCGGCGCGCCGCGCGACATGACGCCCGGCAACTGGGACGCGCCGCCCTTCTCTTTAGGCGGGCCGACCGACTACGCCTTCTCGCCCGACTCCCGCGAGCTGGCCTTCGCGCGCAACACCGACCGCTTCGAGGCCACCTCGACGAACAGCGACATCTTCGTCGTCCCCGTCGCGGGCGGCGAGGCGCGCCGCCTCACCGGCGACAACAAGGGCGCCGACTCCTCGCCGCTCTACTCGCCCGACGGCCGCTACCTCGCCTACCGCTCGCAGGCGACGCCGATGTTCGAGAGCGAGCGCTGGCGGCTGATGCTCTACGACCGACAGACGCAACGCACGCGCGAGCTGCTGCCCCGCTTCGACGCCTACGTCGAGGGCTTCGCCTTCGCGCCCGACTCGCGCTCCGTCTACTTCGTCTCGGGCGAGCGCGGCGAGCAGCCCGTCTTCAACGTCTCGGTCGAGACCGGCCAGGCGAGCAAGCTGCTCGGCGGCTTCAACGACGACGTGAAGGTCTCCGGGGACGGCCGCCTCCTCGTCTTCACGCGCTCGACCGCGGCCGCGCCGACCGAGATTTACACGGCGCGCCTCGACGGCGTCGTGCCGCTCGGGCGCGCCGGCAACCAGGCCGCGCCGCTCACGCACGCGAACGACGAGTTCATGGCGCGCTTCGGGCTGCGCGCCGCCGAGGAGTTGACGTGGGCGGGCGCGGCGGGCGCGAAGGTGGCCGGCTGGCTGGTGAGGCCGCCCGACTTCGACCCCTCGAAGAAGTACCCGCTCGTCGTGCTCATCCACGGCGGGCCGCAGGGCGCGTGGAACAACAACTGGGGCTACCGCTGGAACCCGCAGATTTACGCCGCGCGCGGCTACGTCGCCTTCCTCCCGAACCCGCGCGGCTCGACCGGCTACGGCCAGCAGTTCACAAACGAAATCTCCGGCGACTGGGGCGGCAAGGCTTACACCGACATCATGAACGGCGTCGCGAAGGTCGCCGCGATGCCTTTCGTGGATCGCAACAACGTCGCGGCGGCCGGGGCCTCTTACGGCGGCTACATGGTGGACTGGATTCTCGGGCACAACGACCACCCGGCCGTGCGGTTCAAGACGCTCGTCTCGCACGCGGGCGTCTTCAACCTGACGAGCATGTACGGCGCGACCGAGGAGCTTTGGTTCCCAGAGTGGGAGTTCCGCGGCACGCCCTGGGAGGCGCCCGCGCTCTACGAGAAGTGGTCGCCGCACCGCTTCGCCAGAAACTTCAAGACGCCGACGCTCGTCACGCACGGCGAGCTGGACTTCCGCGTCCCCGTAGACCAGGGGCTCCAGCTCTTCACGTACCTCCAGCGGCAGGGCGTCGAGTCCAAGCTCGTCGTCTTCCCCGACGAGGGGCACTGGATCATGAAGCCCGCCAACTCGCGCTTCTGGTACACGACCGTGCTCGACTGGCTCGACGCGCACCTCAAGTCGAAGGCTTAGGCGGTTACGTAAGCGATGCGTAAAACCATTCTACTCGCGCTCGGCCTCGCGCTCCTTTGCGGCGGCGCGGCGGCCGCCCGCGCGCAGACGCCCGCGGCGGGCGGCGCCCCGGCGCTCGCGCGCTCGCGGCAGTTGCTTCTGGTAACGACGCCGGGCTGGGACGACGTGCGCGGCACGCTGCGCCGCTTCGAGCGGAGGGGCGCGAGGGGGCGCTGGTCGCAGGTCGGCGCGGAGTTCCCCGTGGTCGTCGGACGCTCGGGTCTGGGCTGGGGCGTCGGCCTGTTCGACGCGGGCGGGTCGGCGGGGCCCTTCAAGAGGGAGGGCGACGGCCGCGCGCCGGCGGGCGTCTTCCGCCTCGGCCCGGCCTTCGGCTTCGACGGCTCGGACGAGGCCGGCTGGGTCAGGCTCCCTTACAGGCCGCTCGCGCTGGCGACCGAGTGCGTGGACGACGCGGCCTCGCGCTACTACAACCGGATAGTCGAAAGGGGCAGGGCCGGCGCCGTAGACTGGAACAGCTCCGAGCGCATGCGCTCGGTCGAAGGCTACCGCTGGGGACTAGTCGTCGCGCACAACGCGGCGCCGCCCGTGGCCGGGCGCGGCTCCTGCATCTTCCTGCACATCTGGGCGGGCCCCGGCAAGGGCACGGCCGGCTGCACCGCGATGGAACGGGGGAACCTCGAAGCGCTCCTGCGCTGGCTAGACGCGCGCAGCGGCCCGCTGCTCGTGCAACTCCCCGAAGCCGAATACGCGCGCCTGCGAAGCGCCTGGCGACTGCCGCAGACGGCGAGATGATCGGTTCATTGATTCATTGATTCATTGATTCATCGGTTCATTGAAGCATTGAATAAATGAACCGATGAATCAATTCAAAAGCTAGGCCGCCGCGTGCCCGCCAGCACGCGGCGGCCCCGCGCAGCGACCCGCCCCGACAAGACGAGCCGCGCGCGCCGGGGCGGCGACTCTCGACGCCGCCCCGTTACCGATTCCGTCCCGCCGCCTTAATCAAACCCCTCCGTCAGGCTTTACTCGAATCCCCCGCGCCGGCCCGCTGGCACACCCGTCGAAGCCCGAACCCGCGCTCCCCCTTCAACCCTGCTTCGGCTTGCGCCCGAGCAGGCGCGCGACGGTCTCGACGAGCGCGTGCACGTCTTCGGGCTTGCGCAGGAAGGCGCTGGCGCCCGCGCTGCGCGCCTCGCGCCCAGAGTCTTCGGCCGAGAGCATGACGACGGGCACCTGTTGCCGGTGCGGCAGCTCGCGCGCGCGGCGGACCAGCTCCAGGCCGTCCACGCCCGGGAGTTGTTTGTCTACCAGGATGAGGTCGTAGTGCGTGGCGCCCTCTATCTCGCGCAGCGCCGACAGCCCGTCGTCCAGGGTCGTGACGCCCCACCCCTGGGAACGCAGTATCTCGCCGACCATCGCGGCGACCAGTTGGTCGTCCTCGGCGTGGAGTATCTGTACGCCCCGCTCCGGCTCGGCGTCGCCCGCCTCGCGGAACATGAGGCCGCTGCGGCGCTGGCGCGCGCGCAGGCCGTCCGCGCGCCCGAAGGCCGCCTCCAACCCCCGCAGCCGGAGCCACGCGCCCAACTCCTCGATCAGCGTCAGCAAGGCCCGCACAGCCCCCTCCGCGTCACCCGCCGCCCCCGCCGCGTCTGCCGCGCGCGGAGGCACCCCGCCGACCCCTTCGCCTCCCCGACCCGCCGCCGGAAAAAAAAATCTCGCCCCCGCCCGTGGCTGTCGCCGTCGCCGTGACGGCGCGCCGGCCGCGCTGAAGGGCGCGGTGTAGGGGCGGGGGAGAATCTTCCCGTCCCGTCTGCCGGCGTGATGCTCTAGTCACGCGGGGCGCGGGCGGGCGCGCCCCTACGGTCAAAACGTTCCGGGCCGCCGCGGCCGCCGAGCATTCGGCGGCGGCATGGTATTCGTGTGCGTGAACGTGCCTACGGTCGGACGCGCCGGTTAGCCGGTGGTGCGAGAAGCCGACGAGGGGGCGCCCAGAGGCTAGAGAGTAAGCCCGTAAAGGCGCCGTGGCAATAGAAAATGTCTCGCTGCCCCGCCCGACCGCCTGCGTATTTGCAGGATTTATGATTCCCTGCAAAATTTTCAGCGTCTAAAGCCCCCGGCCGCAGGGGGAGGAAGGTCAACGGCGGTCTCCGTCAAAGCGTGCCGCCGCCTGCGGGCGCTCGTGCCACGGGGCGCGTGCGGCCTCCCGGCGGCGGGGCGGCCGAAGACCTCCGCACGGCCTTTGAGCAAAAACGGGAAACGCACTACTATGGTAGTCCTGAGACTCTGAGACAGACCGTTTTCGAGAGACCACCACGGAGGGGGAAGGACTTGCCATGAGCGCGACGAGCGACAGCAGCAGCAAAGAGACCCTGACCATCACCGACAACCGCACCGGCCGGCAGTACGAGGTGCCCATCAAGGACGGCACCATCCGCGCGATGGACCTGCGGCAGATCAAGACCGACGACGCCGAAGACTTCGGGCTCATGACCTACGACCCGGCCTTCATGAACACGGCGTCGTGCAAGAGCACCATCACCTACATCGACGGCGACCGCGGCGTGCTCGAATACCGCGGCTACCCCATCGAGCAGTTGGCCGAGCAGAGCAGCTACCTCGAAGTCGCCTACCTCCTCCTCCACGGCGAGCTGCCGACCGCCGAGCAGTTGAAGGAGTGGACGTGGCACGTCACGCACCACACCTTCATCAACGAGAACATCAAGAAGGTGCTCGACGGCTTCCACCACAGCGCGCACCCGATGGGCATGTTCGAGGCGATGGTCGCCGCGCTCTCGACCTTCTACCCCGAGTCGAAGAACATCCGCGACGAGGCGTGCCGCCGCAAGCAGATCTACCGGCTCATCGCGAAGGTGCCGACCATCGCCGCCTTCGCCTTCCGCCACCGCATCGGCCTGCCCTACTCGTACCCGGACAACGACCTCTCCTACGAGGGCAACTTCCTCAACATGATGTTCAAGACGACGGAGCTGAAGTACAAGCCGAACCCCGTCCTCGAACGCGCCCTCTCCGTCCTCTTCATCCTCCACGCCGACCACGAGCAGAACTGCTCGACCAACGCGATGCGCTCCATCGGCTCGGCCGAGACCGACCCCTACTCGGCGCTCGCGGGCGCCGCGGCCGCGCTCTACGGCCCGCTGCACGGCGGCGCGAACGAGGCCGTGCTGAGGATGCTCAACGAGATCGGCTCGGTCGACCGCGTGCCCGAGTACATGAAGCGGGTGAAGGCCGGCGAGTTCCGCCTGATGGGCTTCGGCCACCGCGTCTACAAGAACTACGACCCGCGCGCCCGCATCATCAAGCAGATCGCCTACGAGGTCTTCGAGGTCACGGGGCGCGACCCGCTCTTAGACCTCGCGCTCGAACTCGAACGCATCGCGCTCGAAGACGAGTACTTCGTCAAGCGCCGGCTCTACCCGAACGTGGACTTCTACTCGGGCATCATCTACCGCGCCATGCGCTTCCCAGTGGACATGTTCCCCGTGCTCTTCGCCATCCCGCGCACCTCGGGCTGGCTCTCGCAGTGGGTCGAGCTGCTCGAAGACCCGGAGCAGAAGATCGCGCGCCCGCGCCAGATATACCTCGGCCACCGCACGCGCGAGTACGTGCCGATGAGCAGGCGCGACGGCGCGGCGGCCGGCCAGGCCGCGGGGGGTGCGTGATGAGCGCGGGCGAGCTTCCGGACGTCGAGGCCGTCGCCTCCAGGGTGCACGAGGCGTGGATGGAGTCGAAGCGCGCGCAGGGCGTGACGACGCGCCAGTCGGAGTCGGGCGAGGAGCTGATGGTGCCATACGAACAGCTCTCCGACGCCGCCAAGGAGTTAGACCGCGCCACCGTCCGCGCCGTCTACGAGGCCATACGCGCGGCGGCCGCCGAAGAGGGTAGGTAGTAGGCGGCAGGCAGTTCTGGAGAGTCTTGGTCGGCCGCAGACGGGCCGAAGGCGCGCGGGCGGCGGGGTTGGTGTTCAGCCCCGCCGCCCGCGCGCCTTCAACGCCCCTGCCGGAGATTAAGACCCGTTAGTAAAGCTCCCCGCCGCCGCCGCTGTGCTCGCCGGGGTTCCAGTCGCCGGCGCGCCCCGGCCGGTCGCCGCCGCCGCCTTCGCCGCCGCCGCCGCCCTGCTGCGGGTCGCCGACGCCCGAAGACTCGAAGCCGGCCGGGTCGCCGCCCGCGGCCTCCGAGCCCGCGCTCGCCGCGCCCCCGGCGCGGTTGCCGATCTCGCGCACGCCCTCTTCGCGGTTGCCTACCTCCCGCACGCCCTCGGTGCCCGCGTCGGCCGCGTCGTTGTTAGTCCTGTCGCCTTCAGCCATCAGCCTGCGTCTCCTGTCGGTAGATTTTTTCGGGAGTCGATTGCGCCGGCAGTGTATTGGCGCGCGCCGCGGGCGGTCTGTCCCGCTCCGGACAGTCACGGCGCGGTGGGTACGATTCCGAACTGCCCGGCCGCGCGACGCCAAGTTAACATCGCCCGCTTCCCCTGTCGTACTTTCCGGCGTGTGTAAAGTTCAAGGAGCTTTGCGCCGCGGAGACGCGGCTTAAGGAATTTCAAATTTCAGGTTTGAGATTTGAGATTGTCTTCGGCCGTGTCTCCGTGTCCCTGTGGTTCAAACACTCTTCCGCGCGCGCGCGGCCGGGGCTTGACGGCGCGCCGAAGCGGGGCGTTATCATTGCGGCATACATTCGACAAGCTCGTTGTTTATCGTGCCATCGGGGGCGGCCGGCCGCCTCTTTTAAACTCCACCCGTTAGGAAGACTCTAGAACCGTGCAGGCGCGCATCCCCGTCTCGACTTACAGGCTCCAGTTCAACCGCGAATTCACCTTCGGGCAGGCGCGCGCGCTCGTCGAATACTTCCGCGAGCTGGGGGTCACGGACTACTACTCCTCGCCCGTCCTCAAGGCGCGGCCGGGCAGCGCGCACGGCTACGACATCGTAGACCACACGGAGATCAACCCGGAGCTGGGCGGCGAGCAGGGGCTGGACGGGCTGCTGCTGCACCTGCGCGAGGCCGGGATGGGCTTCCTCGTGGACGTGGTGCCGAACCACATGTCCATCGCCACCTCGGAGAACCACTGGTGGCAGGACGTTTTGGAGAACGGCCCCAGCTCTTCTTTCGCGCGCTACTTCGACATCGACTGGAACCCGCCGAACCCGACGCTCGTGAACCGCGTGCTGCTCCCCATCCTCGGCGACCAGTTCGGCCGCGTGCTCGAACGCCAGGAGCTGCGCGTCTCCTACCGCGACGGCGCCTTCCTCCTGCACTACTGGGAGACGCAGCTCCCCGTGGCCGCGCGCAGCTCGACGCTCGTGCTGCGGCTCGCGCTCGAAGCCGCGCGCCGCCTGCTCGGCGACTCCGACCCGAACACGCTCGAATTGGAGAGCATCATCACGGCGCTCGAACACCTGCCGCCGCGCACCGAGACCGACCCGGCCCTCCTGCGCGAGCGGCGGCGCGAGAAGGAGGTCGTCCGCCGCCGCCTCTCCGCCCTCGTCAAGGGGAGCAACGAGGCGCGCTCGGCCGTCCACGAGGCGCTCGCGCGCCTGAACGGGACGCAGGGGCGCCCCGAGAGCTTCGACCTGCTCGAAGAGCTGATCGGCAACCAGGCGTACCGCCTGAGCTTCTGGCGC
The DNA here is from genome assembly GCA_036389815.1 of Pyrinomonadaceae bacterium. Lineage (GTDB taxonomy): Bacteria > Acidobacteriota > Blastocatellia > Pyrinomonadales > Pyrinomonadaceae > QHXN01. Next base: position 1,240 of record DASVWB010000016.1, on the reverse strand, counting down.
GTCGCCGCCGACGAGATCAACTACCGACGCTTCTTCGACGTGAACGAGCTGGCGGCCGTCCGCGTCGAGGAGCGGCCAGTCTTCACGGCCGTCCACGAGACGGTGCTGCGCCTCGTCCGCCGCGGCCTCGTCACGGGGCTGCGCGTGGACCACGTGGACGGGCTGCTCGACCCGCTGAAGTACCTCGCGGCGCTCCAGCGCGAGGCCGCCGCGCCCGCCGCGAGACGCGCCGGCGCCGGCGCCGCGGGCGAGTCGTTCGGCGACGCGGGGGCGGCGGGCGGCGCAGGACTAGGTGAGGGCGCGGGCGCCGCGCCCTTCTACGTCGTCGTCGAGAAGATTCTCGGGCACGACGAGCTTTTGCGGCGCGAGTGGCCCGTGCACGGCACGACCGGCTACGAGTTCATGAACCTGCTCAACGGCGTCTTCGTCGACGGCGCCAACGCGCAGGCGTTGCGCGAGCTGTACGCCGAGTTCACGGGCGCGCGCGTGCGCTTCAGCGACCTCCTCTACGAGTGCAAGCGGCTCATCCTGAAGGCTGCGATGTCTTCGGAGCTGTACGTGCTCTCGCGCCGCCTGATGCGCCTCGCGCAGTGGCGGCGCGACACGCGCGACTTCACGCTCAACAGCCTCCACCACGCGCTCACGGAGACCATCGCCTGCTTCCCCGTCTACCGCAGCTACATCCGCCGCACGGCCGACTCCGTGAGCCCCGACGACCGGCTCAACATCAACGCGGCGGCGCGCGCGGCCAAGCGGCGCAACCCGACGCAGGACCCTTCGGTCTTCGACTTCATCGCCTCGCTCCTCCTGCTCCGCGACCCGAAGGGGACGACCGCGCCCGAGCGCGCCGAGCGGCGCGACTTCGCGCTCCGCTTCCAGCAGCTCACCAGCCCCGTCACGGCCAAGGGGCTCGAAGACACGGCCTTCTACCGCTTCTACCCGCTCGCCTCCCTCAACGAGGTCGGCGGCGAGCCGGCGCTCATCGGCCTGCCCGTGGAGCGCTTCCACGAGCGCAACCTCGACCGGCAGGCGTCGTGGCCGCACACGCTCTCGGCCACCTCGACGCACGACACCAAGCGCGGCGAGGACACGCGCGCGCGCATCAACGTCCTCTCCGAGATTCCCGAGGAGTGGAACCGCGCGCTCCACCGCTGGCGCGAGATGAACCGCGGGCGGAAGAGTTCCGTCGACGGCGCGAAGGCTCCCGACGCGAACGAGGAGTACCTGATCTACCAGACGC
>DASVWB010000015.1:0-12718 GCA_036389815.1 Pyrinomonadaceae bacterium | reverse complement strand
CGGTCGTCGCTTCCAGTACGAACTCCTTCATGAATTAGTGCCGCTTTCCCTTTGAGTAGACAGTAGACAGTAGACAGTAGACAGTAGGAAACCAGTCGCTAATGAGTCGTCCGCGTGTCGGCGTCACTGTTCGGCGTCGGCGTCAGGAAGGCGGAAGCCCTACTGTCTACTGTCTACTGTCTACTGCCTACTGTCTACTTCCTTCAATGATTCATGCCGAGCATCGGCAGTTCGAGCGCCGTCGCCACGCGCAGCGTGCCGCCTTCGAGGTTCTCGGCGGTCAACTGCTGCGCGGTGAAGCTGAAGTCGGAGGTGGCGGCCGCGCCCGCGCCGACCGTCACCGTCTGCGTGATGCCCTGCGGGTACTTCTCGTGCCAGGCGACGACGGTGTAGGTGCCCGCCGGCACGCCCTTGATCTCGAACCTGCCGTCCTTGTCCGACACGGCGTAGAAGGGGTGCTGGAGCACGGCCACGTAGGCGCGCATCCAGGGGTGCTGGTTGCACTTGACGGGGATGACCGTCTCGGCGCGCCTGAACTGCTTGACGATGGGCGGCGCGCCGGGCGACTGCCCCTGGTTGAACTTCTCGTTCTGGCGCGCGTCCACGTTGACGTTGTGCGCCGTCGGGTCGGAGTTGACGACGTTGAAGGGCTGGCCGGTCTGGAGCGCGAGCACGTGCGGCACGTAGTGGCAGCCCCTCTGGTCGAGCGTGGCGGGCGCCGACTGCGCCGGGAACTGGAAGCCGGTGATGCTCTTGTCGCCGGCCTTCCCCTCCCTGATGTAGACGAGCACATTGGCGAGCTTGTCGCCGTTGACGACGATGTCCTCGGCGTGCGCGTCGGGGCTGGCCGAGGCGCAGACGGGGTCGGCGTCCATGCTGATGCCCTTCGGCGCGGGCGGCGCGCCCGAGAAACTGACGGTGCCGCCGATGGAGCCCTCCTGCCCCGTCGGCTTGTAGGGCGTCAGCGCGACCTCGGCCGAGTCGTCGCCGCCCGCGTCGGTCGCGTCCGTCTCGTCGTCGGCGCTCTTCGAGCAGGCGGCCGCCGCGGCGAGCAGGCAGAGCGCGGCGAAGAGCGCGACCAGGAACCGCGCGCGAAAAGATTGCATCGGATGAAACCTCCTCAAAGGGGACTGCTCTCTGCGCGTATGAACTTTGAGCCCATGATACCGCGAAACTTTCACGGCGAGAAATCACGCGCGCGGCGCGGCGCGGAGGCCGCCTGCCGCCAGCGCTCGCGCGCGAGACGCCTCTGAAGCGCGCGGTGCCAGGAGACCTGCGTCCGCCGCGCGCGCCGCGCGGACGGCCGCGCCGCGCTCTGTCTTGTCGGCGCGGCGGAAGGCGCGCGCGGCCCGCCCGCGTTGCCGTGCGAGGCGACGGGGCCTGACTGCGTGCCGCTCGGCGCGGGCGCCTGGGCGGGCGAGGTCGAGCGCGCCCGCGCCTGCTCGTCGGGCGTGAGCGAGAGCAGGTAGCGCACCAGCAGCCGCGCGTGGTCGCCCTTGTAGTCGGCCGCCGTGGGCGGGAGCGGGCCGTTGAAGACCCAGCGCTCGCCGTCGCGCTTGAACAACTCCGAGGGCATCGCCGTGCCCGGCATGATGCGCTGCGGGTCGAGGAGCCAGCGGAACGTCCAGTCCTCCTTCAGGCGCTCGCCGGCCTGTAGGAAGTTCGGCGCGGTCGCCGTCTGGTCGTGCCCGGCGTCGCCGGTCATGTGGCACTTCAGGCAGGGCGCGGCCTGCGAGGTGAAGAGGGCGCGCGCGAGGTCGCGCTCGCCCGGCGAAAGGGGTTCGAGCTGCTGCTTGATGTACGGCTCCTGCTGCGCCGAGACGGCGAGGAAGAAGCGCACCAGCGTGCGCAGCTCGTTCGGCGAGAAGTTGAAGGTCGGCATCCGCACGCGCAGGTACGTCCGGACGCCGTTGCGGTTCTCGCCCGGCTGCGGCTTGAGCGTCCCCATCACCTGCCCGCCGGCCTGAGCCTGCGCCGCGCCGGGCTGGGCCGTCCCCGCGCCCTGCGGAGGCTGCGCGCCCACGCCCTCGGGCTGTGCGGCGTTCGACTGGCCTTGAATCGGCGCGCCGCCCCCGCCGCCGGGGCCGGACTGCCGGTTCGACTCCGTCCCGCGCCCGACATTGCCCTCGGGCGGCCGCGCGGCGGGCTTGCCGCCGTGCGCGCCGAGGTCTATGCCCTCGGAGTAGCCCGACAGGCTCGGGTCGGAGAGGAAGCGCAGGAGCCAGTCGGGGTCGACGCGCGCGCCCTCGGTCATGAGGCCGGGGGGAAGCTGCTCGGGGCCGAGCTGCATGTCGCCGAGCGCGCCGCCCGGCTGGTACTGCGGCAGGCCGTAGAGCACGGACTTCTGCCCGACCTGCACGGAGTGGCAGCCCATGCAGTTGTACTTCTTAATCACCCACCAGCCGTCCTGTATCGCCTTCTGCTGGTCGGTCGGGTTGTAGAAGAGCGACGCGGGCACGTTCGCGCCTTCCCTGCCGACGCTGCCGAGCAGCAGCGTCGTCAGCGCCGTCTTCCACTCCTCCTTCAGGAACGGCTTCGGCATGCGCAGGTGCTCGCGCGGGTCTTTCTCCTTGCCGTAGTCGTAGATGCCCGGCTCCGTAATCTTGTGCTCGAAGAAGCCCTTGTGGTCGTACCAGGGCTTCCCCTGCTTCTCGGCGCGCGTGGCGCCGCCCTCGGTGGCGCCGCTCTCCGTGCCGCCGCTGCTGCCCGCGGGGCCGCCCTCGCCGTGCCCCCCGCCGCCGCCGCCGGGCGGCTCGTGCCCCTCCTCGGCGAGGTGCGTCATCCGCGCGAAGTCGAGCCGTTCGAGCGGGGTGGAGCCCTCGGCCGTCAGCTCCTTGCCGATGCGCTGCTCGTCCTCGAAGCCGCGTATCTCGTGGCAGCCCGCGCAGCCGTACTGCTTGATGAGCGCCTTGCCCTTCGGCGCGAGCGCCGGGTCGTCCATGTAGGAGGCGTCCGGGTACTGGACGGGCGGCGCGAGCGAGACGAGGTAGGAGGCGATGTCGCGCGCGTCCTGGTCGGCGAGGCGGAAGTTCGGCATCACCGTCATGTTCTGGACTTGCAGCTCCGCGCCGTCGTTCGGGCAGCGCGTGTGCTTGACGGTGTCGAAGACGAAGGGCTTGCCGTTGCGCGCGTAGTCCTCGGGCGTCAGGTCGCGGCGCTCCTTCGGGCAGTAGGGCGCCCAGCGCTCGCGCGGGTTGTGCACCCAGCGGACGACGTAGTCGTAGTTCTCCTTCTGCCCGACCTTCGTCAGGTTGGCCGCGAACTCACCGCCGACCCTCTGCTCGCCCTCGCCGATGGAGTGGCACCCGAGGCAGCCGCGCGTGCGGAACAACTCCTCGCCGTGGCGCGCGTCGCCCGGCTGCTGCGGCTGGACGCGCCCCTCGTAGGCCGACTGCCAGATGTAGGCGGCGATGGCCTTGCGCTCGTCGTCCTGCGTCGAGGGCGGGACGATGCCGCCGCGGTTCCTGTCGCCCGTCAGGTACCAGTAGGTCGGCATCTTCGTCCCGGGGCGGAACGCCTGCGGGTCCTGGAGCCAGACGGGTATCCACTCCTTGCGGAGCTTGAGGCGCGCGTCCTTGAGGTTGGGCCCGACCTTCTTCTGATCCTGCATCAGGTAGCGCGCCTGCGTGTTGAGCTGGTCTATCTTCGCCTCAAGCTGGCTGTTGGTGACGACCAGACTCTCGGCGCGCGCGAGGAGCTGTTGCGCGCGCTCGTCCGAGACGCCGGGCGCCGAGGAGTCGGCGCGCGCGACCTTCGCGTCGTGCTCGTTGGCCGTGACCTGGTCTTCGAGCTGCTTGGAGAGCTGGCGCGCGTTCGAGAGCGCGTCCGCCTCGCGGTCGAACCCCTCGTAGCGGTGGCAGCCGACGCAGCCGCGCTCGTAGAAGAGGTCTTTGCCGCGGGTGAGCGTCGCCGCCCCTTGCAGCACGCGGTCGTTCGAGTGGCACTGGTTGCAGCCCGCCTCGGCGTTCTCCCTCTTGAAGAGCGGGTGGAGCCAGAAGCGGTTCTGGCCGTGCCCCTTCTCGACCGAGGTCGTCGCGCGCCCGTTCCCCCAGTGGCACGAGGAGCAGCCGAACTTCTCGGGGTCGTGAATCTTCAAAAGCTCGTTCGAGGGGTGGCTGACGAAGGCGCGCGCGAACTCGTCGGGGCGGCTCCGGCGCCCGCGCCCCGCGGGCATCATGTCCTGCGCGCGGATGGGGATGGGCGAGCGGATGCCGAGGTGGCACGACTCGCAGCGGTCGACGATCATGTCGCCGTTGACGTTGACCTGCCTCATCCCGAAGTCGAAGGCGCCGAGCGACGCCTTCGTCAGGCGCACCTGCTGCTCTGTGACCTCGGTGACGTTGTTCTTCAGGTACTCGTCGCGCTCGCGTTCGAGGTCGCTCGCCGGCTTGAGGACTTCGCCCTTCTCGGCGAGCAGCCGCCCCTTCTCGTCCTTGAGCGAGACGTACTGCGTCTCAAGCTCGCCGAAGTTCATCTCGCGCCTCTCGCGGCGCGAGCCCGACTCGTCGGCCGGCATGTAGACCGTGGACCTCTGCGCCTTCATCTGTTCGAGGTCGCGGCGCAGGGAGTCGCGCCTGCGGTCGGAGGCGTTCTCGACGTTGTAGCTGGCGACGGTGATGCGCCCGCGCCGGTTCTGGAACTCCTCCGAGATGGCGTCGAGCTGCCGGTCGATGAAGGCCACCTTGCGGTCTATCTCCGTCTGCTTCGGGCGCGCCTGCTCGCGCGCGGCCGCGGCCTCGGCGCTGAGCCGCTGGTACTCGGGGCTGTTGCGCACCTCCTGCTCGGACTTGAAGCCGCGCTTCTGGAGGCGGTCGAGGTAGCGCTCGTAGCGCTTGACGAAGGACTGCTGCATGCCCTTCCAGGGGCGCGTGCCGTAGACCTCGTCGTAGAGCGACCAGACGAGCACGCCCGTCAGGAGCAGCGCGCAGACGAGCATGACGGCGCTCGTCGAGCGGCTCACGATGGGGTCGGCGGCCGGCACGTCCTCTTCGCGCCGCGCCAGCTTGTCGGTGTCAGGAGTCTCAGCCACGTGTTGAATCCTCCGAGAAGGGGGCGGTCAGCTCACACGTTGAACCAGGGCGTGACCCAGATGTACTTGATGGTGAAGAGCAGGCGCAGCAGCAGCTTGACGGGGAAGAGCCACAGCACCGAGATGGCGAAGAACTGGAAGGTCAGGTACTGGAGTATGGAGGTGCGCGCGAGCAGCTTCTCCTCGAACTCGCCGTTGCGCGTCGCCCAGTCGCGGAAGCCCTTGAAAGACTTCACGTCCGCCCCGGTGATCCTGCGCCGCAGCATCAGCCAGTGGAAGAAGAGCCCGCCCGTGACGAAGACCAGCCCGACGACGAGCGCGCCGAAGACGGCCTTCCACGGGTAGAGGTTCAGGAAGGGCATCCCCCACCCGGCGACTATCTCGTGCAGGTCGCGGTTGCGGTCGAAGACCACGGCGTTGTGGTCCCACGTCTGCCCCGGCCAGAACCATATCCAGCCCGGCCCGCGGATGAACGTCCCGATGATGATGAGGATGATCCACATGAAGAACCCCCACAGGAACATCGAGACGGCGAAGCGCCGCTGCCGCCAGGAGTAGTAGCCGTTCCCCAGCGGGTTCGAGTCGACGTACGGGAAGACCATCAGCCCGACGACGAGGAGGCCCGGCATGACGACGCCCGCGATCCACGGGTCGAAGTAGACGAGCATCTCCTGAAGGCCGAGGAAGTACCACGGGGCCTTCGAGGGGTTCATCGTCAGGTTCGGGTTCGCCGGCTCTTCGAGCGGCGCGTTGAGCAGGATGGACCAGGCGAAGAGGATGACGGTGACGATGATGGCGGCGAGGAACTCGACGCGGACGAGGTAGGGCCAGACGTGCAGTTCCCTCGCCCAGCCCGGCCGCCACGGCAGCGTCTTGCGGTGGTGCGTCTTGGCGAGCGCCGGGTCGCCTTCCAGCTCTTCGGCGAGGAGGTCGTTGTCGCGCGACTGCTTCAGCCCCAGCCAGGTGAAGAAGACGACGAGCGGTATCATCGCCACGATGGGCACGTTGTCCGGGGCCGAGCTGATCTTCCAGAGCTGCCCCCAGTCTTCGACCAGCAGCGCGAGGCCGCCGACCAGCGCCGCCGCGACGACCAGCCACAGCAGCCGGCGGTTGCCCCGCGGCCGCTCGATTGCCATTGCCATTGCCAGTCTCCCCGATTTTGATTTTCGATTTTCGATTCGAAGGGTTCCGCGGCCGGCCCCTTAAATCGCAAAACGAAAATCGAAAATTACTTCTTGACGGCCTTCATCTCGGATTCGAGCATGACGGGCGCGGGGCCCGAGATGCCGCCGTCCTTGCGTATGCGCCAGAAGTGGACGGCCATGAAGAGCGAAGCGATGATGGGGATGCCGATACAGTGCCAGATGTAGGAGCGCAGCAGCGCGTTGGCGTCCACGATGGAGCCGCCGAGCAGGCCGAAGCGCACGTCGTTGAAGGGCGTCATCCCGAGCTGCGGCCCGAACGGGCCTTCGCTCCCCAGCCCGGGCGTGGCGCGCGCCATGTTCGTCCCCACCGTCACCGCCCAGAAGCCGAGCTGGTCGTCCGGCAGGAGGTAGCCCGTGAACGAGAGCAGCAGCGTGAGGACGAGCAGCACGACGCCGACGCACCAGTTGAACTCGCGCGGCCGCTTGTAGGAGCCCGTCAGCACGACGCGGAACATGTGCAGCCACGTGGTGATGATCATCAGGTGCGCCGCCCAGCGGTGCATGTTCCGCAGGAGCTTGCCGAACGGCACGTCGTGTTCGAGGTAGAGGATGTCGCGGAACGCCTGCACCTTCGTCGGGTGGTAGTAGAACATCAGCAGGACGCCCGTGAAGGTCAGCACCAGGAAGAGGTAGAAGGTGATGCCGCCCATGCCCCACGTGAAGGAGTAGCGCGTGGCGTCGCGGTTGACCTTCGCCGGGTGGAGGTGCAGGAAGACGTTCGAGAGGATGGCGAGGGAGCGGTTGCGCGGGTCGGAGCGGTCGTGCGAGACGCGGAAGATGGACTTCCAGAGCTGCGTCTGCTGCGGGTCTTTGTAGGTCTTGGCCTCGGCCTCGGCGCGCTCCTTGAGCGCCAGCCCTTGCGCGCGCGCGCGCTCGACCAGCCCGGCCCCGCGCCCGCCGCGCGACAGCCCGCCGCCGCCGTTCTGACCGTCGCCGTCCCCCTCGGGCCGTTCAGGCTCCATAAAGCCTCCTGTGCATTTTTGATTTTTGATTCGCGATTCGGAGGGCGGCCCGGCCCCGCACAGGCCGGGCACTCACGAATCTAAAATCAAAAATCAAAAATGGTTCAGACTCGGATGAAAGCGCCGTCCTCGTTGAAGTGGTTCGTGCCGCCCTTCTGCCAGTCGTAGAGCTTGCCGGTGTTGACGACGATCTGGCCCTCGGCGTCCACCTTGACCTCGGCGCGATCCATCGGGCGCGGCGCGGGGCCCTCGAAGTTGACGCCCTCGCTGTCGTACCCCGAGCCGTGGCACGGGCACTTGAACTTGTTCTCGCTCGCCTTCCAGTCGGGCGTGCACCCGAGGTGCGTGCAGCGCGCGTAGATGACGAAGAGGCGCTCGGAGTTCCTGACCACCCAGACGCGGTACTGCTGCTGCCACTTCGTGTCCACGCCGAGCGCGTAGTCGCCGGGGAAGCCGATGCGGAAGATGCTCGACGGCTCGAAGATGGCGCGGGGCAGGAAGAAGCGCAGGATGCTCAGGCCGAGCACGGCCGAGAAGGAGGCGACGACGCCCCACACGATGCGGCGGCGGAACTTGTTGACGGGCGGGTCGGGCGCCGTCTGCACGAGCGGGCCCGGCGCGGGGGCGCGCGCGGCGACGGCCTTCGACACGCCCTGGTTGACGGCGGGCGTCGGCGTCGAGGTCGTCTTCGAGGCGCCCGTGGCGGGCACGGCGCGCGCGGCCTGCGGCGTCCCCGACGGGACGGACTTGGCGGGCGCGTCGCCCTGGGGCGTGGCCTCGCCGACGGTGCCCGAGGAGGCGCGGCGCGCATCGGGCGTCACCACGGTCTTGCCCGCGGGCGGCGGCGTCGCGCGCGCGACGCGCTCGCCGCGCGCGGCGGCGAGCAGCTCGTTGACGGAGGGGCGCTGCCCCCCGTCAACCGTGTCTCCCGGCTTATCCCCTTGTTCGTCCGTGCGGGCGTCGGATGCACCCTCGGCGGGCGGAGTCGGATTGTCTTTCTGATCCACGCCGCGACCTCCCTTCGTTTGAGCTTTGACCTGAGAACTTGTCTACAAGCCGGGGCTGTTAAGGGCGAAGGCCATGCGCGAGACGGTAGAGCACACCGCTAGTGGAGCCTTTTGGGCCCGACTTTCCGCGCGTGGATTCAAATGCTTATGCGTGACATGAAGAGCGCCGCGCCAAAATAACCGATTAAAATGGCTTGGCTTCGGGAGCCTTTATAACCCGTCCGCCCCCCGCGTGGCAAGATTTATTTTCTGCAACGAGGGCGCGCCGCGCCGCGCGCCGAATGCGTGTTAGACTTTGCCGGCTTGAGCCCCGCGGAGGCAGAAAATGTCAGTCAAACCGCACGTCATCTTCTACACCAAGCCGGGCTGCCACCTCTGCGACGAGGCGCGCGCCGAGATGAGGCGCGCCCGCTGCGAGGGGCTCTACACGTGCGAAGAGGTGGACATTCTCTCGGACGCCGAACTGACGCGCCGCTACGGCTGGGACATCCCCGTCCTCCTCGTCAACGGCGCCCACGCCTTCAAGCACCGCCTCACCGCCGCGGAGTTCCGCGAGGCAATCACCCGGGCCGCGCAAAAGAGTCAGGGCCACCCGCGGTAGCCGGCGGCCCTGACGCGGCCCCGCGCGCAGGGCTTAAGGCGCGAAGCGCCGGCGGTACTCGATTGACGTGATGAAGGCTTTGACCATCTCGGCGCGGCGGAAGTCGCCGCCGAAGGCGTCGAGCTTCGAGAGCCAGAAGTTATAGCCGACGAAGGTCGGGTCGGGATTCCCGTCGAAGCCCACGTCGTCGGGGTTGCGCCTCAGGTACCCGAAGTACTGCATCAGCACGAAGGCCCGGTTCGTCTCCAGCCGCGTGAAGTCCGCGTCCTCCGCGACGCGGCGCAGCGCCGTGGCGCGCGTCTCGCGCCCGTCGGCGAGGCGCGCGGCGAGGTCGGCCTCCTCGGCCGGCGTGAGCACGTCGCCCGCGTTCTCGTCGAGCGCGGCGACGTACTGCGCGGGCGTCTGCCCCGTCGGGTAGCGCGCGGCGAAGGCGGCGCGCTCGACGAAGGCGTTCAGGAAGTTGCGCTTGTTCGACTCCAACTGGTTCTGCCAGTCGCCCTGCCCGACCACGACGCCGCGGCCTATCTCCTGCGTGTCGCGGAGGAAGTCCGTCAGGCGGATGGGCACGGGCGTCCCCGCGATGTTCCCGAACGCCGCCTTGTGCAGACGGTAGACGAGGTAGCCCGTCTCCTGAAACTCGATGGCGAGGAAGAAGGCCGCCGACGTGTCGATGCGCTTGACCTCGCGGCACTGCTGGTTCGCGCCGCACTGCTCGATGCCGTTCGTCCAGAACTGGAGGCCGGGCGCGTCGGGCTCGCGGCTGAAGAAGTCGAGGTAGTGCTGGCGGACGAAGAAGTCCGAGCGGTCGATGGGGTTGGCCGCGGCGGTCGTCGTCTCGTCGTCCTGAATCGTGACCGGCCGGTTCGGGTTGCCTTCGAGCTTGGCGTTGCCGACGACGTTGCTGAGCGTCACGTTGAAGGTCTCGTCGCCCTCGGCCGTGTCGTCGTTCGTGATGAGCACGTTGAAGGTCTTCAGCGTCTCGCCTGGCCCGAAGCGCAGCGTGCCGCGCGCCTCTGTGTAGTCGCGGCGCGAGGTGGCCGTGCCGTCGCTCGTCGCGTAGTCGACGAAGACCTCGCCCGCGGTGTTGTTGGCCGAGCGGGTGACGCCGACCGTGACCGAGCCCTGGTTCTCGGAGACGACGATGGAGGGGAAGCCGAACTGGACGTCGGCGGGCGGGGGCGTCGAGACGGGCACGGGCGTCTGGCCGGCGTCCATCAGCGGGAAGATTTGCCCCGTGCCGTAGCTCGCCGCCCACAGCTCGCCGAACTCGTCCTCGCCGAAGGCGGAGATTTGAATCGCGGTGTCGAGCAGCAGCGTGTTCTGCCACACGCCCGACGCGCGGCGCAGCCCCCAGATGCGGCCGCTGCAAAAGTCGCCGTAGATGTAGAGCCCCTGCATGCGCGGGAAGGACGCGGCGCGGTAGACGTAGCCTCCCGTCACCGAGCAGTTGCCGCCCGTGTGGCCGTATTCGAGGATGGGCTGTGTGAGCCCCTCCGCGTTGCAGGGGTTCGGGTTGAAGCAGTGGAAGCCCTCCATCACGCGCCAGCCGTAGTTCTCGCCGCCGGGGTCGCCCGCCGCCTGGAAGTCTATCTCCTCGAACAAGCCCTGCCCCACGTCCGCGATGAAGAGGTCTGCCGTCTGCCGGTCGAAGCTGAAGCGCCACGGGTTGCGCAGGCCGAGCGCCCAAATCTCCGGGCGGAAGGCCGCGTTCGAGACGAACGGGTTCGAGGCCGGGACGGTGTAGGTGAAGGGGCGGCCCGTCTCCGTGTCGATGCGGAGGAGCTTGCCGAGCAGTTGCAGAGGGTTCTGCGCGTTGTTGTTCGGGTCGCCGCCGTCGCCGCCGTCGCCCGTGCCGTAGTAGAGGAACTGGTCGCGCGGCCCGAAGGCGAGCTGCCCGCCGTTGTGGTTAGCGAACGACGGGTGCGGGATGGTGAGGAGGATCTGCTCGCTCGCCGGGTCGGCCGCGTCCGGGTTCGCGGCGCTGCGGCGGAAGCGTGAGACGACGAGGTTGCCCGCCCCGTTCGTGTAGTCGACGTAGAAGTAGCCCTTGCGCGCGTAGTCCTTCGGGAAGGCGAGCCCGAGCAGTCCGCGCTCGCCGCCCGACGTGATGCGCGCCGAGATGTCGAGGAAGGGCGCCGACTGCACGACGCCGTCCTTGACGACGCGAACCCTCCCGCCCTGCTCGACGACGAAGAGGCGGCGCGAGCCGTCGCCCGCGTTGACGATGCCGACGGGCAGCGAGAAGCCGCCGACGGGCGAGCCGAGCGCGAGGGCGGGCAGCTCGCCCCCCTGCGCGCCAACCCTGACCGTGAGGTCGGCGGTGAGGAAACAGGCGAACGCCGCAAGGACGAGCGCCGCGAAGATTGAACGGCGTGACATACTCCCCTCCTTTATCGTCTGACACTTCAGACCGTCCGCGGCGGCCTAGTCCGCCGCGAGGTGAAGCCCGGCCGCCTTCTCCTCGATGGCGGCGTAGAGCTGTTCGCGCTCCCGCTCGTCGGCCGACTGGCGGTAGGCGAGCAGGAGTTCTTTGAGCGACGCGAGTCCGCGGTAGAGGCCGGCGTCTTCGACCCGGGGAGTCAGGTAAGAGACGAGTCCGGCGTACGAGCGACGGCGGGCGATGGAGCCCTCCGAAGGGTTGTTGACGCTGTAAATATAGACGTGCGGCAGCTCGCCGATCAAACGGTCGGGCCAGCACTCGCCCGAGAGCCCCACCTGCTTGCCGGGCATGAACTCCAGCGCGCCGTGCGTCCCGACGTGCACGACCGCGTCCGCGCCGAAGACCTTTTCGAGGTACGCGTAGAGGGCCGCGAACCCGTGGTGCGGCGCCCCGCCGCGCGACATCAGCAGCCGCATCGGGTCGCCCTCGTAGCCGAAGGTCGGCTGCACGGCGACGAAGACGTTGCCGAGCCGCACGCCCTGAATCAGCAGGTCGCGCCCGAACGTGTTGATGCGCCCCGGCGCGGCACCCCACTCCGCCTCGACGTCGGGGGCGTAAGGGCACAGACGCAGGTACTCCTCGACGTTCATCCGGTAGGCGACGTTGGCCACCGCGCCGAAGCTCTCCGAGTTGCCCCCGAGCAGCGTGCGGCGCAGTTCGTCCGCGTCCGACGGAAGCTCTACGCGGTAGCCGTCGGCGCGCATGCGCGTCAGAATCTCGTAGAGGCTCGGGAAAACGTCGAGGTCGGCGGCCGTCCCGATGTTCCCCTTGTTGGGCGGGAAGCAGAAGACGACGAGCGCGACCTTCAACTCGCCGCGCGGCGCGGTCTGCATGCGGTTCCAGCGCCGCAGCCGCCGCGCGACGCGCGCGCAACGCTCTTCGAGCGCGACCGGCTCCGAGCCCTCGGCCGGCATCCCCCCGTAGACGAACGGCTCGGTCGCCCCGTCGATCTCCGGAATCGCCACCTGCATCCCCGCCTGCACGGGGTTCAGCCCCGTCCACGAATCCCGCCAGGCTTCGACCGTCTGCGCGTCCAGGCTGACCGCCGAGCGCAGGGGCACGTCCAGACCTTTCAGGAACTCGACGGCCGCCTCGCTGTCGTTCATCGCCGGCCCGCCCACGAAGCTGAAGCCCGTCAGCGACACGACCTGGCTGACGCGAGGCGTAGACGAGGAAGGCGGGACGGCGCTTAGTTCATCTTTCCTCTTCCCCGCTTCTTCGACGAAGAAGCGCGCGCAGGCGTCGCGGTTGTCCATGAAGGTCGAGATGACGGGCAGCACCGCGAGACCCTCGCGCTCGACGGCGCGGATGAGCGAGTCGTAATGTCGCCGCGTCCCCGAAACGACGTTCGTCCGCATGAGCAGGAGGCCGACCGTCTGGGATGGTTCGAGCCGCGCCGTCCGCGTGCGCCGCGCCCGCGCGTCGTGCCAGCGCCGGTAAGCCTCGAAGCTCTCGAAAATCGAATCCGCTTCGG
>DASVWB010000014.1:0-7949 GCA_036389815.1 Pyrinomonadaceae bacterium | reverse complement strand
GGCCCCGACCCGCAAAGACCCGCCCATAATTCAGAAAAAGTGTCGAGACAAAAAAAATAGGGATGCGGTGTGTGGCCGTCTACCCTACGGCCTTCGCATCCCCGAGAGACGCGGCGCGGGCGGGCCGCCCTGCCTGTTTGTAGCCCGCCCGCGCCGCGCGAGCCGCACGTGACACTCATCGCCCCACGAGTGCCGCCCCTGACATGCCGGGGCGTCCGCGCGGACTTCGTGCGGCCGCCTGCGGCCGCGTGCCCTGCTACCTGTTGGCGTTCGCGTTGGCCGCGGCGCCCGAGCCGCCGCCGCGGCGGTGGTGGTGGCGGCGGTGCCTGCGGTGCTTGCGGTGCTTCTTCGCCCGCGCGGTCATGTTGCCGCCGCCCGTCGAGGTGTTGGTGTTGTTCTGCTTCTTCGCGGCGAAGGCCGAGCCGGCGCCGAGGACGAGGGACAGAACGAGTGCGGACGTGATGCCGAGCTTCTTCATGGTCTTATCTCATCTCCTTCGAGTCTGGGTTAATCTTCCCGTGTTCGCTCCCGCGCGTGCGCCCCGAACGCCCCGCCTCCCGGCCAAGCCCGGCGCCCCGCGCCCCTTCCGCCACGACCAATCGCAACGCCCGTGCCGCCGCGCCCCCGCGACGCTTCCCAAACTTTCAGCGCCTTCCCCGACGCCCCGCGCCCCCCGCGCCGTGGCGTTTCTGCGCCCGCCCCCAAACCGCCACACAAGTAGAGGCTAGGGGTTAGAGTTAGTTAAAGCCTTCGCCGCCGTGCGGCCCGTCTGTCAACGGGCCACACGGCGGAGGCAACCTCTAACCTCTAACCTCTAACCCCTACTTTGCGGCGACGATTGCGATGCGGCGGCGGTCGGCGAGGCGGATCATCTCCTCGCGGTCGAACATGAGGGTCTTGCCGGCGGTCAGGCAGAGGCAGGTGGCGCCGGCCTCCGCCATCGTCTCGACGGTGGGGACGCCGACGACGGGCACGTCGAAGCGCATGTCCTGGTTCGGCTTGGCGACCTTGACGACGGTGAGGCGGCCGCGCGCGAGCCGGCCCGCGCGGCGGACGGTCTCGTCCGTCCCCTCCATCGCCTCGACGGCGACGCACGCGCGCGCGCGCACGACGATGGTCTGGCCCAGGTCGAGCCGCGCGATCTCGCGCGCGACTTCGAGGCCGTACTCGATGTCGCCGCGCTCGGCCTCGGACGGCGCGCGCCTCGTGAGCACGCCCTCGGCCGGGAGCTGGTCTTTGAGGAAGTAGGTCGAGTCGATCAGCTCGATGCCCTCGCGCTCCAGCTCGGCCGCCACGCCGCCGATGAGCGCGTCGGTGTTGCGGCGCGGCAAGCTGAGCAGCATCCGCAGCATCCGCACGTCGGGGAGCGCGCCGCTGAAAATCTGGACGTGCCTGACCTGTCCCGCCATGATCGCCTTCTCCACGCCCTCGCGCTTGAAGAAGCGAATCATCCGACCCAACTGCCCGATGCCGACCCACGTCACCTTGTCGGCGACGTGCTCTATCGCGGGGTCGGTCTCCTCCCGTATGGCCGCGACGGCGAGTTGCACGCCCGCGCGCCGCGCGCCCTCCGCCACGAGGAAAGGGAATTTGCCGTTGCCCGCGATGAGTCCGTAACGCATAAAGGCAGTAAGCAGTGGGCGGCGAGCGGCGAGCGGCAGTTGAGTCGCTATGGGCGATGCGGTATTTCTTCAAACCGCCCACCGCCCACTCTCATTTGACGACGCCGCGCCGCGAGGTCTCGATGAAGCGGAGGAGTTCTTCGACCTCCGCCGAGGGGCGCAACTCTTCGCGGATGCGCGCGACGGCCTGCGTGGTGTTGAGTTTGGAGCTGAGAAGGAGGCGGAAGGCGTGGTGCAGCGCCTCCTGCGCCTCCTGCGTGTAGCCGCGGCGCTTCATGCCGACCGAGTTCAGGCCGTAGCACTTGGCGTGGTTGCCGACGGTGAGGGCGAAGGGGAGCGCGTCCTTGACGACGACCGAGTAGCCGCCGACGTACGCCTCGCGCCCGACGCGGCAGAACTGGTGGACGCCGGAGTAGGCGCCGACGTTCGCGCCGTCGGCCACCTCGACGTGCCCCGCGAGCGTCGCGGCGTTCGCCATGATGACCCGGCTGCCCACGAGGCAGTCGTGCGCGACGTGCGCCTGCGCCATGACGAGGCAGTCGTCGCCGACCGCGGTCAGCATCCCGCCGCCCTCCGTGCCGCGGTGGACGGTCACGAACTCGCGGATGCGGCAGCGGCGGCCGACGCGCGTCTCGGCCGGCTCGCCGCGGTACTTCAAGTCCTGCGGGGCGAGCCCGAGCGACGCGAACGGGAAGACGTGCGTGTCGTCGCCGACCTCGGTGCGGCCGTCGACGACGACGTGGGATTCGAGCCGGACGCGCGCGCCGAGGCGCACCTCGTCGCCGACCGTGCAGAAGGGGCCGACGTGCGAGCCGTCGCCCAGCTCGGCGCGCGGGCTGACGACGGCGGATGGGTGGACGAAGACTGACATCAGAAAGCAGTAGACAGTAGACAGTAGACAGTAGACAGTAGGCTCCGCTCACTGGACGTTGACGCTGACATCGTGACGATTCGACGGCGAAGGCTTTTTCTACTGACTACTGACTACTGTCTACTGTCTACTTCACCTGCTCCCGCCCGACGACGACGCTCATGATGTCGGCCTCGGCGGCGAGCTGCCCCGAGACGTGCGCCTCGCCGTGCATCTTCTGGACGCGGCCGCCGACGCGCAGGGGCGTGACCGTGATGGTGAGCGTGTCGCCGGGGACGACCGGGCGGCGGAAGCGCGCGTTGTCGATGCCGCTGAAGAGGACGAGCTTGCCCTCGCGCCCCTCCATCTGCTGGAGCGCGTAGACGGCGCCGACCTGCGCCATCGCCTCGACGATCAGCACGCCGGGCATGACGGGCGCGCCGGGGAAGTGCCCCTGGAAGAAGTGCTCGTTGGCCGTCACCTGCTTGACGCCGACGATGCGCACGCCCTGCGTCAGCTCGACGATGCGGTCGACGAGCAGGAACGGGTAGCGGTGCGGCAGAATCTCCTGGATGGCGCGCGTGTCGAGAACGGTTTCCATGGGGAGACGACGGGGCCGTGAGCGGCGAACCGGGAACCTTGACGGGAAAGAGCCGTGAACCGAGAACCGTGACGGGAAGGGGCACGCCTTTCCCGTCACGGTTTACGGCTCACGGTTCACGTTGTGCGCCGCGCTACGGGCGGCCGCCCGCCGGGGCGGCCGCGGCCGCGGTGGCGGGGTTGCGCTGGTTGTAGTCGGCGATGAAGGCGCTCGTGATGTCGATGCCGTCGTTGACGACCATCACCACGCCCTGCATCTTGCTCACGTCGAAGACGACGGAGAGGCCGCGCGCCTTGGCGAAAGCCTGGAGGGCGTTCCCGATGTCCTGGTAGACGGGGCCGGTCAGCTCCTGGACGCGGCGGTCGAGCGCCTTCTGGCCGTCCTGCTGCCTGCGCTCGATGTCGCTCTTGAGCGTGTCGGCCTGGTCGGCCAGCGTCGCCAGCGCCTTCTGGTCGGCGACCGACTTGGTGTCGTTGATCTGCTTGACCAGCGCGTCGTAGCGCGTCCGCAACGTCTGTATCTCGTCGCGGCGCGGCTTGAACTCGCGCTCGACGGTCTGGAAGGCGGCGACGAGGCGCTTGATGCCGCTCGCCTGGTCGCTGAAGGCGTCGGTGTCGATGATGGCGAACTTGCCCTCGGCGATGGCGGCGGCCGGGGACGCGGCCGGGGCGGCGGTGCGGCCGGCGGGCTGGGTCTGCGCCGAGGCCGCGACGGCGGCGAGCGCCGCGAAGGCCGCGGCGAAGATGGTTTTGCGAATCTTCATGACTTTTCCTGTACTGCTCCTTGACTTCGTCGGTCTGCGGGCTGGCCGTCCGGCGCCCAAGTTTCTGTCGTGTCCTGAAAGCCCTAGAAGGTGCGCCCGATGCTGAACCGGAAGACCCTCTTCTTCTCCTGGATGAGCGTGGTCTGTGCGTTCGGGTTGAACGCGTAAATGAAGCGGAACGGCACGTTGATCACGGGCATTTGGATGCGCATCTCAAGCCCCACGCTGGATCGGTAGTCGCCGATTTTCGAAAAAAGGCTCTGCGAGATGCGCGCCACCGTGTTCGTCTGCGCCTCGCCCCGCAGGAAGACGGGCTGCACGCCGAAGGGCAGGTTCGTCAGCGGGTCCACGGGGCCGACGCGCTGGAGCCCGGAGAACTCCTCCTTCGTCAGCAGGCGGTCGCCCTGGACGAGCAGCGAGCGCTGCGGGGCGCCCTGGCAGAAGAAGGTGCTCGACGGCGAGATGGCGAGCTGCGGGTTGCGCCGCACGGCCAGCTCCGACAGCCCCCCGACGCCGCACAGGAGCTGGTTGTCGGAGAGGAACTTGGTCGAGAAGGTCTGGTCGCCGCCCGGCGAGAGGTTGAAGGCCGACCCGATGTCGGCGAAGGCCGCGAGCTGGACGGGGCCGAAGAGCGGGATGCGGTACTCGAAGTTGCCGAGGAGCTGCGTGTCGCCGCCGAGGAAGCGGAAGTCGCGCGTGAGGAGCACGGAGTTGCCGCCGGCCGCGCCCGAGAAGGTGCCGAGGTTGACGAGCTGCTGCGCCAGCTCGGGCGAGAGCGAGCCGCCGATGTCCGCCACGTCGCCGGCGCCCGTCGAGGAGACCTTGACGTTGCGCGAGGTGACGAAGACGTCGAGCGGCGCGATGGGCGCGATGGAGCGGACGTTGTAGCCGCGGATGGTGAACTCGTCGCCGAGGAAGAAGCGCTCGTAGACGGGGACGCCGTTGATGAAGGAGAGTGAGCTCTCCTGCGCCTCGCGTATCTTCGAGGTCAGGCCGAAGCTGCGGACGTGGCCGGCGACGACGCGGAAGCCGAAGACCTCGGGCTTGTCCGAGCGCTTGCGGCGCACGGGGATGAAGCGCGTGACGGAGAGCGTCGGCTGGATGGTGCGCACGTCGCCGAGGAGTCCCGCCACGGCGACCGAGAGCGCGACCTGCGAGCCCCGCGTCGGGTCGATGGTGCCGTTGCGCGTGTCGTAGACGAACGACGGCGTGACGCGGCTCGTCGTGATGTTGGGCTGCGAGAAGACGACGGGGATGAAGGTGTTCGGGTTGTTCTGCTCGTTGACCGGCGGCTCCTCGATGGAGGAGCGCGAGAAGGCGTAGGAGAGGCCGACGCGCGAGGCGCGCGCGATCTGGATGAAGCGGCGGCTGCGCGGCCGCCAGAACTCCGAGAGCGGCGAGGTCGCGAACAGGCTCCCGCCCGTCGTGTTCTGCGTGAACAGGTTCTCCTCGCCCGTCGTCAGGAAGGACTGGACGTCGCCGAGCACCCCGCCGATGGCCGCCGTGTTCTGCGAGAGCAGCGTCCCCTCGCCGAAGAACTTCTGCGACTGCGTGAAGAGCGAGAAGCCGACCGAGATGGGGCGGTCTTTGACGTACGGCTCGGTGAACGAGAAGAGGATGGACTTCTGGCGGTTGCCGAAGGCGAACTGGAACGAGAGCGACTCGCCGCGCCCGAGCAGGTTGTTCGTCGAGTAGTCGAGGCCGAAGAAGGAGCCGCCGATGCCGGAGACGCCGCCGTTGAAGGCGATCTGGTTGCGCCCGCGCTCGGCGACGCGGAGGTTGATGTCCACCTCGCCCGTCTCCTCGTTGGTGCGGAACTCGGCGTCCTTGTCCTTGTCGATGGGGTCGAAGAAGCCGAGCTGGTTGAGCTTGAGGACCGAGAACTCCCAGAGCTGGCGGTCGAAGATGTCGCCCTCATTCACCGCCACCTCGCGCCGGAGCACGTTGTCGCGCGTGTAGGTGTTGCCCAGAAACTCCAGCCGGCGGAGCGTGAACTGCTTGCCCTCGTTGATGGTGATGGTGAAGTCGGCGACGCCCTCCTCGGGCTTCTGCGCGCTGGGCTTGAAGGCGGGCACGACCTCGTAGTCGTACTGGATGAAGCCCGAGCGGCCGTAGAGGTTCTTCAGGTCCTCGGAGAGCGCCTTCATGATGCGCTCGCCGTTGGCGATCTCGCCCGACCTCAGCCCGATGACGCCGCGGATGACCTCCTCGGAGTAGATGGAGTTGCCCTCGATCTTGATCTCGCCGAGGCGGTAGAGGCGCCCCTCGGTGACGGGGATGGTCACGCGCAGCGCCTCGTCGGTCGAGGAGATGATGGGGAGCGGCAGGACGGGGAAGCCCGTCCGGCGGGGCCCCAAGCCCTCGACCCTCGGCTCGCCGGTGCGCGCCTCCAGGTAGCCCTTCGACCGCATGTGGTCGACGACGTTCTTGCGGAGGTCGTAGTCGAGCTTTTCGAGGTGGAGGATGTCCTGCCCCTTGAAGCGCGACATGAGCCCCGCCTCCTTGACGAGCTTCATCGCGCCGCGCAGCTCGCCGTCGGAGAAGTGCTGGTTGCCCTCGAACTGGATGTCCACGACGCGGACGCGGTCGCCCTCGTCCACGTCGAAGGTCAGCGCGACGGAGGTCGTCGAGACCTCCTCGACGTCGGCCTTGATGACCGCGTTCGGGTGGCCGTGCTGCGAGAGAAGCTCCTTGATGACGCGCCTGGCGGTGTTGACCTTGACGGGGTCGTAGGTCGTCTCCTTGGTGACGCCGACGCGCTGCTCGCGGAACTCCTTGAGGACGTCGGCCTCGCCGACGCTGGAGAGCCCCTTGAAGGTCAGCTCGCGGATGACGGGCAGCTCCTTGACGGTGAAGATGACGATCTTGCCGCCGAGCGGGCCGTCGGCCGTGGCGACGTTGGTCGCCGTCTTGTCGAAGAAGGGGAGGTTGAGCAGGGCCTGAAGGTCGCGCTGAATCTGCGCCTCGTTGAAGGCGTCGCCCTTGCGGGTCTGGATGTGGTAGAGCACGTCCTCGTCGCGGAGGCGGCGGTTGCCCTCGATCTGCACGTCCTCGACGAGCTTACGCTCCTGCGGCTGCTGCGGCTGCGCGGGCGCGGGCTCCTGTGCGCGGGCGCTCGCCAGGGGCAGCGCCGTTCCGAGGAGCATGAGGCAGCCGACGAGGGCCGCCGCGAGGTAAAGCCAGGGCGCGCGAATTCGCATAAAGTTAGTTTTTCGCCTCTTGAATTGCGGTCGAATGAATTCGGGAGACTTTAATAGAGAAAAACTTTTCGAGATTTTCCGCCGGGGCGCGGCGCGGGCGCGGCCCACACACGCGGGGCCCCGGCTGTCAGGCGTCAGGATTTAGAACAGGCGGAACTTGGATTCGCCCCGCACGCCCTACAGTTGCCAGCCGCACGAACCCCCGCAAAGTGGCGCATTATAAATGACCGGGCGGCTAATCTCCAACCGGGGAGTAGACGGTAGACAGTAGACAGTAGACAGTAGGAAAAAGCAATTTCGGCGGGCGCCGGGCCCTCGCCCCTTTGCGCCCGCCGATGTTTTCTACCGTCTACCGTCTACCGTCTACTGACTACCGTCTACCGTTTTTCAGTGAATCAGCAGCGCGTCGCCGGGCTCCTCGACGCCCGCGGCCGGGCGGTAGGCCAGCTCGTTCCCCTCCGGGTAGACCTCGACGACCGACGCCTCGCCGAGGCTCCCCTGGATGAGCGCCTCTGAGAGCGGGTCTTCGACGTACTTCTGGAGAGCGCGCCTGAGGGGGCGGGCGCCGTAGGAGCGGTCGCCGCAGGTCTTCTCGACCACCCAGCGCTTGGCCTCGTCGGTCAGGCGGACTTCGAGGCCGCGGCGCGCGAGCGTGCGGTTGAGCTGCTCGACCTGGAGGCCGACGATCTCGAGCAGCTCCTCGTCGAGGAGCTGGTCGAAGATGATGATCTCGTCGAGGCGGTTGATGAACTCGGGGTTGAAGGTGTGGCGGACGGCGTTCATCACCATCTCCTCCATCTTCTCGCGCGAGGCGTCGGGGCTGGCCTGGAAGCCCATCGCGCCCTTCTTCTGGATGTAGCGCGCCCCGATGTTGGAGGTCATGATGATGATGGCGTTCTTGAAGTCGACGGTG
>DASVWB010000013.1:0-2106 GCA_036389815.1 Pyrinomonadaceae bacterium | reverse complement strand
GACGCGGCGTGGGCTTACGTCTCGCTCGAAGACGCGGCGCGCGTCGCGGGCGGGCGTTTGAAAACGGGTGTGGTGAGCGTCGAGGTCGCGGACGTGTACGCGGCGGGCGAGGCGGCGGCGCGCGTGCGCGGCGCGCTCGGCGGCGAAGGGTGGACGACCGTGGACTGGCGCGAGGCGAACCGCCCGCTCTTCGAGGCGCTGGCGCTTGAGCGCCGCACAGTGGCGCTCATCATCATGCTCATCACGGTCGTCGCCGCCTTGAACATCACGACGACGCTCGCGCTCGTCGTCGTCGAGCGCCGCGCGGACATCGCCGTCCTCGCCACGCTCGGGGCGCGCGCGCCGAGCGTCACGCTCGTCTTCGTCTTCGAGGGCGCAATCGTCGGCGCCGCGGGGGCGCTGGCGGGCGTCGTCGCGGGGCTCGCCGCGTGCGTGGCGGTAGACCGCTTCGGCCTCGTGCGCCTGCCGGCGGACGTTTACGCTCTGAGCGCCGTGCCGCTGCGGCCGCACGCTTGGGACGTGGCCGCGGCCGCGCTCGCCGCCTTCGCCGTCAGCCTGCTCGCCACCGTCTACCCGGCCTGGCAGGCGGCGCGCGTCCGCCCGGCGGAGGTGCTGAGGCACGAATAGAGATTTGAAATTTGAGCCTTGAAATTTCAAACGGCTTCGGGCTCGTCGTCGAAGACCTGCGGAAGTCTTTCCGCGAGCCCGCGGGCGGCGCGTTGGAGGTCTTGCGCGGCGTGTCGTTCTCTCTGGGCGCGGGCGAGATGGCCGCGGTCGTGGGTGCTTCGGGGGCGGGGAAGACGACGCTGCTGCACGCCCTGGGCGGGCTTGAGGCGGCCGACTCCGGCTCGGCGCGTCTGGGCGCGTTCGACGTGACGCGCGCCGGGGCGGCGGCGCTCGCGCGCTGGCGCGGCCGCGAGGTCGGCTTCGTCTTCCAGTCGCACCGCCTGCTCGCAGACCTCTCGGCCGAGGAGAACGTGGCGCTGCCGCTCATGGTCGCGCGCGCGCCGCGCCGCGAGGCGCTCGGGGCGGCGCGCGCTCTGCTCGCGCGCGTCGGGCTCTCGGAGCGCCTGCGCCACGCGGCCGGCGAACTCTCGGGCGGGGAGCAGCAGCGCGCGGCCGTCGCGCGCGCCCTCGTCACGCGCCCCCGGCTCGTCCTCGCCGACGAGCCGACCGGGAACCTCGACGAGCGCAACGCCGCGGAGGTCGGCGCGCTCCTCCTCTCGCTCTGCCGCGAGGCGCGCGCCTGCGTCCTCCTCGCCACGCACAACGAAAGCCTCGCGCGCCTCTGCGACCGCCGGCTAGTGCTCAGGGAAGGGGTGTTGTTAGAGGCTAGAGGTTAGAGGCTAGTCAAAGCCCCTGTCATCGAATATCACGGCCTCCGCCGGGCGCACCCGAACCAGCCTCTAGCGCCCGGCCCCCGGCCTCCGTCTTTTAAATCTGACATCCGCCTCGCGTTTCAGTTATAATGCGTCGTGGGTGCCCTGCGGCGTTTCTCCCGGAATTTTAAGACTCGCCGAAACCCCGATAACTACCCTTACTGCCGGTCGGAAGCAGCCTTTTATGTTTGAGCGATACACGGAGAAGGCGCGGAGAGTCATCTTTTTCGCGCGGTACGAGGCCAGTCAGTTCGGCGCCCCCGCCATCGAGCCCGAGCACCTCCTGCTGGGTCTGATGCGCGAGGACAAGACGCTGACGGCGCGCTTCCTCGCGCGCGCGCAGACCTCGCTGGAGGCCATCCGCAAGGAGATCGAGGGGCGCGCGCCCCTGCGCGAGAAGATTTCCACCTCGGTCGAGCTGCCCCTCGCCCCCGAGACCAAGCGGGTGCTGGCCTTCGCGCACGAGGAGAGCGACCGCCTCCAGCACCGCCACATCGGCACCGAGCACCTGCTGCTGGGCCTCCTGCGCGAGGAGCGCTCGATGGCCGCCGAGATTTTGTACGAGCGCGGCCTGCGCCTGAACGCCGTGCGCGAGGAGGTCTCGCGCCAGTCGGGCAACGACCCGCGCGCCGCGCAGAAGAAGGAGACGCCGCACCTCGCCGAGTTCTCGCGCGACCTGACGGAGGACGCCTCCAACGACAAGCTCGACCCGCTCGTCGGCCGCGAG
>DASVWB010000012.1:0-12096 GCA_036389815.1 Pyrinomonadaceae bacterium | reverse complement strand
TCGGCCGCGCTCATCTACAGCGCGGCCGAGACGGTCGGCCGCGACGGCCGGGCGCACAACATGAGCGACCGCTCCATCGGGCTGACCTTCTGGGCGGCGGCCGCCATCATGTTCGTCGCCTTCCTGCTCGCCGCCTACCTCGCGCGCGCGCACGCCTCCGACTACCGCCGCCGCGGCGACGCCGTCCCCGCGGAGGGCGCCTGACGAAAGTCGCATGACGAGACGCTTCATCCGCACGCTGGCCGCGGCGCTCCTGCTCTGCCAGGCGGCGCCGGCACAGTCGCCGGCGCGCGACTACAGGCGCGCCAACGAGCACCGCATCCTGCGCGAGTTCGTCGAACTGCTCTCCATCCCGAACGTCGCCAACGACGCCGAGAACATCCGGCGCAACGCCGCGCGGCTCGTCGAGATGATGGCGGCGCGCGGCCTGAAGCCCCGCCTGCTCGAAGCGCAAACGCCGGGCGTGCCGCCCGCGGTCTACGGCGAGTGGGGCGTGCCGGGCGCGAAGGCGACCGTCGTCTTCTACGCGCACTACGACGGCCAGCCCACCGACCCGCGCAAGTGGACGGGCACGCGGCCGTGGGAGCCGACGATGCGGAGCGCGCCTTTCGAGCGCGGCGGCGTCGTCCTGCCGATGCCCGCCGAGGGCGAGGCCATAGGCCCGGAGTGGCGCCTCTACGCGCGCTCGGCCTCGGACGACAAGGCCGGCGTGATGGCGATACTCACCGCCTTCGACGCGCTGCGCGCGAAGGGCGTCGCCCCCACGGTCAACCTCAAGTTCTTCTTCGAGGGCGAGGAGGAGGCCGGCTCGCCCCACCTCGTCGAGATACTCTCGCGCCACAAAGAACTCCTCGGGTCGGACGCGTGGGTCGTCTGCGACGGGCCCGTCCACCAGTCAGGCCGCAAGCAGGTCGTCTTCGGCGTGCGCGGCGACGTGAACGTGGAGGTGACGGTCTACGGGCCCGCGCGCCCGCTCCACAGCGGCCACTACGGCAACTGGGCGCCGAACCCCGCGATGCTGCTCGCGCGCCTGCTCGCCTCGATGAAGGACGACGCCGGGCGCGTGACGATTAAGGGCTGGTACGACGACGCCGAGCCTTTAGGCCCCGCCGAGCGGCGCGCGCTCGCCGAGGCGCCGGCCTACGACGAGGAGTTGAAGCGCGAACTCGGCATCAACCGGCCGGAGGGCGCGGGCCGGTCTCTGCTCGAACTCATCAACCTGCCGTCGCTCAACGTCAACGGCCTTTCGAGCGCCGAGACGGGCGCGCTCTCGCGCAACGTCATACCGACGACGGCCACGGCCGCGCTCGACCTGCGGTTAGTCCGCGGCAACGACCACCGCCGGCAGGTCGGCCGCCTCGTCGAACACATACGCGCCCGGGGCTTCTACGTCACCGACCGCGAGCCGACCGCCGAGGAACGTCTCGCGCACCCGCTCGTGGCGAGAGTCCGCGCCGCGCCCGGCGGCTACAACGCCGAGCGCACGCCGATGGACCTGCCGCTCGCGCGCGCCATCGTCGCCGCCGTGCAGTCCACGTCCGAGCGGCCCGTCGTCCGCATGCCCACGCTCGGCGGCAGCCTCCCGCTCTCGCTCATACGCGAGACCCTGGGCGCGCCGACCCTCACCGTCCCCGTCGCCAACTACGACAACAACCAGCACGCCGAGAACGAGAACATACGCCTCCAGAACCTCTGGGACGGCATCGAGACCTACGCCGCGCTCATGACGATGAGGCCGTAGCGCCGCCGGCCTACCAGATGGAGGGTACGGACGCCTCGTCTATTTCGAGCGCGTCGCCGTCGGGGAGGATGTGTATGAGGCGGGCGCCGCGTGCGCGCAGCGGCGGCCCGAGCAGGCCGACGCGGTGGCAGTTGGCGCGCGGCTCTTTGTGCGAGGTGAGCGGGCGCGACTCCGAGCACATCAGCGCGACGCGCGAGTCGGCCGCGAGTTCCATGACGCGGTCGAGCCCGCGGTTCAGCTCCTCGGCCGGCGCGACGACCTTCCCGCCGCACTCGGGCAGCCACTCGTAGCCCAGCCCCGCGGCCTTCAGGCTCGCCGCCAACACCTGCCCGTTGAACTGCGGCCAGCGCGAGCGCGCGGCGCTGCGCACGTCGCACAGGACTTCTATCTCGTACCGCCGGAGCAGCGCGAGGAAGTCGGCCCACGGGTGGCGGCCGTGGCCGACGGTGTAGACGGTGACTCGGGTCGGGGCGCCCGCGGCGGCCATTCACTTGCCCTTCTTCAGGAGCGCCGCGCGGGCGAGGGTGACGACGGCCGTGACGCGCGCGGCCTCGCCGTTGAAGCCCTGGGCCGTCTGCACGGCGCGGTCCCAGTCGTCCTCGGCGAGCGCGGCGAGCGCGCCGGCGAGGTCGAACTCCTCCACGTTGAAGTCCGTTATCCAGCCGCCTTGCGCCGTGCGGAACTCGGCGGTCAGCTTCCCGTCCTCGCCCGTGAAGGCGGGCGCCGCGTTGGCCGCGCGCGCGGCCTCCGCCACGAAGTCCCACGCGCGCGGGCGGTCTATCTTCTCGTAGCGGGTCGCCACGGCGACGAGCGCGCGGGCGCGGTCCGGGTCCGTGTTGTCGATGCGGCGCGCCTCCGCGGCGGCGTCTTCGAGGAGCGCGACGGCGCGCGCGCGGTCGGCCTTGGAGACGAGGTCGGCGGCGCGCTCGAAGGCCCACGCGCGCTCGACGGGCTTGAGCGCGCCTTTCCGCGCGCGCGCGACCGCACCCTCGGCGTCCTTCTTCTGGAGCGCCGTGCGGACGAAGGCGAAGTCGGCGAAGGTGCGCACGCGGCGCGCGAGGTCGAAGTCCGCTATCTTGGCGAGCAGCTCTTCGGCGCGCGGGTCGCCCTTCCATGCGGCGTTGACGGCGGCGCCCGCGTAGATTTGGTCGCGCTCGGCGGTGCCCGTCGTGCGCGACGCGCGGTCGAGCGCCTCCTGCACGGCGTCGCGCGCGTTGGCCTCTTCGCGCCTGGGCGCCTCCTGCGCGAACTCGCCCTCGGCCTCCATCCTGCGCGTGCGCTCGGGCACGTCCGGCAGGAGCGCGGCGGCGCGCGCGTTGAGCGCGGGCGTGAGGTCGGGCGCGAAGCGCTCGAACTGCGGGAGCAGCCGGCGGATGATGAGGTAGGCGCCGGCGCGCCCGGCCTTCGTGCGCTCGTACTCCTCGGTCGTCTGCGGGCGGAGCAGGATGCGCGCGGCCGCCCGCAGGAACGAGGCGCGCAGCGCGGGCGCGAGGTCGGCGGGCGCCGCCGTATCGCCGCGCGTCGTGCTTATGCCGGTGCCGCCGCCGCGGTAGGCCGTGAAGAAGTTGAAGGGCGCGAAGACGTAGGACGAGAGCGTGGAGACGGTGTTAGCGTCCGAGGCCGGGTCGGCCTCCGCGCGCGCGACGAGCGCGGCGTAGAGGCGGTCGGCCCTGCCCGCGTCCTTCTCCCGGAGCGTGGAGAGGAAGGTCACCGACTGCATGTCGGCGCGCGCGAGCGCGGGCTCGGCGAACTGCAACGCGCGCTCCGTGTCGCCCTCTTCGAGCAGGCGCTGCGCGAGCCCGAGCCGCTGCCCCGAGTCGGCCGCGCGCGCGGCGTCGCCCGCGGGCTTCGCCGAGGCTTCGGCCGCCGCCTCGTCCGCCTTCGCGAGCAGCGACAGCATCTCCTCGCCGAGCGCGCGGTCGCGCCGCGCCGCGAGCCGCAGGACTTCGGCGCGCAGCTCGGGCGGCGAAGGCGTCATGGCGACGCCCCCGCGCTTCAGTTGCGCGTCTATCTCCTCGTCCATCCTGCGCCGCGCCTCGCGGTCGGAGGCGTCGGCCGCGTCCCACGCGCGCCGGAACATCTCGCGGGCGAGTTCCGCGTCCGTCTCCCACAGGGCGTCGGCCGCGCGTGCCTGCGCGCGCGCCCTGAGCGCGCCGTCGCGGAAGCCGGCCGCCTCGCCCGCGAGCGTCGTGAGCAGCGCGACGGCCTGCGCGCGCCGCTGCGCGGCGAGCGGGTCGGCCTCGGCCGGCGCCGCGCGCCTGCCCGCGGGTTTGGCCTCGCGCGGGGCGGGGCGGGGCGTCTGCGCCTGCGCGGCAGTCGCGGCGGTTAAAAGCAGAAGTGTCGCGCAGAAGGTTCTGAAGAGGTGCATCGCCTTCCTCCCTGCCGGCGGCGTCCGCGGCCCGGGGCCGCGCCCGGGCGGGTCGGACGTATTAAACGCCGGCCCGCCGCCGCCGACTCACTTATTCTATCTTCCTGACGCTGTTGATGACCGCCTCCGCGCCTTCGGCGAGGGGCTTGCCCCGCTCCCTGTCGATGACGAGGACGATGAAGACCGGCTTCTCTGCGTCGAGGAGGAAGAACATCCCGTCCACGTCGCGCCCGTTGTTCCTGCCCTCGAAGGGGCGCACGGCCACCTTCATGCCGCCCATCGTCTCGTCGCCCTTGAACTCGCCGAGCTTCAAGTCGGTCACCCCGGCCTTGCCGCCCAGCCTCTCGACGAGTTCGGCCCTGTCGGCCGAGGCCAGCTCGGACGGCAGCGCGACGAAGGCGATCTGCGCGTCGCCGCCCGCCGTGGGGGCGACCTTGACGGCGCCGGCACCCTTGTCGGGTTTCGCTTCCCAGCCGGCCGGGACTGTGAACTGGACGCCGCCGTCCGTGAACTTGTAAGTGGTCGCCGCGTCCTGCGTGGCCGCGAAGGCCGGCGCGCAGACCGCGGCGAGCAGCAAGGCGCGGAGCGCGCACGAGAGCAGTAGTCTATCCGACATTCCTTTTCTCCTTCACTTCACGAACGGCGCGGCGGGGCCGTCCGCCCGCAGCACGTCTTTCAGGTCGGCGTAAGGGAGGACGACGGTCTGCGCGCCCGCGGCGTAGGAGCCGAGCTGGTAGTAGTCGAAGGTGACGACGAGGCCGCGCGGCGTGAGCGTCCAGTTCTGGTAGTTCTCGGCCTTCGGGGCCGCGCCCTCCGTGATGCCCCCGTCTCCGAGGTACGACTCGCCGCCGCTGCCCGAGTAGTCGGCCGAGTCCTTGTTCCACCGGCGCAACTGCGCGACGGCGACCTCGGAAATTTTCTTCAGGTAGTCCGAGCCCGGCCGGAAGAGGTCTGCGAGCGAGAGTTCGCGCCCGGCCTTCTGGTCGTAGTTGATGACGCGGAAGGCGTGCGAGGGGTGTGCGGCGCCGTGCGGGTAGTAGTCGATGGGGAACTCGACGCTGACGAGTTCGGGCGTGACGAGGCGCACCCTGTAGGTGACGTTGAGCGAGTCTTCGGCCGCGTCGGGCGAGTAGTCCTTCTCGCCGGGGTCGCGGCCGGCGTCCTTCTTGAACTCGGCGACCTCCTTCGCCACGAAGGCTTCGGCCGCGCGGTTGAACCCGGCCGCGCCCTCGAACTGCGGGTACTCGGCGTTGACCGTGTAGCCGCGCTTCTTGTTCTCCTCCCTGACCTGCTTCGTCGTAACGGCGGGGGCGCCGCCGGCCGCCCGCCACTGCTCGACGAAGTAGAAGTACTGCTCGCCGCCGCCGCCCGGCTTCGTCCAGTTGCCGTTGAGGCTCGCCTCGGGCGAGTAGTCCTTCTCGTCCCAGTCGCCCTTGAAGGTGCCGGTCTGCTTCGCGCCGTCGAACTCGTCGAGCGTGAACCTGCCCTTCGCGTCCACCCTGCCTTTCAGGGTCAGGGAGCCTCCGCGCCCCTCGTAGGAGTAGGAGCCGGTCAGCTCGCCGCCCGGCGCGCGCCGCAGCGACATGCGCGCGGGGTAGGCGCCGACCGAGCCGCGGAAGACTTTCTGCTCGCCGGCCGCCTGCGCCTCGGCGGGCGCGGCGGCGCCGCCCGCGCGCGCGCCGGCGTTCTGCGACTGCGCGCCTGAGTCAGCGCCGCCGCCCGCGCCCGCCGAGGCGCACGCGGGGAGCAGCAGGAGCGAAAGGACGAAGACGGTGAAGACGGAGAAGCGGGGCTTGTGCATCCTTTTTTATTCTCACCTCGGGGTTAAAGGGGCGCGGTTCGGCCGCGGCGTTCGAGTTCGGCGCGCAGCTCTCCGGCCGTCAGTGCGACCAGCCGCGCGCCCGTGAAAAGCTCTTCGCGCGTCACCTCGGCGTGCGCGAAGGCGGGGGGCTGGAAGGAGTCCATCTCCTCGTCCGCGTCGAACTCCGTCTCCGCGAGGACGAGGCCGCGCAGGTCGCCGAGGAACACGTCCACGGAGTAGAGCCGCCCCCCGTGCTCGAAGGGGTAGCGGTTCTTGCGCAGCTCGTTGCCCTCGAAGACGGAGAGCACCTCGTACTCGTACTCGTTCAGGTAGATGCTCGTGATGAGCGTGCGCGAGAAGTCGGGGGGCGCGGGCGCGTGCTTCTGCGTGAGCTTGAGCGTCCACTCGTTCGCGGGCACCCAGCGTGACTTGCGCAGGCGCAGGCGCGTCCCCATCAGGTAGTTGTCCGTGATCTGCGCGTGCGGCGCGTGCGGCTCAAGCCCCGGCGGGAGCCCCCGCAAAAGATACCGCCGCTCGCGCTCGACGCGCGCGTACTTCGGCGAGTGGTCTGCGCGGACGCTCCCCGTGCCCGTCCCCTTCATGCGAAGGCCAGCTCCTCCTCGCGCTCGCGCAGGAACTCGTCCGGCTCGACGATGTGGCCGGCGATGGCCGAGGCGGCGACGACGTAGGGGCTGGCGAGGTAGACCTTGCCGGGGCCCGAGCGGCCGGGGAAGTTGCGGTTCTGCGCGCTGACCGTCACCTGCTCGGCCGAGCGCGACGCGCCCGGGCCGGCGTTGATGCACGCGCCGCAGGAGGGGTCGATCATCTCCGCGCCGGCGCGCTCGAAGATGTCTATGTAGCCGCGCCCGCGCGCGTACTCTTTAATCTTCTGCGAGCCGAACTGGAGGTAGAGGTGGACGCCGGGCGCGACGCGCCGGCCCTGCTCCACCGCCTTTTTTAAGACGGCCGCGTACATGTCCATGTCGGCCATCTTGCCGCCGGTGCACGACCCGCCGTAGGCGATGTCAATCCTGACGGGCTCGGCGAGTTCCGAGACGGGCAGGCCGTTGCGCGGGTCGCCGGGCGTGGCGACCATCGGGCGCACCCCGCTCAAATCAATCTCGAAGCTCGCGGCGTACACGGCGTCGGGGTCGCTCCGGAGGAAGCCGGCGCGAATCTCCTCTTCGGGGAGGCCGCGCGTGCGCTTGAGATATTCCAGCGTCACCTCGTCCGGCTCGATGATGCCGGTGAAGCCGCCGGCCTCGACCGCCATGTTGGTGAGCGTCGCGCGCTCGTCAATCGGCCAGTCTTTCAGCCCCTCGCCGGCGAACTCCAGCACCTGCCCGATGCCTTTGCCCTCCTTCATGTAGTCTGTGGCGAGGATGACGAGCATCACGTCCTTCGCGGACACGTCCGGGCGCTTCTCGCCGCGCAGGACGAAGCGGACGACCTCGGGGACTTTGACGCGGATGTCCTTCGTGTACCAGGCGTTCGCCATGTCGGTCGAGCCGACGCCGAAGGCGAAGCAGCCGAGCACGCCGGCCATGCAGGTGTGCGAGTCCGTCCCGATGACGAGCTGGCCCGGGAGCGCGATGTCCTCGACGACGGCGTTGTGGCAGATGGCCTCCGACCCGCGCTCCTCCGTCCCGCCGTAGAGCCGGATGCCCTGCTGCTCGGTGAAGCTCTCCTGCGTCGTGGCGAGCCCGTTGGCGCGCTCCAGAAGCCCCATCTTCTTCTTCTCGTCCGGCATCACGCGCCCGAGGAAGGTCAGGTGGTCGCGGAAGGCGTACACCGACTCGGGCTCGGTGACGCGCGCGCCCGCGCCCAGAGCCTGCTTGAAGAGGCTCTCGGCCATCGGCGTCACGTACTCGTGCGAGAAGCGCACGTCCGCGACGGCGAAGAGCGCGTCGCCGGGCTTGACGGCCTCGACGCCGACCTCCCCCGCGCGGACGAAGGCGTGGCGCGCGACTATCTTCTCGACGATGTTCATCGGCCGCCGCGCGGTTTCGAGCGCGGGCGGCGTGACCTCTCCGGCGAGGCGCGCCTTGTTGTAGTTGAAGAGCCCGCCGTGCTCGACTATCTGCCGCGAGATGGGGTCGAGCCCGCGCGTGAACTCTTCGAGCGGAATCTCCTCGCCGCGCTTGATTCTCTCTATCAGCCCGAAGTCGGTCGAGGTCAGCAGGCCGATGTTCTGGCAGTTCTGCCCGTAAATCTTCTCGATGGTCTTGGCGATGACGAGTTGCACCCCCGCGGCCTTCTCCGCGAAGGGCGCCGTCTCGCGCGAACTGCCGCAGCCCTTCGACAGCCCCGAGACGACGACCGCGAAGCCGCCGTTCCTGACCTCGTCCTTCTTGACCGCGCCCTCGCGCATCCCGACATAGACGTACTCGCCGAGCGTCTCGTCGTAGTAGAAGCAGACCCAGCCGGGCGTGATCTCGTCGGTCGAGATGTTGTTCATCAGCGGCCGCGCCGGGTCGTACTCGAACTCCTCGCCGCCTTCGAGCTGCCGCCTGACGAGCGACACGTCCTCGGTCAAATAGAGCACCCGCCCCCCGAACTTCAGGCGCGCGGGGCGCCTCGTCGTCTTCTCAGCCGTCATCTTAGCTCCTCGTTAAATCAGTGCGTATTATCTGTTCGGATTCCGAAAGTAAGATTATAAACGACCGCCCGGAAAAGTCGCAGCCGGGCGGCCCGGCGGCCCCTCTTCGCCGTCGGGCGAAAAACTGTTGTGCTCGCCCCGCGCCGTGATTAGACTCTGCCGTAAACGCACACGCGCCGTCTCCCCGCGACCTTTTGCGGACGGAAGGAGGAGTCATGCGATTAGCCGGTAAACTGAACGCGTCCTTTCTCTCGGTGCTGGCGGCGGCCTCGCTGGTCGCGGCCTGCGGCGCACGCACCACGTCGGGCGGCGAAGGCGGGGTGAGGGCGGCGGCCGACGCCGTCTCGCCCACGGGCAGCATGACGGCGGCGCGCTCGGGGCACACCTCGACGCTGCTGCCGGACGGCCGTGTCCTCGTCGCGGGCGGCATGGAGCGCAACGGCGTCTTTTACGACACGGCCGAGCTGTACGACCCGGCTTCGGGGAGGTTCGCGCCCGTCGCCGCGAAGATGAGCGCACGCCGCGTCAGCCACACCGCGACGCTGCTTCAGAACGGCAAGGTGCTGCTCGCGGGGGGCTGGGGCGAGCGGGGCGTGCTGGCGAGCGCGGAACTCTACGACCCGGCCGCCGGCACCTTCACGCCGACCGGCGAGATGGCGACGGCGCGCGGCGGCTTCACGGCGACGCCGCTGCGCGGCGGACGCGTGCTCGTCGCGGGCGGCGACGGCGGGAGCGGCGTGCTCGCGTCCGCCGAAGTCTACGACCCTTCGACGGGCAGGTTCGCGCCGGCGGGCGACATGCGGGCGGCGCGCACGTCGCACACGGCCGTCGCGCTGCCCGACGGGCGGGTGCTGGTCGCGGGCGGCGGCGAGTACCGGCGCCCGCTCGCCTCGGCCGAGCTGTACGACCCCGCGTCGGGGACTTTCACGGCCACCGGCGGCATGACGCTGCCGCGCTACAAGCACGCGGCCGTGCTGCTCCGCGACGGCAACGTGCTCGTCGTCGGCGGCTCCGACGGGCGCGACTGGCAGGGCCCTTACGCGGCCGCCGAACTCTACGAACGCGCGCGGGGCGCCTTCTCGCCGGCCGGCCAGATGCAGTCGCCCCGGTTCAAGCTGCCCGCGGCCGTCGCGCTGCTGAGGGACGGCAAGGTGCTCGTCGCCGGCGGCGGCGAGCAGGCCGAGGTCTTCGACCCTGCGTCGAGGACGTTCAGCACCGCCGGCCGCATGGACGCGCCGAGGTTCTACTCGACGGCGACCCTGCTCGCGGACGGCCGCGTGCTCGTCGCCGGCGGCTACGACCGCCGCATCAACGCGAGCGCGCGGGCCTGGGTCTACAAGACCTGAAGCCCCCGCGCGCTTCCGCGTTGCGCCCGCCCGGTCGAACGGGTATAAACGGGGCACGAAATCCAGACAGGCTGAAGTCGGCGCGGGGTCACCCCTTTTAAAGGTCGGGCCCCCGTCCCCTTCAAAGGCCAAAGCGGGGAGGGCACAATGGCGGTCAAACTAGCGGTCATCTATTACAGCTCGACGGGGACGACCTACAGGCTCGCGCGCGCCATCGAGGAGGGGGCGCAGGCGGCGGGCGCGGAGGTGCGCCTGCGTAAAGTTCGGGAGCTTGCGCCCGACCAGGCCATCGCCTCGAACGAGGGCTGGAGCCAGCACGTCAAGGAGACGCAGGACGTTCAGGAGGCGGCGCTCGACGACCTGACGTGGGCCGACGCCATCATCTTCGGCACGCCGACGCGCTACGGCCTGCCGACGGCGCAGCTCAAGCAGTTCATCGACACGACGGGGCCGCTCTGGGCCACGGGGCAGCTCGTCAACAAGGTCGTCTCCTCGTTCACGAGCGCCGCCACCATGCACGGCGGCCAGGAGTCCACCATCCTCGCGCTCAACAACACCTTCTACCACTGGGGCTCAATCATCGTCGGCCCCGGCTACGCGGACCCCATACAGTTCCAGTCCGGCAACCCCTACGGCACCTCCTTCAAGAGCGACAACGGCCAGACGCGCCCCGACGACACGGCCTTGAACGCCGCCCGCTTCCAGGGCCGCCGCGTCGCCGAGGTCGCCGCGCAGTTCGTCGGGGGCCGGCAGCAGTAAGCGGAAAACTTTAACCGCGTAGACGCGGAGACGCGGCCAGGAACTTGAAGCAGTGTTCTTGGCCGCGTCTCCGCGTCTCCAGTTAAAAAATTTCGTGAAGATAAGTTTTCCACATGAAAGGCGATGAAATTTCCACCTGTGGAAATCGCCTGTGGATGAACTTTTCAGATGCCTTGAAAAGCGCGAAAAGCCCGCGAAATTCGCGCCGAATTTTTTTTGAAAAAAAGGCTTGACACCCCGGAGACCCGTGCGTATAGTCCGGCTCCCGTCGCGGTTGTTACGGCAGCCGTGACCGGCGTGGGGATCGGCAGATTGGGGCGGAAACGTTTCAGTCTGAGGACAGCGACAAGCGGCAAACGTCGCTGCCACTGACGCCCCGGCCGAGGCCGAAAGGTCTGCGCAGGGAGGATGCCGACGGGCGCTTCCCGGGCCGCGCGGATAAAAACGCGTTGGCGCTCCGACGGAGTAATTAACCGACGGGGTAGCGAAAGCCGCTCAACTTCGGTTGGGCCTCGTTGTCCAGAACGTAGACTGGAGGTGGAGGTAAAGCCACCAGAACAAAAACCAAACGGCGCCGCGTCCTTCGGGACGCGAGCGGTCAGTCGGAAGGCTGGCACGCGCCGACCGGGGGGAGCCGCCGCTGGCTCTTGAATCCTCGGGATACAAATAGGCGGCCGTCGCGTGTACAAGCGCGGCCGCCACCTCCCAGAACCGCTGCGGCGGTTCAAAGGGATTCGGGGTTTGCGCTGCTGCTCCTCGCGGGTGGCAGCGCAGCTTCGTTTTTGCGCCCCGCTTTTCTTCAAACTTTAAAAATCCCGCACATGCCCGCCCGCAAGAGGCCCGCCGCCGAAGCCCTGCTCGCAGGCGGAAGGGTTTACATAAGGAACGCGCGCCCGGAAGACCGGCGTGAAGTCCTGGCGCTGACGCTCGCGAGCACTCGCCTGCACCGTGGCCTGGTCGCGCCGCCCGCGGACGACGCGGCCTTCGCATCCTACCTTGAACGCTGCTCGCGCCCGAACTTCGAGGGGCTGCTGCTCAGGCGAACTGAAGACGACGCGCTGGTCGGCGTCTTCAACTTGAGCGAGATCGTCCGCGGCAACTTCCAGAGCGCCTACCTCGGCTACTACGCCGGCGAGCCCTACGCCGGCCGCGGCTACATGACCGAGGGGCTGCGGCTCGTGCTGCGCCACGCCTTCGAGAACCTGAAGCTGCACCGCGTCGAGGCCAACATCCAGCCCACGAACGCCGCCTCCGTCGCGCTCGCGCGCCGCGCCGGCTTCACGCAGGAAGGCTTCTCCCGCCACTACCTCAAAATATCGGGCCGCTGGCGCGACCACGAACGCTGGGCGCTGCTCGCCGAAGACTGGAAGGGTAAGAAGTCGTAAAAGGCGGACAGGTCAGATGTGCTACCATCGCCGCCGCCCGTTGGTAGTCTCCTGCTTTTTAACTCTCAATGCTGACCGCCGGACTCGTCATCCTGTC
>DASVWB010000011.1:0-10155 GCA_036389815.1 Pyrinomonadaceae bacterium | reverse complement strand
GCGGCGTAGACCCCTTCGCGGCCGTGACGTATACGGCGGCAGGGGCCCCGGGCACGAACGTTCGTGCCCGGGGCCCCTGCCGCCGTATACGTCACGGCCGCGAAGGGGTCTACGCCGCAGTGCTACTCGTCCTCCTCCTCGCCCTCCTCGCCCGGGTCGACGCGCTTGACGGAGTAGTACTTCAGATAGGTGGGGTCGGCGCCGATGACTTTGGTGATGAAGCCCGGCTGGCCGTCGCCGGCGGGGGTCTCCTGCGTGTAGGTGCGGGTCGCCTGCGTGCCCTCCATGCGGGCGCCGTCGAGGTTGACGACCTCCGAGTAGGGGACGCGGCGGCCCTGCTCGTTCGCCACCGCCGTCACGTAGCGCACCGACGTGTACTCCTTGTTATAAGCGACCATGAGGTGTGTGTAGCTGGGGTCGCCCGTGAGCCGCCAGACCTCCTGCTGCCTCCTCTCCTGCTTCTCCAGCCTGCCGATGGCCTGAAGGCGTGCGTGCGCCTCCTCGCGGGTCATCCCGAGCCGGACGCCGAGTATCTCGGGCCTCGGCTTGACCGCCGTGGAACAGGCCGGGGCGAGTAGAAGCAGGCAGCAGATGGTGGCGGCTATTTTCATCGTACCGGGCGCGTGCGCGTCCTCGAACAGAGTCTATCAAATGTCGCCCGGCCGAGACAGAACGGCCCGCCGGCCCGCGCATAACGCAGGCCGGCGGGCGACTTAGTAAGAGTCCCCCGCCGGCCCGTCGGTCAGTCGCCGGCCGCCTCCCGACAAGGCGGCCGACGACGACAGCCCGAGGTTCCGTGCAATCACGGGCACGGCTCGGACGCGGCGTGCCCCCCACGCTCCGCGTCCGACCGCGACGACCGCGGGTTAATCGAAGGCGGCGAACAGCGACCTGCCGCCCGACTGGCGGATGATGGTCGCGCGCGCCGCGCCGTCGTTGTCGTTGCCGTCAATGCGGCCGTCGCCGTTCTTATCCGTCCCGGCGATGCACGCGGCGGTGACGCAGCCGTCCGCGAAGCCCGCCAGCGGGCGACCCAGTTTGTCCACCGTCAGGTCGTTGAAGTCGAGCAGGTTGCGCGTGGTGCCGGGGCAGGTCGTGCCGATGGTGCAGATGACGCCGCGCTGCACCGGGTCGCTCGGCGTGGCGTTGACCGTGACCCAGGTCTGGCCCCCGTCGTAGGTCGTGGCGACGTAGCCGAACCACGTGCCGTCGAAGGACATGTCGTCCGCGCGGCCGTTCGCGCCCTCGGTCGAAGAGCCGAGGAAGAAGACGGCGGCGCGGTTGGAGTCGCCGGCGATGGCGGCCGGGAAGACCGCGTTCTTGAGGTTGTGGGCGGCGCCGATGTCCGTCACGTTCACCCATGTGAGCCCGCGGTCGTGCGAGACGGCGGCGCGCGCGCGGCCGTCGCCGTCGGCGTAGGCGAAGTAGACGGTGCCGTCCGCGCCGACGCCGACCGACGGGTCGCTGTCGCCGGGGGTGCTGCCGGGCACGGTGCGGATGCTCCACGTCAGCCCGTTGTCTTCCGAGACGGCGACGCCCTGCTCGCCGTTGCAGGACTTGTTGGGCACGTAGACCGTGCCGTCGGCCGCGACCTTGATGTGACCGTGCAGGCCGCCGCACTGCACCAGCGTCCACATCGGGATGGC
This sequence comes from Pyrinomonadaceae bacterium, assembly GCA_036389815.1. Taxonomy (GTDB): domain Bacteria; phylum Acidobacteriota; class Blastocatellia; order Pyrinomonadales; family Pyrinomonadaceae; genus QHXN01. The sequence continues at coordinate 8,509 of DASVWB010000011.1, read as the reverse complement.
GACGCCGAAGGTCAACCCGCCGTTGTCGCTGCGCGCGATCTGCGCCAGCCCGGAGTCCTGCGAGGCGTAGTAGATGGCGTTCGGGTAGTTCTGAAGGTCGAGGCCGGGCAACTGCACGGCGCCGCCCTTGAGCGAGCCGTCGGCGTTGCGCGCGTAAGGGCCGCCGCCGACAGTCTGGTGGTCAACGCCCGAGTTGATGCCGGAGCCCTGGCTCGGCGTCCACGTCGCGCCGTCGTCGTCGGTGAACGACATCAGGCTCGACTTGACGGCGAGCTGCGAGACGAAGGTGCGGTTGGTGCGGTGCGGGCCGGCGTCGCTGTCGGTGAAGAGGATCGGGTCGAGGGTCGTGATCGACGTGTTCGCCGCGCTGATGTCCTCCCAGGTCGCGGTGGCCGGCGTGGCCGAGTCGTTGAAGCGGACGCGCAAGGTCTGGAGGCCGGCGATGAACATGGCGGCGCCCGAGTTCCAGTTGACGCCGATGGTCGGCTCGCCCGCGCTCTGCCCTAAGCCCGAAGGCGCGGCGAAGTTCTGGTAGCTCGGCGGCGTGGCGGTCGAGGGCGAGGGCGTCGCCGTCGGCGGCACGACGGGCTTCAGCTCGACGCTGGCGCTCCCGCGGTACTGGTCGACCGTGGTCGCCGCGTAGTAGACGGCGCGGACGGTGTAGACGCCCGTGCCCGACGCCGACGGGTCAATCGTCGTCTCCTCGGTCGTCAGCGGCCCCGTAGGCGACGTGATGCCGTTGCCGGAGCTTGCGACGAGGGGGCCGGTGTTCGAGCCCTTGTGGATGTAGAGGTCGTAGTCGGTGACGGGCAGGTTCCACTCGATCTTGACGCGCACGCGCTTACCCGCCCAGGCGGCGGCCGTGCCGCCGACGTTGAGGGTGAAGGTGTCGCAGGTGAGCCCGTCGCGGCACAGCGCCTCGCTGCCGAGGACGGGCGAGGCGTTGAGCGCCCCGCCCCCGATGGCCGTCCCCGTCCAGGTGACGGGCGAGGTGGCCGTCGGGCTGAGCGTCGTGGAGGTCGGGCTGGCGGCTCCCGCCGTCAACGTCTGCGACGCGACAAAAATCGTCGTCAAAATAAGGATCGCGCCGGCGGCGGCGCCGAGCGTTTTCAAAGCACGCTTCGATTTGGGGGTTCTCGATTTTCTCATCACGAATGTTTCCTCGGGCGGCGGGTGGGGTGCCCGGTAGGGTTGCGCCGGAACAACCTTGCCGGTTCTCCTGATGGTTCAATAACGGACGATGTAATGTAGCGGTGGGGGCTTGGCTAATTCTTGGCCGGCGCTTGGAAACCCTAAAAAAATTCGCGCCCGACACCTCGCAGGGCGTCGGGCGCGAATTTAAACTCTTGAAGGCTCGGCCGTTACTCGGCGGCCCGTCTGGCGATAACGCTCATCGCGTGGGCGAGTTCGAGCCTCGTCAGCGCGGCCTGCGGGCGGAACGAGCCGCCCTCCGCGGCGAGCAGGCCGCGTTCGAGCGCGACGGCCACGTAGCCGCGCAGCGCCGAAGGGATGGCCCCGGCGTCGGCCACGTTTAAGAGCGCCCCGGCCCTCGCTTCGGCCTCAGCCCTCAGCCCCGCCGCGCGGACGAGGGCGACGGCCGCCGTAAGGCGTTCGGCCGCGTCGTCCGGCCTGAAGGGTGCGCCCGGCGTCACGTCCGCGAAGAGTGCGCCGCCCGGCGCGGACTGCACGCTCTCGACGAAGAGCGCGGTCGTACGGTCGGGCACGTCGGGGTAGCTCGTCTGCCCCGGCGCGTACTGCGGGACGCGCGCGCCGAGTACGAGCGCCGCCGCCAGGTCGGCGCGCGTCACGCCGAAGGCCGGGCGGAACGAGCCGCCGAGCGGCAGCATCACGAAGGAACGTAAATTCTGATAGACCTCTTCGCGCGCCGACGCGCTCAGGCCGTCAAGGTCATTTAAGGGCGCGTACAGGGCGCGCGTCACCTCAAGCACGCCGGAGAACTGCTGCGGCGTCCCCGCCGGGGCGAGCGAGTTCGTGACGCCGACCCGCCAACGGCCGGGCGCGGGCGAGCCGACGGCCACGCGCTCAAGCCTCCCGGTCAGCCCGGGCAGGTTGAGCTGGTTCGCCGACGCGCGCCGCGCGCCGCCGGGGTCGTAGAGCGAGAGCCCCAGGTCGTTCGTGCTGTAGACCGGCCCCCAGGCGATTTGGACGGAGGCGAGGAGCGCGCCCTCCGGGACGCTCAAGGATGTTTCGTAACCCGAGAGCGGCTGCGCCGTGCCGCCGAACTGCTGCAAGGGGTCTTCGACGAAGCGCACCTGCCCGCGGTCGAGCGTCGCACGCCAGGCGCCGATGAGCCTTTCGGGGAAGGCCGCTTCGAGCACGGCCGCGTGCGCGTTGAGCATCCCGGCCCCGACCTCGTGGCGGTAGTAGGGCGGGAGCGGCGTCGCGGTGCGCTGGAGTATGTCGCGCACCTCGGGCGGCGTAAGATTCGGGTTGGCTTCGAGCATCAGCGCGATGACGCCGGCCGCCTGCGGCGCGCTGAAACTCGTCCCCGTCCCCGTCGTGTAGTAGAGGCTCTCGGCGGCCGAGAGGCGTCGGGAGGAGGTGAGGCCGGAAGCGCCGACGAGGCTCACCCCCGAGCTGCGCAGGCCGACGACGTTCACGCCGGGCGCGACCAGCGTCGGGTGCGTGGCGGGGCCGCCGAACTCGCCGCGCGCCGAGAAGGGCGCGAGGCGTCCTCGCTGGTCGGTCGCGCCGACCGAGATGACCCACGGCGCGGCCGCGTAAGGGTTCAGGGTGTGGAGCCCCGGCCCCGAGTTGCCGGCGGAGAAGACGACGTTGACGCCGCGCTCGTAAAGCATCCGCGTGGCGACGTTGACGGGGTCGTTCTCGTCGTAGACCGTCTCGGCCGAGAAGCTACAGTTGACGACGCGCACGCCGAGTTCGGGGTGAGAGAGCAGGTAGTCGAAGCCGGCGAGCACGTGGAAGAGGTTCAGGTCTCCCGCGCTCAGGCCCACGAGGTTCGCGCCCGGGGCCGCGCCCGCGTAAGCGCCGCCCGAGCGCGCCCCGGAGCCCGCGATCATCCCCGCGACGAAAGTGCCGTGGCCGTAAGTCTGATCCGTGTTCGGCACGTTCTCGACGCCGACCGGGTAGGTGAACCCGACGCTCAGGCTCTGCGTGTCGGCCAGCTTGACGTTCTGCGCGACGCGCCCCGCGAGGTCGCCGTGCGTGCCGTCGAGACCCGTGTCGATAACGGCCACCGTGACGCCGCGCCCGGTCAGGGGCAGTCCCGCGTTGAGGCTCGTCAGCTCGGAGTCGCGCGCGACGCGCGACGCGCCCGCCGGGGCGAGGTAGGGGTCGGAGGTCGTCTGGAGCGTGCGGCTGCCGTAGACGGAGCGCACCGCCGGGAGGCGCGAGACGCTGACGAGTTGCCGGCGCGTCGCCGTCACGGCAATCACCGGCAGCGCGCGGTAGCGCGTGCCGCCCGTGATGCCGACGAGCCGCAGGTCTTCGAGGTCGGCCTCGCCCGGCTGTCGGTGGTAGACGACCGCCGCGTTGATGTTGCTGTCGTCGGTCGCGCGGTCGAGCAGGAGCGCGAGTTCGGGGTCGAGACTCTGTAGGCCGGTGCGCCGCGCGGCGTCGCTGCCGGTCGCGGTAACTCCGTCCGAGCCCGTCGCGGTGACGCCGTCAATCCCTTGAAGCGTCACCCCGTCCGCGCCGGTCGCGAAGACGGCGTCCGCGCCCTCGATGCGGAGGCTGCTGGGCGCGATGGAGAAGACGCGGCCGTCGCTGCCGGTCGCGGTGACGCCCTGAACGCGCTCGACCGTCATGCCGTCCGAGCCCGTCGCGGTGACGCCGCTGGCGCGCGCGAGGTAGAGGGCGTCGCTGCCGGTCGCGGTGACGCCGTCCGAGCCCGTCGCGGTGACGCCGTCGGAGCCGGTGGCCGTGACGCCTTCGGCCTTCCTGAGCAGGAGCGAGTCGACACGCGTGCTGGAGCCGTCGGAGCCCGTCACGGTGACGCCGTCGGAACCCGTGACGGCGATGCCGTCGGCCGCGGCGAGGGTCATGGCGTCCACGCCCCTCGCCGTGAGCGCGTCGGCCCCGGCGTAGGGGAGGCCGTCGGAACCCGTGGCCGTCACGCCGTCGCTCCCCGTGGCGGTGACGCCGTCGCTGCCGGTGGCCGTGACGCCGTCGGAGCCGGTCGCGGTGATGCCGTTGACTTTGAAGGCGAGCAGGTCGTCGCTGCCCGTGGCCGTGACGCCGGAGGCGTCGATGAAGTTGACGCCGTCCGTGCCGTCGAGGCTCGCGCCTTCGCCGCGCCTGACGGTGACGCCGGCCGTCGCCGCGCCGGCGCAGAGCGCGTAGGCGAGGAGCACGGCGACGAACTTTCGCGACCTTTTAAATGTGTGTGTAGTCACAGCAGGGCCAAAATGGTGTTGCTTCTAAAGTCTGAAAGTAAGAAGACGTGAGGTTGACCACAGAGCCGGCGGCGCCCGCCCGGCTCGGACGGGGCTCGGCTCGGAGCGCCCTCTTCCTATCTACTATCGGCGCTCGGAGGCTTGCGGATGATACAGCAAAGCCGGCGGCCGGGTAAATCCTCCGAGGGCGGGCGCCCGCCGGCTCACTTGAGCGACTCGCGGTAGACGCGCTGCGTCTCCAGCGCGGGCTCGACGCCGAGTTCCCTTCGCAGGAGGCTGCGCAGCGTCTCGTACTGCTCTTTGACGGCGACGCGGTTGCCGAGCGAAGCGTGCGCCCGCATGACGCGGCAGTAGACCTCCTCGCGGAAGGGGTCGTCGCGCAGGATTTGATGCGCGAGCGTGAGCGAGCGTTCCCACTCGCCGGCCTCCTGCGCGGCGGCGGCGAGCTTTTCGAGCATGCGGAGGTACTGGTCGCGGTAGTAGGAGCGCTGCTCCTCGACCCACGCGTCGTGCGTGCCCTGCATGAACTCGCCGCGGTAGAGCGAGACGGCCTCCTCGTAGGCCCGGTGGCAGCGCTCGGTCTGACCCCGCCTGCGCGCCGCCGCGGCCTCGGCCACCAGCGCGTCGAACTCCTCCACGTCCGAGCGGTAGGAGAGGTCCGGGTTGAGCAGGTAGTCCCCGTCTTTGTAGAGCAGGAAGTTCTGGCGGAGGAGCTGGTTGCTGTTGAGCGCCTTGCGGACGTAGGAGATCGTGGGGTGGAACTTTTTTTCCACGCTCTCGGGGTTGTCGTCGCGCCAGAAGGTGTCGACCAGCGTGTCCTTCGAGGCGCGGCGGTGCTGGCGCGAGGCGATGAAGCAGAGGATGTCGCGCGCGCGCTTACTCGTCCACGCGTCCGGGGCGAGCGGGCGCGAAGGGTCGCGGTAGATTTCCACGAGCCCGAGCATGTTGATGGTCAGGTCGCTGGCCGGCTGGTGCGCCGGCGGCGACGGCTCGCGGGCCGGCGGCGGCTCGGCCTGAACGGCCGAGAGCCTTCGGCGGAGGTCTCCGGGCAGCAGCTTGTTCGACTGTTCGGACGAGAACAGTCGAGGGTTCTGCTCGACCTTACGCCGGAGCCAGTACTCGTAGTCGTAGCGCACGGCCAGCTCTACCGCGCGCCGCAGGTGTTCGAGGCACTCCCCCTCCCCGCCCGCGGCCGGGGCGCAGGCGGCGAGCGCCATCGAAGCCTGGGCCTCGTAGTAGTGGAAGTGGTGCTCGCGGAAGTATGCGAGGGCGGGGCCGAGTTCGGCGCGCGCGGCCGCGTGCTCGCCCTGCGCGAGCATGACGTGGGCGCGGGCCAGCACGGCCGACTTCAGCGCCGCCTCGTTCTGGAGGGCGGCGCGCGCCTCGACGAGTCGGTCGAGCGCCGAGCGGGCCGCGTCCAGGTCGCCCTCCTGCGCGGAGAGCATCGCCTGCTCTTCGGGCAGCTCGCGCCGCGCCATGTCGAGCCCGGCCTCTTTATAAATGCGCGCCGCCCTCGTGTAGAACTCCGCGGCGCGCGCCACCTCCCTCCGCTCGCGGTGGAGGTTGCCGTAGGTCTCGAAGACCTCTGCCTGCAGCACGCTCAGGTTGAAGAGCTGCGACAGTTCGAGCGAGCGGTTCAGGTGCTCCTCGCACTCTGCGAACTCGCCGCGGTAAAAATGGCAGCGCGACATGTTGAGGTGCACGCCCGCCTCCTGCGGGATGGGCGGCGCGTTCCCGCGGTACTGGAGCGTGCGCCGCAGCCAGCGCAGCGACTCCGCGAAATCGCCCCGCGTCAGCGCCGGCAGCCCGAGGTTGTGCGACATCAGGCGGGCGTAGTGCTCGTCGCCGTGGTCTTCCGCGCTCTGCAGCGCGGCGCGGAACTCGCGCTCGGCCGCCGCCCAGTCGCCCTTCGCCATCAGGCACAGCCCGCGCGTGCCGGCGCACTTGGCGCGCACGACCGAGTCCTCGTCCGCCAGCTCGACGGCGCGGTCGAGGTAGGCGAGCGCCGTTTCGAGGTCGCCGTACCGGCGCTCGACGGTCGCGAGCGACCGCAGCGTCTCGGCCTCGCCCTCGCGGTCGTTCTGTTCGCGCAGGAGCGAGGCGGCGCGCCTGTAGAGCAGGCGCGCCGAGTCCAACTCCTCGCGCAGCCGCGCGACCTCGCCGCGGTAGAAGAGGGCGCGCGGGTGCGCCGTGAGCGCCTCGGCCGGCAACACCTCCACGAGCGAGACGAGCGAGGCCAGCGCGCCGGCGGCGATCCAGTGGCCGCCCCGCTCGGCGACGACCGCGGCGGCGCGCCCGAAGTCCTCCGTGGCGATGAGGTGGCGCGCGGCCTGCTCCCACTCCCCGCGTTCGAGGTAGTAGCCGGCGCACCGCGCGTGCTCGGCGGCCAGCGCGCCCGCCCCCGACTCGTGGCTCAGCCGCCGCTGTAAAAAACTCCGGAAGAGCGGGTGGAGCCGGTAGTCTTCGCCGCGGCTGTCACTCGCCACCGTCATGAAGACGTTGCGGCGCACCAGTTCCGGCAGGACGTGGCGCCCGTCCACCTCCGGGTAGAGGCGCGCGCACGCGTCCGGCTCGATGCGATCGAGCAGGGAGACGCGCAGCAGGAAGCGCCGCACGTCCTCGGGCTCGTCGGCGAAGACCTCCTCGGCGAAGTAGTCGAAGATGTCGTGCTCCGACCGCCGCAGAATCTCTTTGAGGTCGGCCGCGCCCGCCTGCGCCCCCGCCGCCGCCGATAACGCCTCGCGCTGCGCGAACTGCCTGACGAGTTGCAGGGCGGTGATCCACCCCTGCGTGCGCTCTCGGTACTCGGTCAACTGCTCCGGCGTCAGCTCAAGGTCGAACACCCGCCGGAACAGCTCGCGCGTCTCCTCGTCGGTGAACAGGAGTTCCTGGCGGTCGATGATGGCGAGCGAGTCCTGCGAGCGCAGGCGCGAGAGTGCCAGCGGCGGCACGTCGCGCGAGACGACGATGACGTGCATCACGTCGGGCAGGTAGGAGATGAGGCGGTCGAGGACGGCGTGGACGGCCGTCTCGCGGCCGAGGTGGTGGTAGTCGTCGAGCACGACGACGAGCTGGCGGCTGACCTCCTGCAACACCTCGTTGAGGAGCACGTCCACGGCGCGCGCAGGCTGTCGTGCGACCTCGTCGGCCGACTGCCGCAGGTATGTGAGCGTCACGTCGCCGAAGCCCGGCACGGCCTGCCTGACCCCGTGCGCGAGGTATTCGAGGAAGACGAGCGGGTCGGCGTCCGTGTGGTCGAGCTGGTACCAGACGAACTGGCGCGCGTGCGCCCTGACGAAGTCCGCGACAAGGGTGGTCTTGCCCGAGCCGGCGGGGGCGGCGACGAGCGTGACCGGGTGCGAGAGGTTGGCCTGGAGGCGTTCGGTCAGGCGCGGGCGCGAGAGGAGGACGGAGGCCGGGCGCGGCGGGAGCAGTTTCGTCCGCAGGAAGAAGGTGGGGCGCTGCGGCACGTCCCCCCGCGTCGGCCGCGTCGGCGCCGGTTCGGGAGTGCCGTCGCTTCGCTTACTCCGTGCCATCGGTCGAAGTCCCCGCCGCCCTCGTAAAATTTCGGCCGAGCTTAACACGGCGGCTGGCCCGCCTCCACGGGGTTGTGAAGTCGGCCGCCCGCGTGCCCGCCGGCGTCGCACCCGCTCAAGCGCCGCGCCGCGCGGTCGAGCGCGGCGGCGCGCCCCTGCGTCTGTTCGAGGGCGGCACGCGCGTCGCGCCCCGCGAGGCCGTAGCTGGCGAACAGCTCCGCCGCCTCCCGCGCGTCGAAGGCCAGCGCCGCCTCTTCGACGAGGCAGAGCGTCTGCTTCGAGCGCATGCGCCACGCGGGCGTCGGCGGCAGGCTGCGCCCGATGATCAGCATGTGCGCCTCGGGGGGCAGCAGCGGGAGGAGCCGGCGGAAGAACGGCACGACCCAGTCGGCGTCGTAGATGAGGTGCAGGTCGTCGACCACGAGCAGCAGCGGCTCGCCCCGACTCTCCTGCAACTCGTAGAGGAACGCTTCGGCGAGGCCCGGGGCCTCCTCGGGGCACGGCGGCGAGGGGAGGTGTGACAGGAGCCCCCGGCCGAAGCCGGGCCGAAGCCGGCCGACGCTCTCGACGAGGTAGCGGAAGAAGACCGGCAGCTCG
>DASVWB010000010.1:0-7635 GCA_036389815.1 Pyrinomonadaceae bacterium | reverse complement strand
GCCAACTTCAAATTTGAAGTTGGCTTTGGCGGCGCCCCCGCGGTGAACTGGTTCTAAAACTCGTCGCGGTCGCGCCTCATAGCCGAGGGCGACGGGCCCGCGGTCGGCCTCGCGCCGACCTTCTCCCACTCCTCGCGCGTGAGCGTCTTCAGCGGCTCAAGCTTCTTCGAGGTCAGCTCGGTGTTGAGGCCGGGGAGTTCCTTCGACGCCCACGCGTCGAAGTCCCTGACCACGTCTTCCAGCTCGCGCGCGAGCGCGTCGGAGCGCTCGAACTGCGTCTGCGCCGGCCGCCCCTCGTAGAAGATGACGCTCGCGTAAAGCTCGGTCAGGAACTCGCGCAGGCGCTCCTCGCCCGTGATGGCGCCGCCCTCCTTGGTGGCGACTATCTTCTTGCGCAGCTCGTCGGCCCGCTCCGAGGCGTCTTGCAGGCGCCCGCGCAGCGGGTCGTCCGCCGGGAGTTTCGCCGCGCGGTCGCCCAGCGCGAGCCTCAGCGAGTTGATCTTGTCCACGTCGTAGGACATCTCGCCGAGCGTCCTGTGCAGCTTCATGGCGAGGTCGAACTGCTGCCGGCGGTCTTCGGCCGTGTGCGTCGAGCGCGGGTCGGCGACGACGCGCAGGCGCGTGGTGTAGACCTCCTTGTCCTTCGTCATCTTCACGACGTAGTCGCCGGGCAGCACCCGCGGGCCGTAGGCCGCGCCGCCGGCGAGCGTCGCCGCGGGCGGCACCCTCGGCGGGTCGAGGCGCATGGCCCACGTCACGCGGCTCACGCCCCTGCGCTTGCTCGACGGTATCGTCGTGAGGAGCTTGCCGGCCGGGTCGAAGACCTCGATCTTGAGGTCGCCGAAGATGTGGCGTCGCCGCTGATAGTAGGTGACGACGGCGTCGCCGGTCGGGTTCGGGCCGACGAACTCCGCGTCGCCGTTCACCCAGCCCCCGCCGCCCGAGACGGACTGGACGGAGGGGCGCGCCTCGATGAAGAAGGCGTCCTTCGCCAGCGCCTCGGGCGTCAGCGCGCGCAGGGGCGTGATGTCGTCGACGACCCAGATGCCGCGGCCGTGCGTGGCGACGACGAGGTCGTTGTCGCGCGGGTGAATGGCGATGTCGCGGACGGCGACCGAGGGCATCTGCCCGCCCTTGTACTGCGACCAGACCTTCCCGCCGTCGAGTGAGACCCACAGGCCGAACTCCGTGCCGACGAAGAGCAGGTCGCCGTTGACCAAGTCCTGCCGGACGACGTGCGCGTAGCCGCGCACGGGCGAGCCCGCGGGGACGAGCGGCGTCCACGTCTGCCCGTAGTCCGCCGTCTTGTAGACGTAAGGGCTCATGTCGCCGAACGTGTGCGCGTCGAAGGTGACGAAGGCCGTGCCCGCGTCGAAGCGGCCGGCGTCGATGTAGGAGACCCACGCGTTCTTCGGCACGCCCCGGACGTTGCCGACCACGTTCTTCCACGTCTTCCCGCCGTCGCGCGTCACCTGCACGTTGCCGTCGTCCGTGCCGGCCCAGACGACGTTCGAGTCCTTCGGCGACTCCGAGACGGCGTAGATGGTCGTGTGCATCTCGGCCGCGGAGTTGTCCACCGTGACGCCGCCCGACTGCTCCTGCCTCTGCTTCTCGGGGTCGTTCGTCGTCAGGTCCCCCGAGACGCGCTCCCAGGTCTGCCCGCGGTCGCGCGAGCGGAAGAGGAACTGCGAGCCGAGGTAGATGGTGCCCTTCTGCGTCGGGCTCAGGTGAATCGGCGTGTTCCAGTTGAAGCGGAGCTTGCCCTCCTTGTACTGCGGGAGCGGCTTGATGTCGCGCGACTCGTGGGTCTTGCGGTTGACGCGCCCGATGTAGCCGCCCTGCGACTCGGCGTAGATATAGTCGGGGTCGGAGGGGTCGGGGAACATCCAGAAGCCGTCGCCGCCGTACATGTTCTCCCAGCGCGAGTTGGTGATGCCGCCCGGGTACTGCGAGTCGCCGACCCACGACGAGTTGTCCTGCAACCCGCCGTAGACGCGGTAGGGGCGCTCGTCGTCGAGGCTCACGTGGTAGAACTGCGAGACGGGCAGGTTCTGCGCCTTCCACCAGCGGTTGCCGCCGTCGTAGGAGTACCAGAGGCCGCCGTCGTCGCCGACGATGAGGTGGTCCGTGTTCGCGGGGTTGACCCACACGTCGTGGAAGTCGCCGTGCGCGCCGCCCGAGATGTTCGAGAAGCTCTTCCCGCCGTCGTAGCTGACGATGAGCGAGAGGTCGGGCTTGTAGATTTTGTTCTCGTCCTGCGGGTCTACGATGAGGTTGGCGAAGTAGAACGGCCGCCAGACCATGTTCTGGCTGCGGTCGCCGGCCACCCACGTCTTGCCGCCGTCGTCGGAGCGGTAGAGGCCGTTACGTGGGATGACGGCCTCGACGAAGGCGTAGACGACGTTCGGCTTCGACGGCGCGACCGAGACGGCGACGCGCCCCCAGGGCTTGGGCGGGAGCCCCGGGGCGCTCCTTTCGTCAAGCTCCGTCCAGGTCGCGCCGCCGTCCGTGGACTTGAAAAGCCCGCTGGCGCTCGGGGATTCGGGCGTCTCGCCGCCCGAGCGGAACGTCCAGCCCTTGCGGCGGAAGTCCCACATCCCTGCGAAGAGCGTCTTCGGGTTCGACTCGTCCATCGACATCATCGAGCACCCGGTCGAGGGGTTCGCGCCCTTCAGAACCTTCGCCCACGTCTTCCCGCCGTCGGTCGTCTTGTAGACGCCGCGCTCGTCCGAGTCGCTCCAGAGCTTGCCGGGCGCGCAGACGTAGACCGTGTCGGTGTTCGCGGGGTCGACGAGAATCTTGGCGACGCGCTCCGAGTCCTTGAGCCCGACGTTCGTCCAGTTGTCGCCGCCGTCCACCGACTTGTAGACGCCGTCGCCGACCGAGACGGAGTTGCGCGTCCACGCCTCGCCCGTGCCGACCCAGACGACCTTCGGGTTCTTCGGGTCGATGGTTACGGCGCCGACGGACTGGACGGGCTGCTTGTCGAAGACGGGCTTGAAGGTCGTGCCGCCGTTGACCGACTTCCAGACGCCGCCCGAGGCCGAGCCGACGTAGACCGTCAGGCGCTTGCCCTCCTGCACGGCGTCCACGGCGGCGATGCGCCCGGACATCTGCGCCGAGCCGATGTTGCGCGCGCCGAGGCCGGAGATGGTCTCGGAGTCCACCCTGACCGGCGCGTTAGACTGCGCGGTGGCGGGGCGCGGCGTCTGCGCCGCGGCGGTCAGGAAGGCGGCGAACGACAGGCCGAGGAGGAGCGTTGACGGGAGCCAGCGTGAAAGTATCGTTCTCATGGTCGGGGTTCCTCACTGCGTCGGGGGCTTGGAGCCTTCGGACTTCGCGGGCGGCTTGGCCTCGGCGGGCTTCGCCTCCTCGGGCCGCTTCGGGTCGGTGGTCGAGGCGTCGGGCGCGGACTGAGGCTGCGACTTCGCGGCGGGCCTGGCGAAGCGCGCGTCGTCGAGCGCGACGTTGGGCTCGATCTTCTCGTAGGTGATCTTCGAGCGGAAGGGGCTGCCCTTGACGCCGCTCTCGACGGAGAAGGGCAGGTACCAGCCGCCGACCTCCTTGTAGTCGCCGAGGATGGTCTCGTACTCGCGCTCCGCGCCGCGCACCATGCGCTTGGTGTCGATCTTGATGGGCACGAAGTAGTCGGTGTCCATGTAGTAGAAGCGCACGTCGCCGCTCGCCAGCGTCACCTTCAGCTTGTAGGCGTCGGTGCCCTCGACCTCGTCGGTGCCGACGTACTCGACCTTGACGCCCTTCGCGCGGTAGTTGACGAGCGGGCCGTCGAGGTCTGAGTCCTCGACGATGCCCTTCATCTCCTCCTCGCCGAGTGGCTCGGCGTCCTTCTTGCCGTTCCAGGGCTCGATCTTCCAGCCCGTGCGGCCGTCGTAGGCGGTGACGCCGGTCATGCCCTGAATCTGGAACTCCTGCCGGACGAGGTTGGGGCGCTTGTTCTCCTCGACGACGCCGGCCTCGAAGCCGCCGCCCTCGGTGTAGCGCCCCGTGCGGCGTAAGCTCTTGACGGCCTGGATGCGCTCCATGCCGCCGACGGTCTTGATGAACTTGGCGACTATCTCGTCGGCGGTCTGCGCCTGCGCCTGCGCGGCGAAGAGGAGCGGCCCGGCGAGCGCCAACAAAATTTTGCGCATGGTCTTCTCCTGTGTGGGTGGTGCGGAAAGCGTCTACGGCCCGGGTGCGAAGCGCCATCCTACGGCGGCGCGGCGGGAAAGTCGATAACTATCTTTCGGCGCCCGCGGGCGGCGCGAAAGTTCTTTCCGTTTCATCACCGGAAAGAGCCGGGTCGTAACAGGCGTGCCCGCAGGGCTGAAGGGATTTGAGATTTCAAATTTCAAATCTCAGATTTGAAATCCCGGACGCTAGTGCCCGCGCCGGCCCGCGCTCAGCGCGTCCTCCGGGTCGTCGGAAGTCTCGTGCCGGGCGGTGCGGCTTCGGGAATCCGGTTCGGGCAGGAGCCCCTGTTCGCGGTAGAGGCGCAGCTTGTTGTGCAGGGTCTTGAGGCTTATCTGGAGCAGCTCGGCGGCGCGCGTCTTGTTGTTGTCGGTCTTCTGGAGCGTGCGCAGGATCATGCGCCGCTCGACCTCCTCGATGGGCGTGCCGACGGGGAGGGTGAGCGTGTCCTCGCCGCGCGTGGCCGTGCGCTGTTCGAGCGGGTAGGGCGCGAGGTGGTGGCGCTCGACGGCGTCGCCCGAGCAGATGATGACGGCGCGCTCGATGACGTTGCGCAGCTCGCGGACGTTGCCCGGCCACGAGTGGGACTGCAAAGCCTCGACCGCCTGCGGGCTCAGCAGGCGCGCGGGGCGGCCGTGTCTTTCGGCGAGCTGCGCGACGAGGTGCTGCGCGAGCAGCGGGATGTCCTCCTTGCGCTCGCGCAAGGGGGGCAGCTCGACCGTGATGACGTTCAGGCGGTAGAGCAGGTCTTCGCGGAAGTGGCCGCGCCGCACCGCCTCCTCCGGGTCGCGGTTCGTCGCCGCCAGCACGCGCACGTCCACGGCCAGCTCCGACGAGCCGCCGAGCCGCCGAATCTTCCTGTCTTCGAGCACGCGCAGGAGCTTCGCCTGGAGCGAGACCGGCATCTCCGAAATCTCGTCGAGCAGGAGCGTCCCGCCGTTCGCCAGCTCGAAGCAGCCGAGGCGGCGCGCGGCCGCCCCCGTGAACGCCCCGCGCTCGTGCCCGAACAGCTCGGACTCCATCAGAGTCTCGGGGATGGCCGAGCAGTTGATGGCGACGAAGGCGGTGTTCTTGCGCGGGCTCAGGCCGTGGATGGTGCGCGCGCAAAGCTCCTTGCCCGTGCCCGACTCGCCCGTCAGCAGCACGGAGGCGGACGACGGCGCGACCTGCTCGATGAGCGCGTAGACCTGCCGCATCGGCTCGCTCGCGCCGACCAGCTCGCCGAACACGCCGCGGTCGCGCAACTGGAGGCGGAGCGCGAGGTTCTCGCGCCGCGCCTCGGAGTACTCGACCGCGCGCTCGACGACGAGCCGCAGCTTGGCGAAGTCGATGGGCTTTTCGAGGTAGTGGAACGCGCCCTCCTCCTGGATGGCGCGCACGGCCATCTCGACCGTGCCCTGCCCCGTCAGGAGGATGACGGCCGTCTCCGGGTGCAGGCTCCGCATCTCGCGCAGCAGGCCGAAGCCGTCGAGGTTCGGCATGTAGACGTCCGAGACGACGGCCGACGGGCGGAACTCTTCGACCAGCGCGAGCCCCTCGCGGCCGTCACCCGCGACCGCGGTCTCGTAGCCCCACCCGCCCAGCATGTCGCCGAGCGTGTCGGCTATCACGGGTTCGTCGTCTACGATGAGGATGCGACCCTTCGGCATAGATTCCGAGTGTAGCAAGAGAGGGCGAAAGGAGAAAAGGATTCCGGCGCGGCGGCGCGCGCCCGGCTACGACGCGCGGTAGTAGAAGCCGGCGCGGGCCGGCGGCCTCAGCCCGCGGCCGGGGCGAAGAATTCGGCGACGGCGCGCGCCAGCGCCTTCGCGCTCGACTCGGCCGGCACGATGTCCGCGCGCAGCCCGTACTCCGCGGCCGTGCCGGCGGTGACCGCGCCGATGCACGCGACGCGCACGCCCGAGAGCAGCGGGCGCAGGTCGCGCGTGTCGAAGAGTTGCGCGAAGTTGTGGACGGTCGAGGAGCTTGTGAAGGTGACGCAGTCCACGCCGCCGCCGACGAGCAGCGCCTCGGCGCGCGCGCGGTCGGTCGTCTCCGGGCGCACGGTGCGGTACGCCTCGACCACGTCCACGCGCGCGCCGGCGGCCTCAAGGGAGGCGGGCAGGAAGTCGCGCGCGACGGCCGCGCGCGGCAGGAGGAAGTTCAGACCCTCGAACTGCTCGCGCCCGCCGAGGTAGCTTTCGAGCGCGGCGAAGACGCCCTCGGCGCGCGACTTCTCGGGCACGAGGTCTACGTGGACGTGCGCGGCCACGAGCCGCTCGGCCGTCGCCTCGCCGATGGCGCAGGCGCGCAAGCCGTCCAGCTCTTCGACGCCCTTGCCGCAGGCTTCGAGCCGCGCGAGGAAGTGCTCGACGGCGTTGGCGCTGGTGAAGACGAGCCAGTCGTAGCCGAAGAGGTTGTCAATCGCCTCGTCGAGCCGCGCGTAAGAGGCGGGCGGCACTATCTCGATGGTCGGGCAGGCGACGACGCGCGCGCCGTAGGATTCGAGCCCGGCCGCGAACTCGGCGGCCTGCGCGCGCGCGCGCGTAATCATCACCGTGCGCCCGGCCAGCGGCTTGCCTGCCTCCGCGCTCATCGTGAATGTGGGAAGACGACCGGCAGCCCGTCCAGAAGCCGCGACGCGCCGCGCTCGACGAGGCGGGCGGCCAGCGCCTCGCCCAGGCGGTCGGGCTCGGCCGCGTCGCCCTCTAACCGGTCGCGCAGGACTTCCGCGCCGTCGAGCGTGGCGACGAGGCCGTCCAGACTCAGGCGGCCGTCGCTCACGGTGGCGTGTGCGGCGATGGGCACCTGGCAGCCGCCGCCGAGGCTGCGCAGCAGCGCGCGCTCGGCGAGCACGGCGGCGCGCGTCCGGCGGTCGTCGAGGCGCGAGACGAGCGCGTTAGTCTCGCGGTCGTCGGCGCGCGTCTCGATGCCGAGCGAGCCCTGGCCGACCGCGGGCAGCATCACGTCCGGCGGGATGGCCGCGCTGACGCGCGCGCCGAGGCCGAGGCGGCGCAGCCCCGCCGACGCGAGGATCAGCGCGTCGTACTCGCCCTCGTCGAGCTTGCGCAGGCGCGTGTCCACGTTCCCGCGCAGGTCTTTAATCCGCACGTCCGGGCGCAGGTGTTTGAGCTGCGCGATGCGGCGCAGCGAGGACGTGCCGACGACCGCGCCGGGCGCGAGGTTGTCGAGCGAAGCGCCCTCGCCGACGGAGCCCGCGCGCAGGACGAGCGCGTCGCGGGGGTCTTCGCGCTCGGGCGTGGCCGTGATGGCGAGCCCGTCGGGCGTGACGGTCGGCAGGTCTTTGAGCGAGTGGACGGCCACGTCCACTCGGCCGTCGAGCAGCGCGACCTCCAGCTCCTTCGTGAACGCGCCCTGCCCGCCGATGGCCGAGAGCGGCACGTCGAGCCTCACGTCGCCGGTGGTCTTGAAGATTTCGATGCGCACAGAGACGCCCGGCTCCAG
>DASVWB010000009.1:0-1695 GCA_036389815.1 Pyrinomonadaceae bacterium | reverse complement strand
GCCGAATCGCAAATCAAAAATCTAAAATCGAAAATCCTCTAGCCCCAATGGTCGGCAGGACGCTCCTCAATTACCGCATCACGGAGAAGCTCGGCGCGGGCGGGCAGGGGACTGTCTACAAGGCGGTGGACGAGCGCCTCGGCCGCACGGTCGTCGTCAAGGTGCTGAGCCCAGAGCTGACGGCGCGCGAGGTCAACCTCAAGCGCTTCGAGCGCGAGGCGCAGCTCGCCTCCTCCTTAGACCACCCGAACATCTGCACCATCTACGGGCTCCACGAGGCCGAGGGGCTGCACTTCATCGCGATGCAGTACATCGAGGGGAAGAACGTCCGCCAGCTCGTCAACGGCCGCCCGCTCGCCCTGGACAGCGCGCTCTCCATCGCCTACCAGGTCGCGGACGCCTTAACGGCCGCGCACTCGAAGGGCATCATCCACCGCGACATCAAGGCCGGCAACGTGATGGTCACCGAGTCGGGGCTCGCCAAGGTGCTCGACTTCGGGCTCGCCAAGCTCCTCGACGAGAGCAAGGAGGGCGGCGGCGGCGACGTTCACCTGACCGAACTCGGCGTACCCTACGGCACGGCGACCTACGCCGCGCCCGAGCAGGCCGCGGGGCGCAAGGTTGACCACCGCGCAGACATCTTCTCGACCGGCGTGCTGCTCTACGAGATGCTCGCGGGCATCTGGCCCTTCAAGGGGCAGACGACCGTCGAGGTGCGCTACGCCGTCCTGCACGACACGCCGGAGCCGCTGGAGGACGTGCGCAAGGACAACCCGCCGCCCTCCGTGCAGGCAATCCTCGACCGCTCGCTGGCGAAGAAGCCCGAGGAGCGCTACCAGCGCGTCTCGGACATGCGCGACGACCTGCGCGCGGCCATGCGCGAGGTGGCCTCGGCGCGCGGCGACCTCGACCCGCAGACGAGCGGCGTGCCGCCCGAGATAATGCCGGTGGCCGTCCGCCCGCGCCACGAGACGGGCGAGCGGGGCGGCGGCTTCGGCACAAGCTTCCGCCGCTGGTGGCGGGGCCTGACCGGCTCGGAGAAGCAGGCCACCTCGCTCCCGCCCACGATGCGGCGCGGCGGCCCGGCGCCGCCCGCGGGCGGCGCCTCGACCCCGCCGAACGCGCAGCAGCAGCAGCACGTCAGCCAGTTCGAGCTTGAGAAGTCAATCGCCATCCTCCCCTTCCGCAACCTCTCGAACGACCCCGAGGTCAGCTTCTACGAGTTCTCGCTCGCCGACGCGGTGATTACGGAGCTGGCGCGCAACCGCTCGCTCGTCGTCCGCCCGTCCTCGATGATCGTGAAGTACCAGGGCAAGGACGGCGTAGACCCGCGCGAGGTCGGGCGCGAGCTGAACGTGAGCGCGGTGCTCTCGGCCAACTTCCTGCGCGCGGGCGGGACGCTGCGGGTCAACGCGCAGCTCGTCGACGTGGTCACGGGCGAGATGCTCTGGAGCGACCGCATCGACGCCACGGCCGACGACCTCATCGCGCTCCAGGACATCATCGCGCGCCGCATCTCGGAGGGGCTCGACGTCGAGCAGCACGCCTCGCAGGCGGGCGGGGGCGCGCCCGCGACGCACAACGCGCAGGCGTATGAAGAGTACCTGCGCGGCCGGGCCGCCTTCGCGCAGTTCCTCTTCCACACGCTCGACCCCAAGGACTGCGACGAGGCCGTCGAGCACTTCCAGCACGCCA
>DASVWB010000008.1:0-2634 GCA_036389815.1 Pyrinomonadaceae bacterium | reverse complement strand
GCCGCGAGGAAGCTTATCGTCGTCCAGACGCGCGGCGGCCGCGACGGCGCCGAGGCCGTGACGGTTGACGCCTCGGCGGCGGCGCGCTTCCTGCGGTTCGCGCCCGACTCGACGCGGCCGGCCGACGCCGTCGCCGGCTCCTTCGCCGACGTGCGCGCGGGCGACTCCCTGCGCGCGACCGGCGCGCGCTCGGCCGACGGCGCGACCTTCAAGGCCGAGGAGGTCTTGACGGGCGCGTTCCAGCGCTTCGCCGGCACCGTCACGAGCGTGGACGCCGCGCGCGGCACGCTGACCGTGAAGAACGAGCAGATGAACCAGGCGGTGACGCTCTCGCTCGGCGCGCGCTCGTCGCTCCGGCGCACGACGCCCGAGTTCGAGAAGACCGTGGCCGAGCGCGCGCAGCGCTTCGAGCGCCGCGAGCAGCGCCGCGCCTCCGGCGAGGGCGGCGGGCAGGGCGAAGGCCGGCGCGAAGGTCAGGGCGGCGAAGGCCGTCAGCAGGGCGAGCGCCGCCGCGACGGCGAGAGGCGCGGCGAAGGCGGCCCCCGCCGCGGCGGCGGACAGGGCGGCGGCTCGGGGGCGGGCGGCAACAACTTCCAGCAGATGTTGGAGGGCCTGCCGGCCGTCACGCTGGCCGACCTGAAGAAGGGCGACGCGGTCGTCCTCACCATCACGCCGGGCGCCGACCCGGCGCGCGCCACGGTCGTCTCGCTCCTGACCGGCCCGGCCGAGGTGATGCGCGCCATGCAGTTCCAGCAGCGCGGCCCCGACGGCCAGCGCGGCATGAGCCCGGGGCTGCCCGGCGACGTCATCGGCGGCGGCCAGGGGCCGACGCGCGAGCCGCCGAGGTGAGAACAGTAGACAGTAGACAGTAGGCAGTAGACAGTAGGAAAACCCTTCCCGGTGAGTCGTTCGGGTGTCAGCGTCAACGCAGCAACGCGGGGCGCTACTGTCTACTGTCTACTGTCTACTGTCTACTTAACAAGGTACTGGTGGGGGGAGATGAGTAAATCTTTGAGGGTGGCGGTGTGGGCCTCGGCCCTGTGCGCGGCGGTTCTGTTCTGTAGCGTCTTGGCGGCGGCGGCGCAGCAGTCGCTGGGGACGCTGCGCGGGAACGTGAAGGACGAGTTGGGCGGCGTCATCATCGGCGCGACGGTGACGGTGAGCGACGCCGCGGGCGTCGAGAAGACGGCGACGACCGACGAGCAGGGCAACTACGCCTTCTCGGGGCTCGCGCCCGGCCGCTACACAGTGCGCATCAACCAGTCGGGCTTCGCGGCCTACGAGAACGCGGCCGTCGAGGTGCAGGCCGGCCGCACAGACCCGCTCGACATCATCCTCACCGTCGCCATCGAACAGGAGGAGGTGACGGTGACGGCCGAGGCGCCCGTCGGCACGGAGGCCGAGTCGCAGGCGGGCGCGGTCGTGCTGCGCGGCGAAGACCTCGACGCGCTGCCCGACGACCCCGACGACCTCTCCGAAGCCTTGCAGGCTCTGGCCGGCCCCGGCGCAGGCTCAAGCGAGGACGGCGCGCAGATTTACATCGACGGCTTCACGGGCGGCCGCCTGCCGCCGAAGGAGTCCATCCGCGAGATACGCGTCAACCGCAACCCCTTCTCGGCCGAGTACGACCGCCTCGGCTACGGCCGCGTCGAGGTCTTCACCAAGCCGGGCACCGACCGCTTCCGCGGGCAGGCGTTCTTCAACTTCAACGACGAGAGCCTCAACGCCCGCTCGCCCTTCGCCGCGACGCGCGCGCCGTACCAGGCGCGCCGCTACGGCGGCAACATCTCGGGGCCGCTCTCGGCCAAGCGCGCCTCCTTCTTCCTCGACTTCGAGCGGCGCGAGACGGACGACAACGACGTGGTGCGCGCCGTCATCCTCGACCCCGCGCTCAACCCCGTCGCCTTCAACCAGTCGGTGCTCTCGCCCGACCGCCGGACGACCTTCAGCCCCCGGCTCGACTACCAGATCAACCCGACGAACACTCTCGTCGCGCGCTACACCTGGGAGCGCTCGACGCGCGAGAACGAGGGCGTCGGCGACTTCAACCTCGCCAGCCGCGCCTTCGACGTGGAGAACACGCAGCAGACGGTGCAACTCACCGAGACGGCCGTCATCAACCAGAAGGTGATTAACGAGACGCGCTTCCAGTTCGAGCGCGACCGCCGCCGGCAGCAGGGCGGCACGCTCGCGCCCACCGTCCGCGTCCTCGAAGCCTTCACCGGCGGCGGCGCGCAGGTCGGGCTCTCCGCGGCCGACTCGGACAACTTCGAGCTTCAGAACTACACCTCCTGGTCGGCCGGCAACCACGCGCTCAAGGCGGGCGCGCGGCTGCGCTACGACCGCCTGCGCGACGTCTCGCAGCAGAACTTCGCCGGCACCTTCACCTTCGCGGGCGGGCTCGCGCCGCAGCTCGACGCGGCCGGCAACGTCGTCGCCGGCGCGCCCGCCGTGCAGATCACGAGCCTCGAACGCTTCCGCCGCACGCTCCTCTTCTCCGCGCCGAACTGCGGCGCGGGCGCGGGTCAGTCACCCTGTCTGACCAACGCCCAGATACGCCTGCGCGGCGGCGGCCCCACGCAGTTCTCCATCGCGGGCGGCGAGCCCGAGGTAGGCGTCACCTACGTCGACTTC
>DASVWB010000007.1:0-31487 GCA_036389815.1 Pyrinomonadaceae bacterium | reverse complement strand
TAACCGGACGCGCCGCCTCTGTTTTAACTACTGTCTACTGTCTACTGTCTACTGTCTACCCCTTCTTGAAATATCCCTGTCGCGCGCGGACGCGCGCGTCGGGGCGGGCGGGGGTCGTGACCTTGATGCGGAGGAACCTGCCCGCGGCGGCCTGGTTGTTCGAGAGGTACTGGAGCAGGTACTGGGCGCGCAGCTCGGCCGCGACCTGGCGGAAGATGGCGTCCAGCTCCTCGTTGCGCGCGGGGACGTAGGCCGTGCCGCCGGTGGCGTCGGCGACCGCCTGCATGCCGGTCTGCGCGCGCATGCTGATCTCGTTGAGGCGCACGGAGGGGCCGCCCGGGTTGATGGAGTAGAAGACGGCGTCGGCGCCCTGCACGGCGCGCTGCACGCCCGCGACGGCGCGCTGGTGTCGCGCCTGTAGGTCGCGGCGCGCCGCGGCGCGCTCGCCGACGGGGCGCGCAGCCTCCTGCGCCTCGGCCTTCTTCTGCTCCTCGTACTCGGCGACGGTCTGCTCGCGCACGGCCGTCGAGAAGTTGTCGTCGCCGTCCGTGACGGCGAGGATGACGCGGCGGTGGCTGCCGGGCGCGTTCTCGCCGAGGTACTTCGCGGCGTAGCTCACCGAGTCGTAGAAGGCCGTCGGCGTCGAGCGCGCGGCGGCCGGTATCTTGAGCATCGTCTGGGCCGCCGTCTCGGCCGGCGCGAGCGGCTGGACGAGCGCGGGTTTGTCGGCGATGGTGACGACGGCCGCGCGGTCCGACGGCTTCATCACCAGCCGCAGGAAGCGCGCGGCCGCCTCCTGCTGCCGCGCGAAGAAGTCCCTGGCCGTCACGCTCGAAGAGATGTCGAAGAGGATGACGATGTCGAGCGGCACCTGCTCGGCGTCGCCGACGGCCTGCAACTCCTGCGCGCGCCCCTCCTCTTCGAGCAGAAAGTCCTCCCGCTTCAGACCCTGCACGGCGTTGCCCCCGGCGTCGGTGACGGCGACGGGGACGACCACGAGGTTGGACGTGACGCGCACCACTTCCGTCTCGTCGAGCGCCTCATCGACGGGCGTCGGCGTCGGCGTCGGTCTCGGCGTGGGCGTCGGGGTCGGCGGGGGCGGGGGCGGCGGCGCGTCGTCCTGCGCGGTGGGAACGTTGACGATGGCGGGCGTCGGCGTCGGGCGCGCCTGCGTGCCCGACTGGGCGGGCGGGCGGCGCGGGACGACGATGGGCGTCGGGCTCGGCCGCGCCGTCTGCCGCGGGCGCCGCGTCTGGGCGGCCGCGCCCGCGAAGCACGCGAGCGCGAGGGCGGCGAGCGCCAGCGCCGGAAGGGTCTTTCTCGCCGCGTCGGGTCTGCGAAACACTTTGCGTCCCTCCTCAGTCAGGAAGGATGAAGGCGGAGGGATGAGGGATGAAGGGGACGCTCGACGGCACGCCCTTCATCCTTCATCCCTCCGCCTTCATCCTTTCGAGCGGAGCGCTACTGCCCCGGGTTCTCGGTCGGGCGGGCCATGCTCGGGCCGCCCTGGATGAGGCCGCGGTTGACGAGCACCTTGACCTCGACGCGGCGGTTCTGCTCGCGCCCCTCGCGCGAAGTGTTGTCGGCCACGGGCTGCGCCTCGCCGTAGCCGTAGGGCGTGATGATGCGGCGCAGCGGGATGTTATGGTTCTCGACGAGGTAGCGGATGACGGTGTCGGCGCGGCGCTGGCTCAGGCGGCGGTTGGCCTCCGTGCTCCCGTCGGCGCTGGCGAAGCCCGAGACCTCCAACACGTAGCCCTTCGCCTGCAAAGCCTGCTGCGCGATCTGGTCGAGCTGCTGCTTCGACTGCGGCGAGAGGGTGGCGCTCCCCACGCGGAAGAGGATGCTCGTGTTGTTCTGCACCTGGTAGTCGTCCAAGGCCGAGATGCGCTCGTTGGTGGCGTTGACGCCGGCCACGGCCATGTCGGCCGTCTCCTGCGCGGCCTTCGCGCCGCCGCGGGCGGCGTTCGAGACGGCGGCCAACTCGTCCAACTGACCCGAGAGCCGCTGCGCGTTCTGCTCGACCTGACCGATGCGGCCTTCGGCCGCGCCGACGCGGTTCTCTACGGGGGTGACGTTGGCCTCGACGGTGCGCGCCGTGCGGAGGTCGCCCTCCTTGAAGCGAATCTTCTCGGCGACGAGGTTGGTGCCGTCGCCGCGCCCCTCGACCTCAAGGTTGAGGCCGCGGAGGATGGCGGTCACGCCGTAGTTAGTGCCGCCGCGCAGGAAGCCGCCGGTGGTCTTGACGCTCGTGCCGTTCGTCAGCGCGACGGTCGTCGAGACGCCGTTGGCGTCCTGGACGACGAAGGTGTCGGCCTGGCGGCTGGTCACGACGCCCTTGATCTTCATCTTCTGGCCCGAGGCGACGGCGCGCGTGTTGCCGTTGCCCGCGCCGCTGGCGTCCGCCTGCGCGAAGGCCGCCGGCGCGAGAGAGAGCGCCAGCGCGAAAGTAAGTGCGATGAATCTAATCCTGCTCGAAACGTTGCTCATTTTTATCCTTCTCCGTTCGTGCGAAAGTCTGTCGGGAAGCTTCGCGCGCTCGGCGCTGCCCTGCGGCGAACGCCCGCCGCCACACTGACCTGTCGGGTCGGCGCCCAAAGTTCGGGGCGGCCGGAGCGCTTACCTGTCCCTCCGAGTTGGTCTGCCTTGCGAGGTTGTTCTTTCTCAGAATTTTCCCGAGTGGCCCGGATTCTACAGCCAACCGCGGAAAGCAAGTCAAGCGGTTTGAGGGGGGCGGGGGAGAAAATGGTTGCGCAAGAGCGATTTATCATCCAATCGCTATCACTCCGCAACAATTACGGCGGCGCGCACGCGGGCCTGAAGCCGGGAGCGCGGGCATCCCTGCCCGCGCTCCCGACCCCGCGCGTCTTACACGGTGAACTGCCCGGCTTCGAGCAGCTCCTTCACGTAGGAGAGGAAGCGCTCGGCGTCGGCGCCGTCGATGATGCGGTGG
This sequence comes from Pyrinomonadaceae bacterium, assembly GCA_036389815.1. GTDB lineage: Bacteria > Acidobacteriota > Blastocatellia > Pyrinomonadales > Pyrinomonadaceae > QHXN01. Next base: position 28,534 of record DASVWB010000007.1, on the reverse strand, counting down.
TCGAAGGAGAGCGCGAAGTAGGCCATGTGGCGGACGGCGATCACGTCGTCGCCCTCCGCGGTCGTGATGACGCGCGCCCGCTTCTCGATGGTGCCGACGCCGAGGATGGCGACCTGCGGCTGGTTGATGATGGGCGTGCCGAAGAGCCCGCCGAAGACGCCCGGGTTGGTGATGGTGAAGGTGCCGCCGGCCACCTCGTCGGGCTTGAGCTGCTTGGCGCGCGCGCGGTCGGCGAGGTCGTTGGCGGCCTTGGCGAGCCCCGCGATGGAGAGGTCGTCGGCGCGCTTGATGACGGGGACGATGAGGCCCCAGTCGAGCGCGACGGCCATGCCGAGGTTGATGTCGCGCTTGTAGACGATCTGGTCGCCCGCGACCTGCGAGTTGAAGACGGGGAACTTCCTGATGGCCTGCGTGACGGCCTGGAAGATGAAGGGCATGTAGGAGAGCTTCGTGCCGACGCGCTGGTGGAACTCCGCCTTCTTCGCCTCGCGCAGCCGGTGGACGCGCGTCATGTCTATCTCGTAGACGGTGGCGACATGCGCGCTCGTGCGCTGCGACATCGTCATGTGCTCGGCGATCTTCCTGCGCATGACCGACATCGGCTCGACGCGGTCGCCCTCGCCGGGCTGGACGGGCGGCGGCGCGGGCTGCGGCGTCTGCGGCGCGCGCGCCGCGGCGGGCGCGTCGGCCTGCGGCTGCGCGGTGACGGCCGCCTCGGCGGGCGACATCGCCGCGCCCGACTCGATGTAGCTCAGGATGTCGTTCTTCGTGACCCTCCCGCTCGCGCCCGTGCCTTCGAGCCGCGAGATGTCTATGTTGTGCTCGGCGGCGATCTTCCTGACGAGCGGGCTCGAACGCGTGCGGCGCAGCTCCTCGGCCGTGCGCGCGCCGTGCGAGGCGTCGGCCGGCGGCGCGCCCGAGGTCGCCTGCGGCGGGCCGGAGGCTTCCGCGGCGGACGCGCCGCCCGAGGCGGGCGCGACCGTCGGCGGGGGCTGTGGGGCCGCGGCGCGCTGCTGCGGCGCGGGGGCTTCTTGCGCGGGCGGCGGCTGCGGGGGCGGCGGCGCGGCGGCGGCGGCCTGGCTCGCGGGCGCGGCCGTCGCGGCGGCGGCCTCCTGCTTCGGGGCCTCGGCCGCCGGGGCCGCGGCGGGCTGCGCCGCCTCGCCGGCCTCGCCGATGTAGGCGACGACCTTGTTGACCTCGACCGTGTCGCCCTCCTTGAAGAGCACCTGCGCGAGCGTCCCGGCCGCGGGGCTCGGAATCTCCGCGTCCACCTTGTCGGTCGAAATCTCAAAGAGCGGCTCGTCGCGCTCGACGCGCTCGCCGACCTGCTTCAGCCAGCGCGTAATCGTCCCCTCCGCGATGGACTCGCCCATCTGCGGCATCACAACCTCTGTCGGCATAAGCTCTCCAAAAAAAGTAGACAGTAGTCAGTAGACAGTAGTCAGTAGCAGAGCCTTCCTCAGCCGGGCGGTCAGAACAGAAGCGGCGTCTCACGCGAGGCGGAGCCCTACTGACTACTGACTACTGACTACTGACTACTTCCTTTCACCCCTCGGCGGTCGTCGGGTCTATCATCCGCCGAATCTGCGAGACGCTGTTGGCGGGGAAGCCGCCGCGCTCGGCGTGCTCGCGGACGGCCGCCTCGTCCGGCGCGATGTAGACGCAGTAGACCTTGTCGTCCGTCACGTAGCTCTCGACCCACTGCACCTGCGGCCCCAGCTCGCGCAGGACGCCGCAGGACTTCTGCGAGATCGCCTGTAACTCCTCGCCCGACAGCTTTCCCGCGCCGGGGATTTCGCGCTCGATTAGAAACTTCGGCATCTGAGACTCCTTTAGTAGTCAGTAGTCAGTAGTCAGTAGTCAGTAGAAGAACCGCCGCCGATGAATCGTCCGGGCGTCAGCGTCGGGGCCGGTAGGGCGGAGCCCTACTGACTACTGACTACTGACTACTGTCTACTTCAATAAGCCGCCAGCCGCCGCGCCGCTTCGAGCACGTCCCTGACCTGCGGCAGGTGGTACTCTTCGAGCGGCGGCGAGTAGGGCACGGGCGTGTCCGTGGCGGCGAGGCGCACGACGGGCGCGTCGAGCCACTCGAAGGCCTCCTCCGCAATCGTCGCCGCAATCTCGCCGCCGATGCCGCCCGTGCGAGACGCCTCGTGGAGTATCAAGACCTTGCTCGTCTTGCGCGCCGTCGCGAGGATCGCCCCCCTGTCCATCGGCGCGAGCGTGCGCAGGTCAAGGACTTCGACGTCCAGCCCCTCCTTCTCCAGCTCCTCCGCCGCGTCGAGTGCCGTCAGCGTCTGCGCGCCGAAGGTGATGACGGAGAGGTCGCGCCCCTCGCGCCGCACGCGCGCCTTCCCGATCTCGACGGTGTAGTCATCTTCGGGAATCTCCTCGCGCAGGCGTGGCAGGCGGTAGAGCTTCTTGTGCTCGAAGAAGAGGACGGGGTCGGGGTCGCGGACGGCGGCCTTGATGAGCCCCTTGGCGTCGTAGGCCGTCGAGGGCTCGACCATCTTGAGGCCGGCCGTGTTGAGGAAGAACGCCTCGGCGTTCAGAGAGTGGAAGGGGCCGGAGTGGACGCCCGCGCCGCAGGGGCCGCGGAAGACCGTGGCGAGCCCCGCGCCCCAGCGGTAGCGGCACTTCGCGGCGTAGTTCGTCAGCATGTCGAAGGCCGGCGAGATGAAGTCGATGAACTGGAACTCGGCGACCGGGCGCATGCCCAGCAGCGCCGCGCCGCAGGCCGCGCCGACGATGGCCGCCTCCGAGATGGGCGTGTCTATCACGCGCCCCTCGCCGAACTCGTCGAGCAGGCCGTCCGTCACCTTGAAGGCGCCGCCGTAGGCGCCCACGTCCTCGCCGATGAGGAAGACGCTCGGGTCGCGCTCCATCTCCTCCCAAAGGCCCTGGCGGATGGCCTCGACGAACGTCACCACCCCGCCGCGCGCGGGGCGGTTCGACCTGTGCTCTTTCTTCGTTGCCGTTGACATCTGCTTTTAATTTTCCAGCACCTTCGGGCGGAAGGCAGGGGGGACGACTGTGTTGTCGAAGACGTTGTAGGCGGCCTTCTCGGGGTCGGGCATGGGCGAGGACTCGGCCCAGGCGGAGTCCTCGTCAATCTCGCGGCGCACGTCCGCCACTATCTCGTCCAGCTTCTCCGGCGTGGCGACGCCGTGCGAGAGCAGGTGGCGGTGGAAGCGGTCGAGGGGGTCGCGCCGCTCCCAGTGTTCGAGCTCGCCCGCGGGGATGTAGCGCTGGTCGTCGTGCTCGGCGTGACCCTTGCGGCGGTAGGTCTTGGCCTCGACGATGACGGAGCCGCCCCCGCCGCGCGCGAACTCGGCCGCGCGGCGCATGACCTCGTAGCAGGCGACCACGTCGTTGCCGTCCACGACGTAGCCGGGGATGCCGTAGCCGGCGGCCTTCTCGGCGAGGTTGGCGACGGCCGTCTGCTTCGAGGTCGGGGTGGAGTAGGCGTACCAGTTGTGCTCGGCGACGACGACGAGCGGGAGCTTCTGCACGGCGGCGAAGTTGAGCCCCTCGTGGAACGCGCCCGTGCTCATGCCGCCGTCGCCGATGTAGGCGACCGCGACCGCGTCCCTCTTCTGCATCCGCGCGGCGAGCACGATGCCGGTCATCACGGGGATCATGTCTCCGAGGTGCGAGATGGGGCCGATGAAGCCCTTCGACACGTCGCCGAAGTGGATGTTTAAGTCGCGCCCCTCGGAGGGCCCCCACGCCTTCGCCATGTACTGCGCGAAGATGTCGCGGGGGCGGATGCCTTTGACGAGGACGGCGCCGAGGTCGCGGATGAGCGGCGCGATGAAGTCCTGCTGCCGGAGCGCGTAGGCCGTGCCGACGGCGGTCGCCTCCTGCCCGAGCGAGCGGAAGACTCCGCCGACGACCTTCGTCTGCCGGTAGAGGTTGACGAGCCGCTCCTCGACGAGCCGCGTGAGCTGGAGCCAGCGGTAGAGTTCGAGGAGTTGCGCGGCCGTGAGCGTCGTCTCGCCGGCGCAAATCAGCTCGCCCCGCTCGTCCAGGGGGTCTGCGAGCGACAGCGCCTCGCCGCGCGGCGGCGGGAGGAAGACGAAGGGCTCGGCGGCCGGCGCGCCGCCGTTCGCGCCTTCGTCCTTCGCCTTGCCTTTGGCGCCCTTGCCGGCGCGGGTCGGAGTTTTAGTCGTCATAGTTGACTCGAAGTCGAGGGCGCAAGTGAGGGCGGGCCCCCTTTGCGGGCTAGAAGTGGATCGTCAGCCCGTGGACGCCCTCGGCGGCCTCCATGACGGCCTCGGAGACGGTCGGGTGCGCGTGGATGACGCGCCCCAGCTCGTCGGCCGTCGATTCGAGGTGGAGCGCGACGATGGCCTCGTGGATGATCTCGGTCGCGTGCGGGCCGACGATGTGGACGCCCAGAAGCTCGTCGTACTTCGCCTCGCTGACGACCTTGACGAAGCCCTCCTCCTCGCCGAGTATCCGGGCCTTGCCCGAGGCCGAGAACGGGAACTTCGCCGTCTTCACGTCGTAGCCCAGCTCCCTCGCCTTCGCCTCGGTCAGACCCACCGACGCCACCTCCGGGTCGCAGTAGGTGCACGAGGGCACGTGGCGCAGGTTGATGGGCTGGGCCTTGTGGCCGGCGATCTGCTCGACGGCGAGGATGCCCTCCTTCGACGCGAGGTGCGCGAGCCACGGCGTCGGTATCACGTCGCCGATGGCGTAGACCCCGGCCTCGCCCGTCCGGCAGAACTCGTCCACCTGTATGGCCCCGCGCTCGACCTTGATCTTCGTGCCTTCGAGCCCGAGCCCTTCGAGGTACGGCATCCGGCCGACGGCGACGAGCAGCATCTCCGCTTCGAGCGACACGTCGCCGCCCTTCGCGTCCTTGCCCGTGACGCGCACGCCCGCGTCCGTGCGCTCGACCCTTTCGAGCTTCGTCCCCGCCATGCACTTGATGCCGCGCTTGCGGAAGGACTGCTCGAGCGTCTTCGAAATCTCCTCGTCTTCGAGCGGCATGATGCGCGGCATCAGCTCAACGAGCGTCGTCTCCGCGCCGAAGCGCGAGTAGACGGAGGCGAACTCGGTGCCGACCGCGCCCGAGCCCATGACGACGAGCGACTTCGGAACCTTTTCGAGTTCGAGGATGTGGTCGGAGTTGACGACGCGCTCGCCGTCGGTCTCGAAGCCGGGGATGGGGCGGACGACCGAGCCGGTGGCGATGATGACGTTCTTCGTATCAATCGTCTGCGCCTTGCCGTCCTCGCCCGTCACCTCGACGCGGCCGGGCAGCGCCAGTTTGCCCGTGCCCTTGAAGACCGTGATCGAGTTCTTCTTCATCAAAAACTCGATGCCCTTCGAGTTCTTCGTGACGACCTTGGCCTTGCGCTTCTGCACGTCGTCGAAGGCGAGCCGCACGTCCGAGACCTGCACGCCGAAGTCCGCGAGCCCCTTGTGCGCCATCTCGTAGTGGTGCGCCGACATCAAAAGCTGCTTGGTCGGGATGCAGCCGCGCAGCGTGCACGTCCCGCCCAGCCGCTTGTCCTTCTCGACGAGCGCCACCTTCAGCCCGAGCTGCGCCCCGCGTATCGCGGCCACGTAGCCGCCGGGCCCCGACCCGATCACCGTCACGTCGAACTGTTCCGTAGACAAATTTAGTCTCTCCTTATAAGGCCGGTGATAAGTGATGAGTGATAAGCGATAAGAGGAGGCGGGTGGCGCTTCGCCTCCGTTCTTATCGCTTATCACTCATCACTTATCACTTTTAAAGGCATTATAGCCGCCCGCGCTCGTTTACTCCAACGCGTCCGGCCTCAGCGGTCTCTGAGCATCGAGTCGTAGTCCGAGACGAGGCGTTCGAGCCCCGCCTTCAGCGCGGGGTCGCGCATCGAGGCGTCGAGGTACTTGAGCTGAAGCTCGCGCAGGCGCTGCGCGTTGTCCACCTCCGCTTCGAGCCACTTCGCGCGCTCCGACTGCGACCGCGCCCGCGGGCCCTTCTTGAAGGCTTCGACGCGCGCCGCGAGTTCCGCCCCGCGCGAGTCGAGGAGCCGCTGCGCGTCGGCCACGCCCTCCTTCGGGTCGGAGGCCGCCTCGACCCTGCCCGTCAGCTCCCGCGTGAAGTCCGAGAGCGCGGCGGCCAGCTCTTCCGCCCCCGCCTCCCCGCCGCCGATGCCGACGCCGCCCCCCGCCGCGCCGATGCCGCCCGAGCCCGCGCCGCGCAGCCAGCCGCAGCCCGCGAGCGGCGCGGAGACGGCCAGTGACAGCAGGGCGCACACGAGTCTTCTGCGCATAAAGCACTCCACAGGAGTCTAGGGAAGCGCTATGATGTAGCAAACCGGGAAAACGAAAGTCAAACCGCGGGGGCGGGCGGGCGAACGATGGAGCACACCGAAGGATTCCTGAAGATAGTCGCGGACGCCAGAACCCGCGTCCGCGAGGTCGACGTGCCGCAGACTTTGGAGAGGGTGCGGCGGGGCGCGCGCCTCATAGACGTGCGCGAGGACAACGAGTGGGAGCGCGGCCGCGCGCGCGGGGCCGAGCACATCGGCCGCGGCGTCATCGAGCGCGACATCGAGACGAAGGCGCCCGACCGCGGCGCCGAGCTTATTCTCTACTGCGGCGGCGGCTATCGCTCGGCGCTCGCGGCCGACAACCTGCGGCGCATGGGCTACACGAACGTCTACTCGATGGCCGGCGGCTGGAGGGCCTGGCAGGAGGCGGGCGCGCCCGTCGAGGGCGAGGGCTAGGGCGGCCGTCGGGGCGCGCGGTTCCGCGCGTATAAAAGAAAACCCACGGGCTACGGACGACGAGGAGCCGGCTGATGGTCTCTGCGAACCCCCTTCCACGCCGCGCGGGCGCGCGCCGGCTCAACCTCCTCGCGGCCGCCGCGGCCGCCGCCCTCTTTGCGTGCGCGCCGGCGCGCGCGCAGCAGCAGCCCGCGAACAACGCGGAAGACGCCTACCGCTCCATCCTCGAACACCGCATGGAGATGACGAAGCGCTCGGTAGACGAGACGCGGCGGCGCCGCTTCGAGGAGGGCAAGTCCGACTCCGCCTTCCCCTCCGACGCCGGGGGGCGGGACGGCGCGCCGGCCGTCGTGCGCGCCGTCCCGCCCGAGGAGAAGAAGGCGCTGGCGCACAACGAGCGCGGGCTCGCGCTCTTCTCGAAGGGCAAGGTCGAGCAGGCCGCCGCCGAGTACGAGGAGGCGATACGCGCCTGCCCCGCGCTGGCCGCGGCGCACAACAACCTCGGGAGCGCGCGCTTCGCCGCCGGCCGCTTCGCCGAGGCCGCCGCCGCCTTCGCGCGCGCCGCCGCGCTCGACCCCGACTACGGGCAGGCGCACTTCAACCTCGCGCTCGCCTACGTCAAGCTCGGGCGCGAGCGCGAGGCCGACGCCTCGCTCGTCGCCGCCGCGCGCGCCTACATCAAGTCGGGCGAGGCGCACCTCAGGGCCGGCCGCCTCCGCGCGGCCGAAGAGTCCTTCCGCGCCGTGCTGCGAGTAGACCCCGAGTACGCGCCCGCGCTCCTGCGCCTCGGCCTCGTCTGCAACGCCGGCCGCCGCTACGAGGAGGGCGCCGCGCTCCTCCGCCGCGTCGCCGAGCGCCGCCCCGCAGACCCCGACGCGCACGAGGCGCTCGCCGAATCCCTCTACGGCCAGCGCAAGTACGAGGAGGCCGCGACGGCCGCCGACCGCGCCCTCAAACTCTCCCCCGACGCCCCCTTCTCCCACTACCTCGCCGGCCTCTCCCGCGCCGCCCTCGGCCAACGCGACGCCGCGCTCCGACACCTCTCGCGCCTCCAACAACTCGGCGCCCCCGACTTCGCCCAACTCCTCTCCGACTTCATCGAAAAGAAAGCGCCCGCCAAACAATAACCGCGCGGTCACGGCCGGCGCTCCCCCGCGGGCCGCACGACGCCGCGCCCGCCCGCGGAAGGGGCGCCCGCGCGCGCTCCGCTGACGCGGCGCGGGCGCAGGGTGTAAAATTGTGGGCGCGTAAGCTCTCTTACATTCTTGAAGGGCGAAGTTTCTTATGAGTAAAGAAGCGGCGGGGGAGAAGGCGGGGACGAGGGTCGAGTCGGACTCGATGGGTGAGGTGGAGGTGCGTGCGGACAGGTATTGGGGGGCGCAGACGGAGCGTTCGCTGCACCACTTCAACATCGGGTTCGACGTGATGCCGCGGGAGATGGTGCGGGCGCTGGGCGTCCTCAAAAAAGCCGCGGCGCTGGTGAACGAGGAGTTGGGGAAGCTGCCGCCGGAGAAGGCGCGGTTGATCGAGCGGGCGGCCGACGAAGTCATCGAGGGGCGGCTGGACGAGCACTTCCCCTTGCGCGTGTGGCAGACGGGCAGTGGGACGCAGACGAACATGAACGCGAACGAGGTCATCTCGAACCGCGCCATCGAGCTGGCCGGGGGCGAGATGGGGAGCAAGCGCCCCGTCCACCCGAACGACGACGTGAACATGTCGCAGTCCTCGAACGACACCTTCCCGACGGCCATGCACATCGCCGCCGCCGAGCAGATGCGGAGGTTGATACCGGAAGTGAGGCGGCTCCGGGACGCGATTGACGCGAAGGCGACGGAGTTCGCCGACGTGGTGAAGATCGGCCGCACGCACTTGCAGGACGCGACGCCTTTGACCGTCGGGCAGGAGTTCGGCGGCTGGGCTTCGCTGCTTGAGCGCGACGTCGAGCGGCTCGAAGCCGTGCTGCCCGGCCTTTATGACCTGGCCATCGGCGGGACGGCCGTCGGCACGGGACTGAACTCGCACCCGGAGTTCGCCGAGCGCGCGGCGGCGAAGATAGCGGAACTGACGGGGCTCCCCTTCAAGGCGCACCCGAACAAGTTCGCTGCCCTCTCCGCGCACGACGAGCTGGTCTTCGCGAGCGGCGCGCTCAAGACGCTGGCCGCCTCGCTGATGAAGATCGCGAACGACATCCGCTGGCTCGGCTCGGGGCCGCGCGCCGGCATCGGCGAACTCGTCCTGCCCGAGAACGAGCCGGGCTCCTCCATCATGCCGGGCAAGGTCAACCCGACGCAGTCGGAGGCGATGACGATGGTCGCCGTGCAGGTGATGGGCAACGACGCCGCCATCGGGTTCGCCGGCTCGCAGGGCAACTTCGAGCTGAACGTCTTCAACCCCGTGATGATTCACAACCTGCTCCACTCCATCCGCCTGCTGAAGGACGCCTGCCGCGGCTTCGTGGACTTCTGCGTCGAGGGGCTGGGGCTGAACCGCGCGCGCATCGAGGAGAACCTGCGGCAGTCGCTGATGCTCGTCACCGCGCTCAACCCCCACATCGGCTACGACAACGCGGCGCGCATCGCCAAGAACGCGCACAAGCGGGGCATCACGCTGCGCGAGTCGGCCGTCGAGCTGGGGCTGCTCACCGCCGAGCAGTTCGACGAGTACGTCAGGCCCGAGCAGATGACGCACCCGTAGAGGGGGCCGTGGACAGCGAACCGTCAACCGTGACAAGAAAGAGCGGGCTTTCTCTTGTCGCGGTTGACGGTTCGCTGTTCACGGCCTTCTTTTGCCTTTTTATAAACGTGTGGGGCGCGCGCCGCATCTAATTTCCGGCCTTCGACGCGCGCGCGGCGGCGCTTGCGGGTCGTTGCTTGAAGGCTTATATTTCGCGTTTCGCGCGGGCGGCCGCGCGCCGTCGGACAAACAAGAGGGTTGAAGATGACGACTGCGGTTGAGACTCCGGAACGGGAAGCGAAGGCGCCGGCGCTCGAAGACTACTTCGGGATGTCCGAAGGCGAGCTGTCGGCGCGCATCGAGGCCGCCCGCGAAAGGCTGGGCCCGCGCCTCGTCATCCTCGGGCACCACTACCAGCGCGACGACGTGGTGGCGCACGCCGACTACACCGGCGACTCCTTCAAGCTCGCCAAGCTCGCGGCCGAGCGCCCCGAGGCCGACTACGTCGTCTTCTGCGGCGTCCACTTCATGGCCGAGTCGGCCGACATCCTCAAGCCCGGCGACCAGAAGGTGATACTCCCCGACCTCGGGGCGGGGTGCTCGATGGCCGACATGGCGACGGCCGAGCAGGTGGAGGACGCCTGGGAGCAGTTGCGCTCCGTCGGCATCCTCGACGAGTTCAAGGTCGCGCCCGTCACCTACATGAACTCTTCGGCGGCCATCAAAGCCTTCTGCGGCGAGCACGACGGCGTGGTCTGCACCTCGTCGAACGCCGTCCCGCTGTTCGACAAGTACCTGCGTGAGGCCGACAAGCTCTTCTTCTTCCCCGACCAGCATTTGGGTCGCAACACCGGCGTCAGGTTCGGCATCCCCCTCGACGAGATGGCGCTGTGGGACCCGAACAGGGAGCTGGGCGGCAACAGCCCCGAGCAACTGCGCCGCGCGCGCCTCATCCTGTGGAAGGGTCACTGCTCCGTCCACGGCCGCTTCCGCCCGTGGCACGTCGACGCCGTGCGCAAGGAGGTGCCGGGCATCAGGGTGCTCGTCCACCCCGAGTGCGAGCGCGAGGTCGTCGAGAAGAGCGACCTCAACGGCTCGACCGAGTTCATCATCAAGGCCATCGAGGAGGCGCCCGCCGGCTCCGCGTGGGCGGTCGGCACGGAGGTCAACCTCGTCAGCCGGCTCGCCGCGCGGCACCCGGACAAGCACGTCCGCCTGCTCGCGCCCGACCTCTGCATGTGCGCCACGATGTACCGCATCGCGCCGCAGAACCTCGCGTGGGCGCTCGACTCGCTCGTCGCGGGGCGCGTCGTCAACCAGATCACCGTCCCCGAGGAGACCGCCCGTTGGGCGCGCGTCGCCCTCGACCGGATGCTCGCAATCAAGTAAATGGTGAATGGTGAATAGTAAATAGTGACTGCTTTAAGTCCATTTACTATTCACCATTCGCTATTCACCACCTATGGCCGACCCGAACGACCGCGTGCCCGAGAACGTGCCGGGCACCTACTACGTGGACACGAACTGCATCGACTGCGACGTGTGCCGCGACACCTCACCCGAGAACTTCACGCGCGCCGACGCGGGCGGTTACTCCTTCGTCTTCAAACAGCCCCGCACCGACGCCGAGCGCGCCCTCTGCGAGGAGGCCCTGCTGGCCTGCCCCGTCGAGGCCATCGGCAACGACGGGGAGTAAAAGCCGTGAACCGTAAACGGTGAACCGTGACGGGAAGGAGTTGTCTTCCTCCCCGTCACGGTTCACGGTTTACGGTTCACGCCCCTAGACTCTTATCTTTATCCACCCGTCCTCGATGACGACCTCGTAGGTCTCGACGGGCTCGGAGGGGCGGTTGAGGCAGGCGCCGGAGCGCACGTCGAAGCGCCAGCCGTGCCAGTCGCACTCGACGGCGTGGCCCGTGAGGTTGCCGTCGGCGAGCGGCGCGCCCTTGTGCGGGCAGAAGTTCTCGATGGCGTGGAAGCGGCCGGCGACGTGGTAGAGCGCGAGTTCCTTGCCGCCGTGCAGCTCGACCGTGGCGCCGCGCCCCTCGGGCAGGTCTTCGACGCGCCCGACCGTGACGAGCTTCCCCTCGCGCGCGGGGGTTTTGGGGTTCGCGAACCTGCGTCCTGTCGGCTGCATAACTTTCTCGCATCCTAGCAAACCGCCGCCGCACCCGCCAACCGGCCCGCGGGGAAGGGATGGCGGGTGATGGATGAAGGGCACGCCGTCTTCAATTCATCACTCATGTTCATCATTCATCACGTCCCCCTCTGGCAATCTCGAACGAAGCGAGTATAATCGCGTCTAAGTTCCCCTCGACTTAAATCCGCGGCGGCCCCGACCCGCGCAGGCGTGTGCGCGGGGTGCGGGCGCGCCGGAGGGGCTTTTCGGGAGGGCTCGGATGTCGAGACACCGCGGGGATTGGGACGACGACTTTTACGCGGGCGAGCCGCGGCCGCGGCGCGGCGGCGGCGGCTCGCGCGGGGAGGCGGGGCCGCCGCCGCCGCCGCACGGCCGCTACGAGTACGACGAGCGGGACGTGCCGCGCGGCGGCCGTCCGTGGGGCGTGCGCGGCGACTACGACGACCGCGCCTACGGCCGCGGCGACTTCTACCGCGACGACTACTACGCGGGCGGGCGCGCAGACCCGCGCGACTTCCGCGAAGACCTCGAACACAGGCGGCGGCTGCCGCCCGCGCCGCCGCCGCCCCCGCCGCCGCGCGGCGAGTACGAACGCGGGCGCCGCGGGCGCGGCGCGGCGCGCTCGCACCTGCGCTGCCGCGACATCATGACGCGCGACGTGACGGTCGCGGGGCGTGAGACCACGCTCGAAGAGGTTGCGCGCATGATGCGCGACGAGGACACGGGCGTCATCCCCGTCGTCGAGCCGGGCGAGACGCCGTCCGACTCCGTGACCGAGGTGCAGCGCGTGCCGGCGCGCACGGCGGCCAACGGCCGCCTCGTCGGCCTCGTCACCGACCGCGACATCGTCATCCGCGCCATCGCCGAGGGGCGCGACTGCCGCGCGACGCGCGCCGAGGAGGTGATGACCTCGGAGCTTTTCACCGTCCGCCCCAACGACCGCGTCATCGAGGCCATACGCAAGATGGGCGACAGGCAGGTGCGCCGCCTCCCCGTCGTAGACCGCGAGGGGAACCTGCGCGGCATCATCTCGATGGCCGACATCGCGCTCGAAACCGAGGCCGACCGCGAACTAGGCGAGGCGCTCGAAGAGATTTCGAGCGGCTCCTCGTTCTGGAACAGAATCTTTGGGTAGTGTTGGGTGACGGGTGGTAAGGAAGACCGGCGGGCCCCGTCTTCCTCTTATCACTCGTCGCTCGCCACTCGTCACTCTTATGGCACGATCAATCGAGCGCTACCTGCGGATGATGCCGAAGGCGAGCGGCCTGCGCTGCTCGGAGAACTTCTGGTACCCGGCGGCCGACGTGTACCAGACCCGCGAGGGGTGGGTCGTGAAGGTCGAGCTGGCGGGCGTCACGCCCGACGAGCTGGAGGTCGAGATATCCGGCGACACGCTGCGCGTCTCGGGCGTCCGCCGCGACGAGCAGGTGACCGACTCGATCTCCTTCCACCAGCTCGAAATCACCTACAGCCGCTTCGAGAAGACCGTCCGCTTCCCCTGCCCCGTCGAGGGCGCGCGCGTCGAGCGCCGCTACCGCGACGGCCTGCTCGTCCTCCACCTGCGCAGCCCCGCGGAGTGCGACTGAAAAGTTAAACCCGCGTGCTCTCCCTTTCACAACCGACGAGGACAATCGACCCTTATGGCCGACAAGACGCCTAGAGAAGCGCAGCCGCAGCAACAGCAGGAGGAGGAGGAGCGGAAGGCGGCGCGCTCGCCCGCGCAGACGCCGCAGCCCGCCGGAGCCGGCGCGCCCGAGGAGACGACGCCGCAGGAGGCGCTGCACGAGTCGAAGGAGCAGGGCACGGGCGGCGGTTACGTCTCGCCCGCGGGCGGGGCGCAGGAGGGCGCGGCCGCCGGGGTCTTCGAGATAGCGGTGCTCCCATTGCAGCAGACGACGATGTTCCCCGGCACCGTCATCCCGCTGGCCGCCGGAAGGCCGCGCTCGGTCGCGGCCGTCGAGGCGGCGCTCGCCACCGAGGAGAAGCTTCTGGCCTGCGTCACCGTGCGCGAGGAGCGCGGCTCGGTCGAGACGGAGGCGACGCCGCCCGCCGACCTCTACGAGGCCGGCACGCTCGTCATGGTCAAGCGCATGATGCGCACGCCCGAGGGGCTCCAGCTCATCGTCCACGGCACGGAGCGCCTGCGCGTCGTCGAGTGGGTGCAGACCGACCCGCACCTGCGCGCGCGCGTCCGGATACTGCCCGCGCCCGCCGTGCGCGACGCCGACGCCGTCGAGGCGCTGACGCGCAACGTGCAGGCGCTCGTCCAGCGCGCGCTCGCCATGCTCCCCGAAATCCCGCCCGAGGTGCGCAACGCCGTGCTCTCGGCCAAAGACCCCGTGCAGCTCTCCTACTTCCTCGGCTCCATCCTCAACCTCGGCGTCGCGCAGGAGCAGCAGATGCTCGAAGCCGACAAGGTGGACGACCTGCTGCAAATCGCCTACGGCCGGCTCGCGCACGAGATAGACATCATGGAGCTGCGCACGAAGATCGCGGCCGAGGCGCAGGGCGAGATGTCGAAGGCGCAGCGCGACTACTTCCTGCGCCAGCAGATGAAGGCCATCCAGAAGGAACTGGGCGAGGACGAGGGCGGCGAGTCGGCCGACGCCGACGCGCTGCGCGAGCGCCTCGGCGCGGCCGACCTGCCCGAGGAGGTGCGCGCGGAGGCCGACCGCGAGCTGCGCCGGCTGGAGCGCCTGCCGCAGGCCGCGCCCGACTACCACGTCATACGGACTTACCTGGAGTTCGTGCTCGAACTGCCCTGGAACAAGTCGTCCGAGGACAAGCTCGACCTCAACGAGGCGCGGCGCGTCCTCGACGAAGACCACTACGGGCTCGAAGAGATCAAGGAGCGCATCCTCGAATTCCTCGCCGTCGTCAAGCTGCGCCGCGACTCGAAGAGCCCGATCCTCTGCTTCGTCGGCCCGCCCGGCGTCGGCAAGACTTCCCTCGGCATGTCCGTCGCGCGCGCGCTCGGCCGCCAGTTCGAGCGCCTCTCCCTGGGCGGCGTGCGCGACGAGGCGGAGCTGCGCGGCCACCGCCGCACATACATCGGCGCGATGCCCGGCCGCATCATCCAGTCTTTGCGGCGCGCGGGCGTCAACAACCCCGTGATGATGCTCGACGAGATAGACAAGCTCGGCAACGACTACCGCGGCGACCCCAGCTCGGCGCTGCTGGAGATTCTCGACCCGCAGCAGAACAACACGTTCCGCGACCACTACCTCGACCTGCCGTTCGACCTCTCGAAGGTCTTCTTCATCGCGACGGCGAACCAGCTCGCGCCCATCCCCGGCCCGCTGCGCGACCGCATGGAGATAGTGGGGCTCGGCGGCTACAGCGACCAGGAGAAGCTGCACATCGCGCGGCGCTACCTCGTCCCGCGCCAGTCGCGCGAGAACGGGCTCTCCGAGGGCCAGCTCGAAATCACGGACGACGCGCTCGCGCTCGTCGCCGCGCGCTACACGCGCGAGGCGGGCGTGCGCCAGCTTGAGCGCACCGTCGGCCGCCTCGCGCGCAAGGCGGCGCTCCGCATCGCCGAGGGGCAGGCGGAGAGGATTCGCGTGGACGCCGAGGAGGTGCGCGAGATGCTGGGCGCGCCGCGCTTCTACCCCGAGGAGGCGCGCAAGGAGCTGCCGACCGGCGTCGCCACCGGCATGGCCTGGACGGAGACGGGCGGCCAGCTCCTCTTCATCGAGGCGACGCTCCTGCCGGGCAGCTCCGGCCTGCAACTCACGGGTCAGCTCGGCGAGGTGATGCAGGAGTCGGCGCGCGCGGCGCGCTCGTTCCTCTGGTCGCACGCGGCGGAGTTCGGCCTCGACCCGCAGATGTTCAAGAACTACGGCGTGCACGTGCACGTCCCGGCGGGCGCCATCCCGAAGGACGGCCCCTCGGCGGGCGTCGCCATCACCTCGGCCTTCGCGTCGCTGATGACGGGGCGGCGCGTGCGCAACGACACGGCGATGACGGGCGAGATCACACTCTCGGGGCTCGTCTTCCCCGTCGGCGGCATCAAGGAGAAGGTGCTGGCGGCGCACAGGGCGGGACTGCGCCGCGTCGTGCTCCCGGCGCGCAACGAGCCCGACACCGAGGAGATTCCCGAGGACGTGCGCAAGGAGCTTGAGATGGTCTTCGTCTCGCGCATCGCGGAGGCGCTCGACGAGACCCTGGAGAAGCTCGTGGCGCAGCCGCCCCCGCCCGCCGACCCGCAGGCCGAGGAGTCGCGCGGCGGCGCGCAGCCGCAGAAGCGGCCCGAGCCCGAGCCCGTGCGCGCGCGCGGCCGTTAGACTTTCAACGCAGGACGAGGGGGAACTGAGGATGGCGACGAGCAGGAAGACGCAGGCGAAGGCGGGCGTGCCCGAGAAGCGGCGCGGCCAGCAGATGGGCGACGAGCGCAGCAAGCCCTCCAAGATGGACGAGGCGCAGGAGCAGACGCCGGCCCTCAGCGGGCGGCGCAAGGCCGCCAGCAAGTTCTTCGCCGACGACTCCTCGCAGCACGCGGGCACGCGCGGCGAGACCCCGCGCGACAACACCCCTTCAGTCCCCGCGGCCATCCCCGTCGGCGTCAAGCAGGGCGAGTCCGGCGGCGAGGCCGAGTTCAAGGCGCGGCAGAAGCCGAAGAAGAGAGGTTAGAGGCTGGAGGTTAGAGGCTGGTAAAGGGGCTAGGGGCCGGTTAAGAGGTTGTGTTCTCTTAACCGGCCCCTAGCCCCTAAAAAATAGCCCTTAAAAAAAAGAGTGGGGTCGGACTCCCCCAAGCCCGACCCCGATGGCCACTCGCGTGGCCTGCCCCAAAGTTTCACTCGTTCTCAGAAGGAACGCCCGTTAGGTGAGTACATAGTAGCCCCGGGCCCGCCCCCTTTGGTTGCAATCATATTGCGCTCGCGTGACGAGTTCGAGACGGGCGTTTTCCTTCATTTCCCGGCCGTCTTCGGCCTGAAGGCGTCGTCGGGCACGGGCACGTCGAAGGCCGCCTCGCGCACCTTCAGCACCGTGTCGCCCATCGCCACGGAGTTCGAGACGCGGCGGAACGCCACCATCACGCCGTCCACCGGCCGGTAGTCCGAGTAGACTTCTGTGACGGGCAGCGAGATGGTGTCGCTCGTCGAGACCGAGTCCTGGCGGAGCAGCAGGAAGCTCTTCGCCGAGATGTACTGCGTGACCGGGCTCCCCTTCTCCGGCGTGAGGACGACGACGTACGCGTCCTCGTCGCCGACCTTCGCCGTCCTCTTGATCTCCGCCGTCTTGAAGAGCGACTTCCAGTTGAGCGGCGCGTAGAAGTCCGCGGCGACGCGCGCCTCGTCCAGCTCCTTGCCCGTCTTCGGGTTGAAGGGGAAGAAGCTGCCCTCGTCGCCGCCCTGCGCGCCGTCGAAGAACTCGCGGAACGAGCCTATCTTCTTCCCCAGCGCGGCGAGCTGCACCTCCTGCGCGTAGGCGTTCGGGGCGCGCGCGTAGACGACCGCCTCGCCGCTCACGCCCTGGTGCAGGAGGTCAACGTCGGCGAGCACGCGCAGGGTCTTGTGCCTGCGCAGCGCCGCCTCGCCGCCCTGCGCCTCGACGGCCCTGGCCATCAGCTCTTCGACGCTCATCGGCGCCTTGAACTCGGCGGCGCGTTTGAAGGCCGTCTCCGCGCCGGGCTGCCTCAGGGTGATGCCGGAGACGCGCCCCGCCTCGTCGCGGCGGACGAGGATGCTGTAGGCTTCGGGGAGCGCAGTCGAGCCGAGCACGTCCTTCGAGCGCTCGACGAGCGGGTAGGCGGGCTGACCCGGCACGACGAGGAAGACTTTCCCCTCGCGCGACTCGACGGCGACCGCGGGCCCCTCCTTCTCCGGCTCGTAGGAGCCGACGACCTCCTTGAGCGGGCCGGCGTACTCCGCGGACGCGCCCGAGGCCGGCGCGGTCGGAGCCTGCGCGGCCTTCACCTTCTTCAGAGTGTAGTTGCCCTGCGGCTGCTCCAGGTAAATCTCCGTCTCCTGCGGGTTCTCCTTCGCGGGGCGGAAGTTGGCGTAGAAGCCCTCCGCCTCCGCGAACTTGTAGCGGCGTCCGCCCGCGGGCACGAGCGTGTAGGTCTGCTGGCCCGGCACGGCCATCGTCAGCCTCCCGTCCCTGAACGCGACCGTCACGTCGAAGCCGGCCTCCGCGAAGCGGTAGACGCCCGCCTCGCTCTCCGCCTTCACCGCCGGCTCGGCCGCCGCGCCGGGGTCGCTGACGAGGTTCGACCAGACGACGTTCATCGCCTGCGCCGGCAGCAGCGAGGCCGAGACGTTCGTCAGCATCACGAAGCCGAGCCGCTGGTCGGGCATCAGCGCCACCTGCGCGTTGAAGCCGTCGATGTTGCCGCCGTGCTCGACGACCTTGTGCCCCTTCCACTCACGCAGGAACCAGCCGAGCCCGTAGCCGATGGTCGGCGTGACCTTCATCTGCGGCTTCAACAGCTCGGCGAAGTTCTTCTCGGAGACGAGCCGGCGGCCCGCGAACTCGCCGCCGCCGAGCATCAGGCGGAGCCACTGCGCCATGTCGCGCGCGCTGGAGTTGATGGCGCCGGCCGGCGCTATCTGCGGCAGGTCGCGCGTGGGCACGCGGCGCGTCTCCTTCGTCGCCTCCTCGTAGTTGTAGCCGTAGGAGTAGTCGGGCGACTTCTGCATCTCGGGGACGGAGGTGTTCGACGCCCTCATGCCGAGCGGGCGGAAGATGCGCTCGGCGATGAGCCGCTCCCACGTCGAGCCCTCGGCGCGGCCGACTATCTCGCCGGCGGCCGAGAACATCACGTTCTGGTACTGGAACTTCTCGCGCAGCTTCGCCGTCGGCTTCGCGGTCGAGGCGACGCGGATGACCTCCTCGCGGTTGAGCGCGCCCGAGGCCCACGCGATGTCGGTGCGGTTCAGCCCCGAGCCGTGCGAGAGCAGGTCGCGCAGCGTGATGCGGGCGTCGGCGTCCGGGTCTTGCAGTTTGAAGTAGGGCAGGAACTTCTTCGGCGGGTCGTCGAAGGAGAGCTTGCCCGCGTCGGCCGCCATCGCGGCGAGCATCGCCGTGAAGGCTTTGGAGGACGAGCCGATGGCGAAGAGCGTGTCGGGCGTCACGGGGGCTTTGCGCTCGAAGTCCTTGTAGCCGAGCCCCTTCATGTAAATCACCTTGTCGTCCTTGACGATGACGAGCGAGAGGCCGGGGACGCCAAGCTGCTGCCGCCGCTCCTCAACCGCCTTCTCGACGGCCGCGAGCCGCGCGGCGAGGTCTACAGGCGCGGCGGCGGCGGCCTGCGCGGGAGCGTTCGCCTGCGCCGACGCGCGCCCGGCGGTCGCGGCGAGGTAGGGCATCAGGAGCGCGGCGGCCAGCGCGAGGCCGAGCGGGCGTTTGCTGAAGTGCATGCTGTTTGATTCTCCTGCCTTGCGGACTCAAAGGGGTTTTTTACGGGCGGCGGGCGGCGAAAGTTTATGGCCCGAAGTACGAAAACATGGACGGGGCGGGAGGCGGGTCCGCGCCGCCCGGCGCGAAGCCCTCCGTGACTAACAGACGGAGAACGGGGGGCAGTCGTCGGGGGGCAGGGCACGGCCGGTGATCTGGTAGCGCTGGTAGACCGGCTCGGCGTCGAGCCTCCGCGCCTTGAGGAAGTCCCAGGCGTCGCGGTTCACGCGGTCGGCCACGTCGTAGTACCAGTGTGTGTGGCCTTTGAGGACGGTGACGCGCACGTCGAAGCCCTGCCCCTTGAGCGCCGACTCGGTCGAGCGGACGGAGTCGAGCGGGAAGAACTGGTCGCGGTCGCCGACGAAGATGGCGAGCGGCGTCTTGCGCCTCGCGTACCTCGTCACGGCGAACTCGCTCCGCGTGCGCCACGAGCCGGCGTGGACGGCCGCGGCGGCGAAGTACTCCGACTCCATCAACGCGAGGCCGAGCGCGAAGACCGCGCCGGCCGAGTGGCCGAAGAGGTAGACGCGGCGCGGGTCTACGGCGTGCTTCTGCCTGACGGCTTCGACGAGGTCGCGGATGAAGTCGGGGCCGTCCTGCGGCATGCCCCAGCCGCGCGGGTCGGCCGAGTCGGGGCCGGCGATGACGAAGCCCTCGCCCTCGGCCAGGCCCTTCCACTTCTCGACGAGCGACATCCCGTTGTGCCCCGAGCCGTGGAGCAGGACGACGAGCGGCGCGGGCGCCTTGAGCGAAGGCGGCGCGAGCAGGTAGTAAGTCCGCCTGCGCCCCTGCGATTCGAGCGCCTCCTTCGAGACCTTCCCCTCGGCGCGCGCCTGCGCCGCGAGCGCCGCGAGCGCGAGCAGCACCGACGTGAGACTCTTGAGCTTCATCCGCCTCGCGCGCGCCGGCCCCCAGCGGCCGGGGTCAAAGTTCCATCGTCATGAAGACGCTGTACGGGTCTTCGGCGTAGTCCGCGAACGGCCCGCAGTATGTGAAGCCGAACTTGGCGTAGAGGCGGCGGGCGGGCTCGAACGCCTCGGCCGAGCCTGTCTCAAGGCTGAGGCGCGTGTAGCCGCGCCGCCGCGCCTCTTCGAGCATGTGTCGGAGGAGCCGCGCGGCGACGCCCCTGCGGAGGTGCGGCGCGGACGTGCGCATGGACTTGATCTCGCCGTGCCGCGCGTCCAGCTCCTTGAGCGCGCCGCAGCCGAGCAGCTCGCCGCCCTCCCACACGCTCCAGAAGGTTATCTCCGGGCGGCGCAAGCCCTGCAGGTCGAGCGCGTGGACGCTCTCGGGCGGCGAGTGGAGGTGCATGTTCCGCAGGTGCTCGCGCAGCAGACCGTGCACCTCGGGGCCGCTGAGGTCGTCTACCTTGATCTCCACGGGCGGATGCCTCCGGCACGGCGGCGGCGCCTTCAGCGCCTCCGGCCCTTGCGGTTTTTGCCCTTCTGCGGGGCGGGGCGCGGGTCGGCCTCCGCGGGCGGGGCGGGGGCCTCGTTGTAGCCGACGCGCTCGAAGATTTTGAGGGAGTCGATGAGCTTCACCGACTCGATGTCGTCGTCCAGCTTCAGCCCGGAGAGGTCGGCGACCTCGTCGAAGGGGCCGAAGGTGACGGGCCCGCCCTGGAAGTCGCGGCGGCGGAAGGCGATGACGAAGGCGTCGGGGCCGACGCGCAGGCTCCCGATGTCGTTGCCCCAGAAGCCGTCGGCGAAGGAGAGTTCGGGGTACTCGGCCGGGCCGTAGATGCGTCTCGTCTCGCCGCCGAAGTTGGCGTCGCGCCACACGTCTATGTAGCAGTCGCCCGTCTTTTGCGCCATGCACACCCGCCCGGCCGAGGCGCCTGCTCCCCGGCCGGACCTTACCCCTCAGTCGCTGCGGCCGGGCGCGGCGTCAGGCGGCGCAGACCTTCGAGAGCGCGCCCGCCCACTTGGCGGCGACCGGCTCGCCGTACATCTGCCGCTCCTTCTCGCGGCGGATGGCGCAGGCCATGCGGAAGGCGCGCAGCTCGCCGTACTTGCGGATCGAGACGCTCGTGCGCCCCTTCTTCTCGCGCCCCGCGTTCCAGGAGACCTCGTAGACCTCGTTGAGGTAGACCCTCCCGTCCTTCCCCTTGTACTTCTTCACCGCGCGGCGCACGCCGGCCACGCCGACGGGGTTGCGCGGGTTGTGGCCGACCACGACCCAGTCGGTGCGCGGCTTGCCCAGCTCGCGCTCCATCTCGTCGCGGACGACGACGGCCGCCGCGAGCGCGGCCTCGCGCCCCCCGTGCTGGCGGTCGGTGACGAATTTCGAGCGCGTCTCGTTGTTGAGGCGCACGCGCACGTACCAGCCGTGCATCTTCTTCTGCTCGCTGTCGATGCGACTGATTCCCTTATGACCGGACTTCGCCATGTGAATGTCGGATGATTCCCTTCGAGAATGGTGTATGGATGACTTGCTGTCTTCAAACTAAAGCTGCCGGGCACGCTTTGTCAAAGAGCGGGGCCGCAAACGCGCGAACGCGCCCCGGCCCCGCACGCGACGGCGGCCGTCGTTTGATTCCGACGGCCGCCGCCTTCCGTTCCATTAAATTGAGGGGGGGCCGCTCAGCCGCCCGCCGGCGGCGGCTGCCCGAGCAGCCGCAGCATCTCCGGTCTGTCCTTCACCAGCAGATAAAGGACGCTGCGCATCCGGCTCATCTCCGACTCCACGTGGTCGAGCCGCGACGAGATGGCCTTCTCGATGCCGTCGAGCCGCAGGTGAACCTGCTCGACCTCGCCGCGGATGATCGTGGTCTCGACTTCGATCTTACTCAGCCTTGAGTCGAGCCCGGCGATGTCATCTTTCGTTGCGGTTGACTCCAGGCGGTCGCGGATCATCTCGACCGTGGAGGCGATGAAGTTGAGCAAGTTCTCGTTCTCTTCCGGCTGCCGGTTGCTACTCATGGTTCGGCAAGGGAAGTTGGCGGCCCTCCCACTCCTTTCGGGTAGTGGTTTTAGCGACGCCTATTCTACAACCCACATGTCGCCGCTGTGGATGAGCTTGTGGAGCTGGCCGCGCCCCTGTCGTGCGACCGACTCTTCTATCTGGTGCGCCATCAGGTCCTCGTAGGTCTCGCGGCGCACGTCGCGGAAGATGCCGACGGGCTGCGGGAACTCGGGCTGCTCCATGCGCCCGAGCATGAAGGCGACCGAAGGGTCTTCGATGTGCACGTCGTGGACGAGGCAGTCGTTCTCGTTGAGCCCCGTCTCCGACCCCAGCCGGATGACCTCGGGGCGCGCGCCGTTCATGCGGATGCCGCGGTCGCGGTTCTTGCCGAAGACCATCGGCTTGCCGTGCTCAAGGTAGAGCACGCGTTCGGGGCGCACCGAGCGCTCGGTGAAGGACTCGAACGCGCCGTCGTTGAAGATGTTGCAGTTCTGGTAGACCTCGACGAAGCTGACGCCCTTGTGGTGCGCCGCCGCCTCGACCATCGACGAGAGGTGCTTCACGTCGATGTCGATGGCGCGCGCGACGAAGGTCGCCTCGCTTGCTATCGCCAGCGAGAGCGGGGTGACGGGGTAGTCGATGACGCCCATCGGCGTGGACTTCGTCTTCTTGCCGAACTCGCTGGTCGGCGAGTACTGCCCCTTCGTCAGGCCGTAGATGCGGTTGTTGAAGAGGATGACGTTGAGGTCGAGGTTGCGCCGCATGGCGTGCAGGAAGTGGTTGCCGCCGATGGAGAGGCCGTCGCCGTCGCCCGTCACGACCCACACGCTCAAGTCCGGGTTCGACGCCTTGATGCCGGTCGCCACGGCCGGCGCGCGCCCGTGGATCGAGTGGAAGCCGTAGGTGTTCATGTAGTAGGGGAAGCGGCTGGAGCAGCCGATGCCGGAGACGAAGACGATCCTCTCGCGCGGGATGCCGAGGTCAGGCATCACCTTCTGGATGCTGTTGAGGATGGCGTAGTCGCCGCAGCCCGGGCACCAGCGCACCTCCTGGTCGGAGGAGAAGTCGGCCTTGGTGAGCTTGCCCGGCGGGGGCGCGGCCTTGCCCGCCGTCACCGAGCCCGGCTCGCTCTCGGGGGACGGCCCCGCGCCGCTGACGTTGCCGCCGATGCCCTCCACGCTCGTCTCGTTCACGCCCTTCTTCAGAAGCTCTTCGCCGCTGTTGCCGTTTCCGTTCGTGCTCATGTCTGGATTCCTTTTGAATGATTCCTTCGGGGCCCCGGCCCCTTTTACAGGTACTCCTCGACCTTCTTGACGATCTCGCGTATCTGGAAGGGGCGCCCCTTGACCTTCGAGTAGGGGAGGGCGTCTACGAGGTACTTGGCGCGGATCATCGTCGAGAGCTGGCCGAGGTTCATCTCGGGGACGATGACGCGCTCGAAGCTGCGCAAGACCTCGCCCAGGTTCGACGGGAACGGGTTGAGGTGGCGCAGGTGCGCCGACGAGACCGGCTTCCCTTCGGCGCGCAGCTTCTCGACCGCCGAGGTGATGGAGCCGTAGGTCGAGCCCCAGCCGAGGACGAGCACCTTGCCCGAAGGGTCGCCGAAGACCTCGACGGGCGGGATGTCCTGCGCGGCGCGGTCGACCTTGGCCTGCCGCATCAGGACCATGAAGTGGTGGTTCTCGGGGTCGTAGTTGACGTTGCCCGTCAGGTGCTGCTTCTCGATGCCGCCGATGCGGTGCTCAAGGCCCGGCGTGCCCGGCAGCGCGTAGGGGCGCGCGAGCGTCTCCTCGTCGCGCGCGTAGGGCATGAAGTTCGCGGGGTCTGTGGTGAATTCCACGTCGATCTTCGGCAGGTCGTCTATCTCGGGCACGAGCCACGGCTCCGCGCCGTTGGCGAGGTAGCCGTCCGAGAGGTAGAAGACCGGCGTCATGTAGCGGTAGGCCAATCTCACGGCCTCAATCGCCATCGAGAAGCACTCGGCCGGGGTGGCCGGCGCGACGACGATGGCCGGGCACTCGCCGTTGCGCCCCCAGACGGCCTGGAAGAGGTCGGCCTGCTCGGTCTTCGTCGGCAGGCCCGTCGAGGGGCCGCCGCGCTGCACGTTGACGATGACGAGCGGGAGTTCCGTCATCACGGCCAGGCCGATGGCCTCCTGCTTGAGCGCGACGCCCGGGCCGCTCGTCCCCGTCAGGCCGACGTGGCCGGCGAACGAGGCGCCGATGGCGGCGCAGACGGCGGCGATCTCGTCCTCGGCCTGGAAGGTCTTGACGCCGAAGTTCTTGTGGCGCGCCAGCTCGTGCAGGATGTCGGAGGCCGGCGTGATGGGGTAGGAGCCGTAGAAGAGCGGGCGGCCGGCCAGCTCGGCCGCGGCGATGAAGCCGATGGCCGTCGCCTCGTTGCCCGTGATCTTGCGGTACTTGCCCGGGGCGGTGGCGGCCTTCTTCACCTTGTAGTGCGTGGTGAAGACCTCGGTCGTGTCGGCGAAGTTGTAGCCGGTCTTGAGGGCGACCTCGTTGGCGCGGGCGACCTCCGGGTTCTTCTTGAACTTGGCGTTAATCCATTCGAGCGTCGGCTCCATCGGCCGGTCGTAGAGCCAGTAGAGGATGCCGAGCGCGAAGAAGTTCTTACACCTGTCCATCTCCTTGCGCGAAAGCTTGACGCCGGCCTCCTGCAACGCCCGGATGTTGACGGACGTAATGGGGAGGCGGTGGACGCGGTAGCCGCGGAGCGTCTCGTCTTCGAGCGGGTTCGCGGAGTAGTTGGCCTTCTTCAGGTTCTCCTTGTTGAACTCGTCGGTGTTGACAAGGAGCGTGCCGCCGTCTTCGAGGTCGGGCAGGTTCACCTTGAGCGCCGCCGGGTTCATCGCCACCAAAACGTTCGGCTGGTCGCCGGGCGTGCGGATGTCGCGGCTGGAGAAGTTGAGCTGGAAGCCCGAGACGCCGGGCAGGGAGCCTGCGGGGGCGCGTATCTCGGCGGGGAAGTCGGGGAGCGTCGAGATGTCGTTCCCGACGATGGCCGAAGTGTTGGTGAACTGCGTGCCCGTGAGCTGCATGCCGTCGCCGGAGTCGCCGGCGAAGCGGATGGTCACGGTCTCGACCTCTTCAACGTCTCTCTCCCGCACGTCGGCGGGCGGGTTCTCGATGATGGCGCTCATTGCTCTTGACTCAGTCCTTTGTCAGTGGGATGCGTGCGGCCGGAGGCTTCGGGAGGCGACTTCATTCCGGCCAAAGAATTCAGCGGCGGGGGAATCTCCCGAAGGGAGTACGTTCGTCTTCATTCTACACACCCGCGCGGCAAACTCAAGGCGACCCGCCCCCGGCGCGGCGCGCGTAAAATCCCCCGACGCCGGGCGAAAATCCCCGCGCGGGCGGCGCACGCGGCGCCGGCCCGTCCCGCAACAAATCACGCGCCCGCGCGCCGGACGTTGACAGCCGGCGGCGGCGGAAAGTATCGTGCCGCCGCCTAAAGCATTCGACGCGCACAGCAGCCCGACCTGCCGGAGAGTCGTCCGTCACTCTCCGGACGCGAGCAGAACGGAAAGGAAAGGAACCGAAGTATGAAGCGCAGCCTGTTTCTAAGCTTTGCGTTTTTATCCCTCACCTGTTTCGGGCACGGGGGCGCGGCCGTCGCCGCCGCCCAGGAGCAGCCGACCGTGGCCAAGGACTCAGTCCAGTTGACCGCCTTCACCTTCAACGTCTACAAGGGCAACTACGACGTGTGGAGCTGGGCGCCGAAGATTCAGTTCCGCGTCAACGGGCCTATCCCGAGCGGCGGCCAGCTCTACGTCGTATTCACGCAGCCGGGCGGCGGCACCCCCTGGGTGAGGTTCGACTGCCCGACCGAGGAGACGGCGAAAGACCGCTGGTGGAAGACCGAGTGCGGCGGCCGCGACGGCGTCCCCGAGGACAAGGGCAGCACAGCCACCGGCGTCGTCAACTTCGCCATCAAGATGCGGAACGAGCTGGCCGGCACCGAGGCGACGCTCTTTACCGGGAGGGCGAAGGTCGGCAAGGTGCACTCGAACGAGGTGGGGCCGAAGGCGGCCAACAAGTTCGTCTACTACGTAGACCACGACTGGAACCTGCCCATCGGCTACGTCTACTACACGCCCGACGACCTGAAGGGCTGGGACAGGCCCATGCTCAAGGTCGCCTTCTGGGTGCGCGGCGAGGCCGTGCGCCTCGACCCGCACCTCTTCTACAAGGGCACGGAGGTGGGGCGCATCACGTACGAGGGCGAGCAGGTCGGCAAGGCCAGTTGCGAGTCGGACGTGGAGAACAACACGACGCACTTCGTCAGCGAGACGGAGGCGCCGCAGAAGGCGAAGTGGGCGCGCGTCGTCTGCTCCTTCAACACCGTGCGCGCCTGGGACAGGTCGGGCGAGGAGTGGGGCTTCGGGCCCCCGCACCTGATGGACAAGAACCCCGGCGAGTACGAGTTGAAGGTGCTGTGGAACAACAAGCTGGCGCGCTCCGTCAAGTTCAACGTCCCGGCCGGCGGGAAGCTCGACACGAGCCTCGCCGCCTCGAACAAGCTCGGCACCGACCGACTCATCGTCCCCGTCGCCGTCGTCGGCGACCAGGACGGCGCGTGGGACAAGGCGGCGTGGAAGGCCGACGCCTTCTACGGCAACCCGCTCACGGGCTTCACCGCCGCGCCGTAGGCGGGCGGGCGGCAGAAGCGGCGAAGCCTCCCGCGCACGTTTCGTTGCGCGGGAGGCTTCGGCTTTTAGCGCGGCGCGCGGGGCGCCCTTCAGCTCGCCACGTCGGACGCGGGGGTCACGTCGGCGGAGGCGGAAGCGTCGGAGCCCGAGGCCGAAGACGAAGGGGAGTAGGAGGAGCGCGACGCGCCCGAGCCGGACTTCGACGCGCCGGAGCCTGGGGAAGAGGAGGAGCCCGAGGACGCGGAGGAGGCGTCGGCGCCGGCGGAGGCGGAGGGCGACTTGCCCTCGGACTGCTCGCGCAACTGCACCATGCGGCAGCTCCCCTCGAAGACGGCGCCGCTCTCGATGACGAGGGCGGGCGTCTGGATGTTGCCCGTCACCTTGGCGACGCGCCCCATCTCGATGCGCTTGGTGGCGGTGATGTCGCCGTTGACCGTGCCGAAAATCTGCGCGACCGCGACCTCGACGTTGGCGTCCACGCGCCCGTTGGTCGAGACGATGAGCGTGCCGTCGGCCGAGGAGACGCGCCCCGAGAGCGCGCCGTCCACGCGGAGCATGCCCTTGAAGTTGGCCTCGCCGGTGAGCGTCGTGCCGTTGCCGACGAAGCCGGTGAGCGTCCCCTCCTTGATGTCGCGCGCGAGCGACTCGCTCTCGGTGACGGCGCGCGAGGTGGTCTGCGTGTAGACCGACTGCTGGTAGGCTTCGGTCGGCGTCGTCGCGGCCGCCCCCGCGCCCGCCGACGAGCCGGCCGCCGCGGAGCCGCCGTAGGCGGAGCCGGCGGGCGGCTGCGGGGTGTGGTCGGCCGTGTCGTCTGCGGTTGGCGTCTCTTTCGGATTTCTTCCCGGTCTAAACATTTCGCATTCTCCCTGTCTGAAAACTCTGTGTTCGGTGTCCGAGCCCGCGGCGGGCCGGGGGCGACAACACGGCCGCGCTCGACCCCCGTGGGCCTCCCGCCGCGCGCCGCCGATGAGAAAGGAATCGGTTCAGGAGAGGGGCGCCGGCGTCCGGCCGCCGGCCTTCTGACAGACCTTCAAAACTCTCCGAGAGCGAGCCGATGATAAGGGAATCGGGGAGAATAGTAAATAGGAGAGTAGACAGTAGACAGTAGACAGTAGACAGTAGAAGAAAGGGGCGGCGCGTCTCGGTCATGAGCCCAGCGCGCCGCCTCTGTTTTCTACTGTCTACTGTCTACTGTCTACTGTCTACTGACTACTGTCTACTGCCTACTGTCTACTTCCCCCCTACTTCCCCTTCGCGTTCTCGACGCTGACGGCGAGCACGTCTTTGAGGGCGGCGAGCGCGGCCTTCTTCGGCGGCTGCGGCAGCTTGATGGGGCCGAGGTCTACGGAGGTGTTGCCGCGCAGCGTGGCCGAGCCGAGCCTGACCCAGCCCTTGCCGAAGTCGAGGTAAACGGGGACGAGCATGGCGAAGTTGTCCGAGACGCCCGACTGCGTGACGCGCCCCGTCAGCGTGTCGCCGCTCACGGTGTACTCGAAGCGGTAGCTCGGCACCTCCGTCCCGTAGACGTACTCGTTGAAGAACCAGTCCATCCGGCCGTTCCCGTCGAGGTTCATCTCCGGCGTCATGTGCTTCTCGACGGCGCGCTTGAAGTCCTCGGTCGAGGCGTCACGGTTGTAGTGCGTGCGGACGAAGTCCTGCATCATCTCCGTGAAGCGCTTGTCGCCGGTCTTGCGGTCGGACATCATCATGCGGAGCATGTGCAGGATGTATGCGCCCTTCGGGTAGATCATGTAGCGCGCGACGCCGCCCGTCTTGCCGGTGTTGAGCCGGTACCCCTGTGTGACGGGGCCGACCGTGTAGGGCTTGAGGTCTTTCGTCTGCGGGCGCGCCTCGGTGATGAGCCGGCGCTGCGCGTCCCAGAACTCGCCGAACTTCTCGGGGCCCTTGACGGCCTGCACCCAGAGCGAGGCCGAGAACTCGGCGAAGCCCTCGCTCATCCACTGGTCGCGGTACGACTTCCAGCCGACGATGTGCCCCCACCACTGGTGCGCCACCTCGTGCGGC
>DASVWB010000006.1:0-5855 GCA_036389815.1 Pyrinomonadaceae bacterium | reverse complement strand
AATCTCAAATTTGAAATTTCAAATTTGGGATTTGAAACTAAAGCCGCGTCTCCGTGCCCCTGTGGTCAATTCTTTTTTGGCCTGCCGACGAGAGGGTTGAGGAGGAGCGCCGTCGTGACGACGACGAGCGCGCCGACGACGTTGTACCAGAGGAAGGCGATCTGCGTGTAGAAGAAGCAGTAGAGGACGGCGGCCTCGCCCGCTATCGCGCCGAGGAAGGCGGCCGTGCCCCGGACGCGTCTGACGTAGAAGCCGAGCAGGAAGATGCCGAGCAGCGTCCCGTAGAAGAGCGAGCCGAGGCGGTTGACGGCCTCGACGAGCGAGCCGAGCTGCCCGGCGTACTGCGCGAACGCGACGGCGAAGAGCCCCCAGAAGACGGTCGCCAGCTTCGAGGAGAGGAAGTAGTAGCGCTCCGAGGCGTCTTGCTTCATGAGCCGTCGCTGGATGTCCACGACGGTCGTCGCCGCCAGCGCGCTCCACTCCGAGGCGGTCGAAGACATCGAGGCGAAGAAGACCGCCGCCAGCACGAGCCCGACCAGCCCCGCCGGCATGTAGTGTGTGACGAAGCTGAGGAAGACGTAGTTCGTGTCGTTCGGCTTCGGCTCGAACCCCTTGATGACCTCGACCGCCCCCGCCCGCACGCCGTTCGCGCGCTCCTGCGCCGCGCGCAGGCCCGCGGAGGCCGCCTCGGCCTCCGCGCCGTCGCCCGCGCGCAGCGCGCCGACGTAGGCGCGCGCCGCCCGCTGCTTCTCCTCGAAGGCCGCCGCGTAACTCTCTTCGAGCGCGCGGAACTCCGGCCCCCGCGCCCCCGCGCGCGCGCGCTCGAGCTGCACGGGGTTGAAGAAGACGGGCGGCTGCGTGAACTGGTAGAAGGCGAAGACCATCGCGCCGAGGAAGAGGATGAAGAACTGCATCGGCACCTTCACCACCCCGTTGAAGAGCAGGCCGAGGCGGCTCTGCGCGACCGACTCGCCCGAAAGGTACCGCTGCACCTGCGACTGGTCGGCCCCGAAGTACGCGAGCGCGAGGAAGCAGCCGCCGAGGAGCCCCGACCAGAAGTTGTACTGGTTGCGGATGTCGAACGAGAAGTCCACCGCGTTGAGCCGCCCGAGCCGGCCGGCGACCCGCGTGGCTTCGAGGAACGATATGTCCGGGGGCAGCAGCCTGACGACGGTGACGAAGGCGACGAGCATCCCGCCCATGATGATGAGGAACTGTAGGAAGTTCGTGTTGTCCACCGCCCTCGCGCCGCCCAGGGAGGCGTAGAGCATGACGGCGCCGCCGATGATGAAGATGACGAGGCGGATGTCCCACCCCATGATGACCGAGAGGATGACCGACGGCGCGTAGAGCGAGACGCCGGTCGAGAGCCCGCGCAGCGCGAGGAAGAGCAGGGCGGCGAGCGTGCGCGTCTTCAGGTCGAAGCGCCCTTCGAGGTACTCGTAGGCGGTGTAGACCTTGAGCCGGCGGTAGAGCGGCACGGCCGTCAGGGAGAGGACGACCATCGCCACGGGCAGGCCGAAGTAGACCTGCACGAAGCGCATCCCGTCGGCGTAAGCCTGCCCGGGCGTGGCGAGGAAGGTGACGGCGCTCGCCTGCGTCGCCATGATGGAGAGCGCGACGCGGTACCAGCGCTGCCGGCGGTCGGCGAGGAGGAAGTCGTCGAGGTCGCGCGTGCGCCGCCCCTTCCAGACGCCGTAGGCCACTATCCCCACGAGCCCCGCCAGCAGCACCGCCCAGTCGAGCGCCCTCATCCTGAGAAGTACCTCGTGAAGAAGTAGAAGAGCGCGACGAGCACGAGGAGGTTGACGAGGACGGCCGCGTAGAGGGTCTTCCAACTGCCGCCGACGGGCGGCGGCTCTTCCGTGTCGGGGGGTCTTTGTGTCTCGTCGGCCATCGGAAACTCAGGCGCTCACCTGCCGGCGGAGATCATGTTGACGAACAGGCGGTAGGCGCCGGGCACGCCCGCCGGCAGTTGGCGGAAGAAGGAGAGCGCCGTGAAGACGTACGTGCCTTTGCCGTGGCGCGCGACGAGCGTCGAGCCCTTCAGCTCGGGGAGCCCCGGGTCATGGCTCGCGAAGAGCGGCGTGTAGCGCGCGTCCCACTCCGAGGCGAAGTAGAGCCCGCGCTCCTGCACCCAGCCGCGGAAGTCCGCGGGCGTGATCTTGTTCGGCGCGTTCAAAACGGCGTCGGCGGGCGCGAGCAAAGTCATCTCGGCCTCCTCGTCCGTCACCCTGTCCTGCGTGACCTTGAGCGGGTAGGGGCCGAGCTGCGCACCTTCGAGCGTGCGGTCGGGCGTGTTGTACTGGACGACGAGCGTGCCGCCGCGCTCGACGTATTCGAGCAGCCGGCGCTGCTGACGCCTGAGCGCCGCGCGCGTGTTGTAGGCGCGCACGCCCGTCACCACGGCGTCGAAGCGCGAGAGGTCCGCCGACTCAAGCTCTTCGTCCGAGAGCAGCACGACCTCGTAGCCCGCCTGCCTCAGAGCCTCCGGCACCTCGTCGCCCGCGCCCATCACGTAGCCGACGCGGCTCCCGCGCCGCGCCAGGTCGACGCGCACGAGCTTCGCCTCGGCCGCGGGGAAGAGCGTCTGGCGCGGGATGTGCGGGTAGTCTATCTCGACGAGCCCGCGCGTGAAGGTCTTCCCCGCGGACTCGTACTCGGCGACGAGTTCGGCCGTCGAAGCCCCGGCCGGCGGCGTGACGCTGAAGGTCGCGCGGAACTCCTCGCCTTTGGCCTTGACCGCGGCGGGCACCTCCGCCGGCGTCGCGGCCCAGCCCGCCGGCAGCCGCAGGCGGAGCGTGCCCGCGGAGTCGGCCGCGGTGTTGTTCCTCAGCGTCACGCGCAACTGTTTGGGCGCGCGGTCGGGGAAGACGAGCGTCTGCTCCGAGACCTGCACGGCCACCTCGGGCACGACGACCACGTTGCGGTAGAGGTCGCCGCGCACGCGGTCGGTCCAGCGGTAGACGACCGGCACGTCGAAGGTGACCGGCTCGCCCTCTTCGCCGAAGAAGACGGTCAGGGATTGCGTCAGCGGCGGCGGGGCCTCGGGCGCGCCGACGAGCGCACGGTCGTTAATCCTGAAGAGCGCGCGCTCCGGCTCTTCGCGCAGCCAGTAGGGCTGGCTGTAGGCTGAGTCCGCGGGCACGCGCAGGGCGCGCTCGCGCGAGAGCGGCTGGTTGTTTTTGAGTTCCGCGCGCGCCGCTTCCGCGCCGGCCGACTCGAAACGGACGGGGAAGTCCGTGCGCTTGACGAGCGTGGTCGTGACCTTCGCCTCGGCGCCCGGAGTCACGTAAGGCTCGGCCGCCGTGGCCTCGACCCACAGCCCCGCGGCGGCGCGTACCACCTCGTCG
This sequence comes from Pyrinomonadaceae bacterium, assembly GCA_036389815.1. Taxonomy (GTDB): domain Bacteria; phylum Acidobacteriota; class Blastocatellia; order Pyrinomonadales; family Pyrinomonadaceae; genus QHXN01. The sequence continues at coordinate 2,502 of DASVWB010000006.1, read as the reverse complement.
AGCGCCGCGCGCTTCGACGCGACCAGCGGCTCGTCCTGCGGGAGCTTCGCCATCTCGCGGCGCGCGCGCAGCAGCAGCGGCAGCGACGCCGAGGGGTTCGCGGCGTCGTACCTGCGCTGCGCCTCTTCGAGCGCCTGCGCGACGGCCTCGCCGCCCGCGAAGCGCCGCCACGAAAGGTCAACGCCGTCGAAGAGGTCTTTGGCCGCTGCCTCGCCCTTGAGGTGCGCGAAGTAGTTGGGCGCGGGGCCGCGGCGCTCGGGCGTGCCCTGCGCCTGGCTCATGTGCTTGGTGCGGCTCTCGGCGGCGATCTCGGTGTACGACCTGCCGAGCAGCGGGTCGTAGGCCCCCGCGTCCACGCTCAGCATCTTGTCGGCGTCCTTCGGCGTGTCGCTGGGGCGGAAGTTGAAGACGTTCCAGACGAGGCGCTTCGCGCGCCAGGGCTTGACGCCGTCTTTAAGCTGTTCGGGGAAGCGCGCGGGGTCGGCCGCGGCGTCGAAGGCTTCGCCCGCGAGGATGGCGGAGGCCGTGTGCTGGCCGTGGCCGCCCTCGCCGGTGGTCGGGAAGCGCGCGATGATGACGTCGGGGCGGAAGCGGCGTACGACCCAGACCACGTCGGCGAGCACGGCGTCGTGATCCCAGAACTTAAAAGTCTCCTCGGGCGAGCGCGTGAAGCCGAAGTCGACGGCGCGCGTGAAGAACTGCTCCGCGCCGTCTATGCGGCGCGCGGCCAAAAGCTCCTGCGTGCGGACGACGCCGAGCAGCTCGCCCTTCTCCGTGCCGAGGATGTTCTGCCCGCCGTCGCCGCGCGTGAGCGACAGGTAGGCCGTGCGCACGCCGCGGCCCCGGGCGAGGTAGGCGAGCAGCGCCGTGTTCTCGTCGTCCGGGTGCGCGCCGACGTAGAGGACGCTCCCCGCCACCGGGAGGCGGCGCAGCGCCGCCTGCGTCTCGGCCGCGTCGGGCTGCGCCGGCGTCTGGGCGCGGGCCGCCGCCGGGAGGAGCAGAAGGAGGAGGAGGGGCAGCAGCGGCGCGGCGGTCTTGAGTCTCTTCATGCGCTTGTGTGTCGTGGCGTCAGAAGGTCGGCGGCGGGGCGGCCGAGTTGGAGTTGACGACGGGCCCCGTGTTGGCGTTCGAGTTGGAGTTGGAGTTCTTCGCGCCCGCGTTCGGGTTCGCGCCCTGCTGCTTGCGCAACTGCTGCTCCTGTCGCTTGCGGAACTCCTCGATGCGCTTCGCGCCGTTGCGCGCCTCTTCGAGAAGCTCCTGCGCGGGGAAGTGGTCGGGGTTGATTTCGAGCACCTTGTTGAGGGCCCGCACCGACTCGTCGTACTGCGCGATCTTGAAGTGCGCGGAGGCCAGCTCGAAGTACTTGTCGTCGCTCTCGTCGGGGGAGTTCTTGACCGCCTCCTTGAGCGCCTTCACCGCGTCGTCGTACTTGCCCAGCTTCTCGTAGCAGAGGCCGAGGAAGTAGTAGGCGTCGGAGTTCTTCGGCTCGCGCTTCGTCACCTTCTCGTAGAGCCTGGCGGCCTGCTCGAAGGACTTGTCGGCCTCCTCGGTCTGCTTCGTCGCGTTGTAGGCGAGGCCGAGGCGGTAGTGCCCCTCGGCGAAGTCGGGGGCGAGCTCGACGGCGCGGCGGAGGTTTTCGACGGCCTCCTCGTCGCGGTCGTGCTTGTAGGCGTCGAGGCCGCGCTCGAAGAGCGCGCGGGCGTCGGCGGACGGCTCGGGCGGCGCGGCTTCGACCTGCTGCTGCCCGGCGGGCGTGGCGCCGGGGGCGGCGTCGGCGGACTGCTCGGCGCCCCTGCGGCGGCAGCCCGCCCCCAGCAGCGGCGCGAAGACGAAAAGGGCGGCGAGCGTGACGCGGAGCGCTTTCATGGTCTTAAAGTTTTTCCCGGCAGGACAGGGCTGCCAACGTATCTACGACAAATCGGCCGGAGAGTCAAACGGGTGGGGCCGCGCTTTCCCGCGCGCGGGGCGGGGGCGGGGGCGGGCTCTGGACTGCACCTTGCTTTTAAGCGTTGCGGGCGCGTGTCGCGTGTATAAGTTGCGTCCAGAGGGGGAGCGTGTGTGATGGGGCCGAGGGGGCGCGAGACTTTCGTAAGTCCAACGGATGAGACGGTTCCGCTAGAAGACGAGAGGGCGCTCAGGCCGCCGCGCTTCGACGAGAAATCCGTACAGCGCGCGCAGCCGGCCGTGCCGCTGGGGCGGCGCGGGCGCGGGCGTCCGTGGCCGCTGGCGGTGATCGTGCTGTGCGTGCTCGGGGGCTTGGCCGGCGGCGTGCTCGGCGGCCTCGCGCTCACGCTCTTCCAGCGCGGGGAGCACCGCGCCGAGCCGCAGGCGCGCGAGTCGCAGCCATCCCCGGCGCCGCGGGATTCACAGGCGACGGCGGCGGGCGCCGCGGCCGACGGCGCGGGCCCGCAAACGGCGGCCGCGCAGCCGGCGGACGGCGCGGCCGCGCCCGCGCCGTCGGCGCAGCAGGAGGCCGCCGAGAGCGCGCAGGGGGCGGAGCCG
>DASVWB010000005.1:0-7675 GCA_036389815.1 Pyrinomonadaceae bacterium | reverse complement strand
TGCGCGCGCGGTCGCGGCGCATCTGCGAGCGGTGCAGGTCTTCGACGGCCGCGAGCCGCGCCTCAATCTCCCCGCGCCTGACCGAGGGGCGGAGCATCCAGGAGCGCAGGAGGCGCGCGCCCATCCCCGTCGCCGTCGCGTCGAGCACGGCGAGCAGGGAGGCGCCGCGGCCGCCGTGTCCCTGCGACTCGACGAGTTCGAGGTTGCGGCAGGTGACGGAGTCTATGACGAGGTGGTCGTGCGTCTCGAAGAAGGCGAGGTCGGTGACGTGCGCGGCGGCGGCGCGCTGCGACTCGCGCGCGTAGCGCAGGCACGCGCCGGCCGCGCTGACGGCCGCCACCTTGCCGCCGAGCCCGTAGCCTTCGAGCGTGCGCGCGCCGAACTGTTCGAGCAGGAGCGACGCGCAGGAGGTCGGCTCCCACAGCCAGTCTTCCAGGGGCGTGAGCGGCAGGCCGTCGCTCCTGACGGCGGCGTGCTCTGCCGGCATGATGCGCGCGGCGGGTGCTTCGTCTTCGTCTCCGACTGCGGCGGCCGGCGGGAGCGGCGCGGCGTGCGTGCCGCCCGCGTAGGCTTCTTTGACGAGCGGGGCGAGCGAGCGCGGGAAGAGGAGTTCGCGCGGCGCGTAGGATTCGATGTCGGCGCGCACACACGCCCACGCGTCCGGGCCCGTGACCTCGGTGGCGCGGAAGTCTCCCGTCGAGAGGTCGAGGAAGGCCGCGCCGTACGTGTCGCCCGCGCCGCAGAGCGCCGCGAGGTAGACCGTCTCCTTCGCCTCGACGAGGTGCGGGTCTACGGCCGTGCCGGGCGTGATGACGCGCACGACCTCGCGGCGGACGAGCTTCTTGGCCTTCGAGGGGTCTTCGGTCTGCTCGCAGATGGCGACGCGGTAGCCCTTGCGGATGAGGCGCGCGACGTGTGTTGAGACGGCGTGGTGCGGGACGCCGCACATCGGGACGGGCTGGCCGCGCTCCTTGTGGCGCGCCGTGAGCGTGATCTCCAGCTCGCGCGCGCCGGTGATGGCGTCCTCGAAGAAGAGCTCGTAGAAGTCGCCGAGGCGGAAGAAGAGGAGCGTGCCCGGGTGCTGCCGCTTCAGCTCCTGGTACTGCCGCAGCATCGGCGTCAGCGCTGAGTTGTTCGTCGTCATGCGCGTGAAACGGGGCCTGCGCGAAGGGCGGATTTTCTCGACCGCAGGTTCGGGCCAAAACTACCACAGACGTGCGGGAAAGGCACGAAGCGCCGCGCGCGGTCTCGCGCGCTTGCGGGCGCGGGCGCAGAAATTCCCCAAGGCTTCGGGATAAAACTGTGAAAGCGTTGCGGGAGAGTGCCCGCGTGGTGAAGATTGCGGGACGGAGTCAAAGCCTTTGAGCCTCGGCCTACAGGTGGCGGTGCTCTTCCTGCTCGCGATACCCATCGCCTGCGTCGCGTGGACGGTGACGCACGAGGAGGTCTTCCGCGAGCCGCGGGAGTACTGCGTCCGGCGGAGCAGGGAGTGCCGGCGCTGGTACGAGAGGAAGTTCTTCTACCTCTTCACCTGCGAGTACTGCTTCAGCCACTACGTCACCGTCTTCTTCCTCTTCGTCACGCGCTACCGCCTGCTCTACGACGACTGGCGCGGCTACCTCGTCGGCGGCTTCGCGCTCGTCTGGGTCGCCAACCAGTACATGAGCTTCTACAACCGCCTGCGCCTCGACATCAAGAGCGAGAAGCTGGAGACGAGCATCAAGGAGAAGGTCGTGGAGAAGGTGAAGGGCGATAAGTGACGGGCGACGGGTGATGGGTGAAAAGCAGGGGCCTTATCTTCCTCTCGTCACCCGTCACACGTCACTAACCGAAGAAGACCTCGGCGACGCGGTATATCTCTTCGTCGAGGCGCTTGATTTTGCGGACGGCGTCGTCGAGCGGGACGGAGACGACGCGGTTGCCGCGCAGCGCCGCCATCTGCCCCCACTCCCGCGCCAGCACCATCTCGAAGGCTTTGACGCCGAAGCGCGTCGCCAGCACGCGGTCGAGCGCGGAGGGCGAGCCGCCGCGCTGCACGTAGCCGAGGTTGGCGTGGCGCGTCTCGATGCCCGTCCGGTGCTCGATCTGGACGGAGAGGTGGAAGCCGATGCCGCCGAGCCGCCCCTTGCGGTAGACCTGCTCGCGCGCCTCCTCGTCGAGGAAGTCCTCCTCCGGGTGCGGGTGCGCGTCCTCTGCGACGACGATGATGGAGAAGGCCGAGCCGCGGCGCTCGCGGTGGCGCACGAGTTCGCAGATGCGCGAGATGCGGAAGGGGTGCTCGGGGACGAGGATGACGTCGGCGCCGCCGGCGATGCCGCCGTAGGCCGCGATCCAGCCGGCGTGGCGCCCCATCACCTCGATGACCATCACGCGGTGGTGCGACTCGGCCGTCGAGTGCAGGCGGTCGACGGCCTCCATCACGGTGTTGACCGCCGTGTCGAAGCCGAAGGGGAAGTCGGTGCCGTCGAGGTCGTTGTCGATGGTCTTCGGGATGCCGACGAGGGGCAGGCCGTGCTCGTGCCACACGTCGCGCGCCGCGCGCAGCGTGCCCTCGCCGCCGACGACGACGAGCGCGTCGAGCCGGTGGCGCTCCCACGTCGCGCGGATGCGCGCGGGGAAGTCCGCGCCGTCCTGCGGGTTCGTGCGCGAGGTGCCGAGGATGGTGCCGCCGCGCGGGAGGATGCCGGAGACGCAGGAGCGCGTGAGCGGCTTGAGGTCGTCCTCGATGAGCCCGCGCCAGCCGTTCATCACGCCGAGTACTTCGGCCCCTTCGGTGAGGCACGAGCGGCGGACGACGGCGCGGATGGCCGCGTTCAGGCCGGGCGCGTCGCCGCCGCCGGTCAGGATTCCTACGCGTAGACCCATTAAAAAAAACCTTGCGACCCCTTGGACGGAACGGCCGAATTGATTTGGTTTGGACGCCACGCCTATAATCTCCCGACCCGTCGCGGCGTGTCAAACAAAGCATTTTTCGGCCGCGCGGCGCGCGGCGCGCGGGGGGTGAATTGGAGGGGAGTCTGCTCACGCTGGCCGTAGACACTTCGACTGAGAGGAGGAGCGTCGCCCTCGTGCGCGGCGGCCGCGTGCTCTCCGAGTCGGAGAGCGACCTGCGCGAGGGCGGCTCGGCGAACCTCCTGGCCGACGTGGACCGCGTGCTCGCGGCCGCCGGCGTGAGGCTGAGAGAGGTCGGGCTGTTCGCGGCGGCCGTCGGGCCGGGCAGCTTCACGGGGCTCCGCTCGGGGCTCGCGACCGTCAAGGGGCTGGCGCTGACCACCGCACGCCCGGCGGTCGGCGTGCAGACGCTCCACGCCGTCGCGTACGGGGCGCGCCCGGCGCGGCGCCTGGTCGCGCTGATACCGGCCGGGCGCGGCGAGGTCTTCGCGCAGCTACTCTCGGTGACGGAGGGGGGGCGCGTGGGCGAGCTTGAGGGCCCCGCACACATGCCGCCCGCGCTCCTGGTCGAGAAGGTGCGGGGCTTCGGCGGCGGCGTTAAATGGGTCGGGGGCGGGGCGCTCAAGTACTTCGAGTTGATAAAGGAAGGGGCCGCGGCCGCCGGCCTCGGACTCGCGCGGGACGCGGCGGGCGAGGACGCGCCCGAAGGCTCCTGGGCCGTGTCGGGAGGCGACACGGCCCTTGCGAGGGGTGTCGCGGCGCTCGCCAACGAGAAGTACGCGGCCGGCGGGGTGTGGGGCGCGGAGTCGCTCGGCGCCGTCTACGTAAGGCCCTCGGACGCGGAGTTGAAGGGGTGATGGCACGCGCAAGGTTGAGGGTGGAGCTGGAGCGTTCGGGCGATGTCGTCGTGCCGATGTGCGAGCACGACCTGCTGGAGGTCGTCGAGATAGAGGAGACGACGGGGCTCAGCCAGTGGGGCTGGGAGGCGTACCGCGCGGAGCTGGAGAAGCCGGAGGCGGTGATGCTCGTCGCGCGCAGGAACACGCCCGACGCGGCCACGGGCCGGCGGCTGAGCGGCTACATCGCGGCGCGCGTCAACGCCGACGAGCTGCACGTCAACAACATCGGCGTCTGGCCCGAGGCGCGCCGCCGCGGCGTCGGCGGGGCGTTGCTCGGCGCGGCGCTGGGGGTCGGGGCGCGCGGCGGCGCGCGGGAGGCCGTGCTCGAAGTGAGGGCGAGCAACTTGCCGGCGCTGGCGATGTACGAGCGGTTCGGCTTCGCGGTCGTCGGCGCGCGCCGGAACTACTACAGGGACCCGGTCGAGGACGCCAAAATAATGACCAGGCCGTTGGCACCACCCGCTTGATACGTGTTCCGAATTGGGCTAACATTTTGCCAACCGGACGGCCGCGCACAACGTCGGGCGGGAGGGTTCGCGCGGGCGCTCAGTCAACCCACTCCACGCATCTGAAAGGAGATGTTTCCTGCTATGGAATTGACCAACACGGACAGCCTGAAGGAACAACTGATCGCCGTCGACCCGGAGTTCCGCGAGCTGGCGCGCGAGCACGGGCGCTACGAGCAGCGGCTGAGCGAACTGTCCGCGCTCCAGTACCCGAGCGACGAGGAGCAGCTCGAAGAGGTCACGTTGAAGAAGAAGAAGCTGGCCGTGAAAGATCAGATGCACGCAATCATGTTGAGACACCAGTCCGGCGAGGGCACGGCGCACTAGGCCGTTTCCGCCAAGGGCACGCCCGGCGAGTTTTTAAGGCCGCCGCCGGGGCACGAGAAGGGGGCGCGTCAAATTTGTTGAGCGCCCCCGTTTCCCTTAGACGCCGAACCTTTCCGCCGGCCGCCCTCGCGCCGGCGCGCTCCCAAGGTGACGGATGGTTAAAGAAGGCTACCCGTGGGTCGTCGCCCCGCTCGCGGCGGGACTTTTGGCCGGGCTGCTCTACCTCCTCTACTGGCCGGCGGCCGCGCTGTTGGCGCTGGCGCTCGTGCTGCTGCTGGCGGCCGCCTTCATGGCCTACTTCTTCCGCGACCCGCGGCGCGACGCGCCCGCCGAGTCGGGGCTCGTCGTCTCGCCCGCCGACGGCCGCGTCACGCGGGTCGAGAAGCTCTCGGAAGGCGACGCGGGTTCGCCGACCGTCGTCAGCATCTTCCTCTCGCCCTTCGACGTGCACGTCAACCGCTCGCCCATCGCGGGCACGGTCGTCGACGTGACCTACACGAAGGGGCTCTTCAAGGCCGCGACGAGCGACAGGGCGAGCCTCGTCAACGAGCAGAACGCGCTGACGATCCGCGGCGAGCACCTGACGGTCGTCTGCAAGCAGATCGCGGGCGTGCTCGCGCGCAGGATCGTCTGCTGGAAGCGGCCGGGCGACGGGCTCGGCCTCGGCGAGCGCTTCGGCCTGATCAAGTTCGGCTCCCGCACGGACCTCGTGCTGCCGCCGGAGGTCGAAGTCCTGGTCGGGGTCGGGGCGCGCGTCAGCGGCGGCGTGACCGTCGTCGGGAGGTACAGTATTGGCGAGTGAAGCGAATGTCCCGGAGGGCGTGACGGACGCCCAGGTGAGGGAGCGGAGGGGCTTGAAGAAGGGGCTCTACCTGCTGCCCTCCGCCTTCACGGCGGCGAACATCGGCATGGGCTACTTCGCCGTGATGGCCGCGCTGCGCGGCTTCCAGCTGCTCGGCGACGGCCCCGACGCGGAGGGCGTGCGCGCGGCCTCAGCGCACTTCGACAACGCCTCGCGGGCGATAGGCTGGGCGATCCTCTTCGACACGCTCGACGGGCGCATCGCGCGGCTCACAAAGACCACGACGGAGATAGGCATCCAGCTCGACTCGATAGCGGACGTCGTGACCTTCGGCATCGCGCCCGCAGTCCTCGTCTACGCCTGGGGCTTCGGCGGGGCGTTCCCCGAAGGCAGCCAGCTGCACAAGCTCGGCTGGTTCCTCTCCTTCATGTTCCTGATCTGCGGCGCGCTCCGGCTCGCGCGCTTCAACGTGCAGGCCATGAGGCCGCGGACGCTCGCCGAGGGGGTCGCGAAGGTGGACAAGAAGAATTTTCTGGGTCTGCCGATTCCGGCCGCGGCCGGGCTGCTCGCCGCCCTCGTCCACTTCGCGCCCGTCCCGCTGGCCTCGTACGGCGATTACCTGGGGCAGGTCTACGGCGGCATCCTGATGGGGCTCGTCGCGGTGCTGGCGGCGCTGATGGTCAGCACCATTCGCTACTCCAGCTTCAAGACGCTCGGGGCGGGGAAGCGCAGCACCGTCAAGGTCATGCCCATGGTCGCCGCCGTCGGCATGCTCGTCTGGCTCTTCTCCCGTTACGTCCTGCTGGCGATAGTCCTCACCTACGTCCTGCACGGGGTTCTCTTCCGCATCGCGTCACTCTTCCACACGCGCCCGGCCGAAGATTAGAACCGCGACGTAGGGCAGGGCCTACGGGGAGTCCTTCACGGGGCTCCCCGTTTCCTTGTTCGAGAGCGCGGTGAGCCCCTCGCGCGTCGTCAGCAGCAGCGTGCCCGCCGTGAGTACGGGCGAAGCCTCCGTGTTGTTGTCCTCGCCGACGTAGATACTGTTAGTCTTCTTCCCGTCCTCCAGATTCAGCACCACGCACTCGTCCCCGGCCAGCGGGGCGAGCAACACGCTGTTGTCGATGACGAGCGGCGGCGCAGCTACCCTGCCGGCGAGCTGTCGTTTCCAGAGCTTCGCGCCGTTCTGTGGCGAGAGGCAATAGATGAAATTGTCGAGCGACGTGGCGAGGATGCATTTCCCGGCCGCGAGGACGGACTGCACCGCCGCGCCGGTTCTCACGCGCCACTTCTGCCGCCCGGTCTGCCGGTCTATGGCGAATACATACCCGTCCGCTGTGCCGGAGAGGATCAGATTATCAAAGACAGCTACAGGCGCCCGCAGGATTTTACGAGTCCGATAACGCCAGAGGGTTGTCCCCGTGCCTTCTTCGACTGCGATGATGTCACCGGCCGTGTCGCTCGCGTAAAGGACGGGCCCGAACAGGCTATGTAGAAAGCTGAAGTTTGAGGAGTTGTACTTAACCCATTTGATCTCCCCCGATTCCTTTCTGATGGCATAGAGCCGCCCGTCGGCCGAGCTAACGTAAAGATTCTGTTCGTTTAAGTTAATGACCCCGCGCAAGGGCGAAGGAAGGGTGCGCATCCACGTGGTCAGGCCGCTCTGCCGGCTCAATGCGCGCAGGACGCCTGTCGCCTGCGGGTACACGGATTTCTGTAAAGGAAGGCTTTCCGAGGCGACGTAGACGCTCTTCCTGTCCGCCACGGGCGAGGCGGAAATCGCCCCCCCGATATCACTTTTCCAGGCGAGTTCGCCGTCCGGGAGACGAATCGAGACGAGTGTCCCGTCATTTAAGGGAAGGTATGCCTTCTCACCGTCGAATGCGGGCGAGAGGTTCGTAACGGCTTCAGTCTTGTACTGCCACTTTACGTATATGGGTTTCGAGAGACTTGTCTGACCACGGGCGCAAGGCTGGAAGGCCAAAAACACGGCCAAAGTGAGAAGGAAGAGGCGCATCGCCAAATTCCCATAGCGGGAAGTCGGGCGCGTCTGAACACACATGCCTTTCGGGCGCAAAGGTTCTCTCTGCTGCTTGGCTAAAAATAATTCCACAAACTATAATCCCTGCCGAATCATAAAGCGCGACGTTCTGGAGACGTTAGTCTACGGAGGAGACAGCCTTTTGAGCAAGCAACCGGACTCACACGACACCGTAATTATTTTAGACTTCGGCTCCCAGTACACACAG
>DASVWB010000004.1:0-9874 GCA_036389815.1 Pyrinomonadaceae bacterium | reverse complement strand
TCCGCGAGGCCGGCTTCCGCCCGCAGCAGCGCGACATCCTCTACCGCCACGTCAACCGCGACGACTCGGCCCCCGGGCCGGGCGCGCCGCTTCTCTTCCTACTGTCTACTGTCTACTGTCTACTGTCTACTGTATTTTAGTCCGCGAAGGCGACGGAGAGTTCCCGCAGGGTGGCGGAGTCGGAGGCGTCGTGCCCGGCCGACTCGTCGCGGTTGACGTGGCGGTAGAGGATGTCGCGCTGCTGCGGGCGGAAGCCGGCCTCGCGGATGAGGTAGCGCAGCATCTTCTCGTCGGCCTCGTTGTGCGCGCCGGCCGCGGAGACGACGTTCTCCTCTATCATGACCGAGCCCATGTCGTCGGCGCCGAAGCGGAGCGCCACCTGCCCGAGCCTCAGGCCCTGCGTGAGCCAGGAGGACTGGATGTGGTCTACGTTGTCGAGGAAGAGGCGCGAGACTGCGAGCATGCGCAGGTAGTCGAGCCCCGTCAGCTCCTCCTTTATCTTCCGGCCGAGCGCGGTGTTCTCGCGCTGGAACGTCCAGGGGATGAAGGCCGTGAATCCCCCCGTCTCGTCCTGTAGGTCTCGAATCCTTTGCAGGTGGCGGACGCGGTGCTCAGTGCCGTCGCCGATGCCGAACATCATCGTCGCCGTCGTGCGCAGCCCCACGGCGTGCGCGGCGCGCATCACCGAGAGCCACTCGTCGGTCGTGCACTTGGTCGAGACGCGCCTGCGCACCTCGTCGTCCAGAATCTCGCCGCCGCCGCCCGGCATCGAGTAGAGCCCGGCCTCCTTCAGCCTCCGAAGAATCTCCTCGTAGGGGAGCTTCGAGATGAGGTGGATGTTGTGTATCTCGGGCGGCGAGAAGCAGTGGAGCTGGAAGTCGGGGTAGCGCGCGTGCAGCGTGCGCAGCAGGTCTTCGTACCACTCGATGCCGAAGTCGGGGTGCAGGCCGCCCTGCATCAGCACGCCCGTGCCGCCGAGCGCGATGGTCTCGTCTATCCTCTGGCAGATGTCTTCGACGGTGCGGACGTAGGTGTCGGGCTTGCCCGGCCGGCGGTAGAAGGCGCAGAAGGTGCAGACGACGTTGCAGACGTTCGTGTAGTTGATGTTGCGGTCTATGATGTACGTTACCACGCCTTCGGGGTGCCTGCGCCGCCGCGCCTCGTCGGCCGCCACGCCCACGCGCGCGATGTCGTAGGATTCGAGCAGCGCCGCGCACTCGTCCGCCGTCATGCGCCCGCCCGCCAGCACGCGGTCTAAGATAGGTTGGATGTCGGTCGTAGTCATTTGATTTTCCGCCCGGCCAAATCGCAAATTTCAAATTTGAAATTTCAAATTCCGCATTCTGCCAGACCGCCGGGCGCGCCGTTCCTCGGAGGAACGGCCGGCGGCGGGTTCCGCCCGCGAATTATGCACCACCCGTGCCGAGGAACTTAATGGGGCGCAGCGACTGGATTACGCCGTGCTCGTGCGCGAGGCGGAAGAAGAGTTCGAGGCCGGAGCGCATCTCCTCGTCCAGCTCTAACGAGATGTTCTCCGTGAGGTAGCGGACGAGTTCCGCGCGGGGCCGCCCCAGCTCGCCCTCGTAGGCGGCGGCGATCTCCTCGACGCTCGCCAGCCCCTCGTCGCGCGCGGCGGCGAAGTCAATCGCCCCGACCCTCTCCGCCGCCGACTCGTGCGCCATCCACATCGCGAAGACGAAGCCGAGCCCCGTGTGCTCGCGCCACAGCGCCGCCATGTCGTGGACGCGCAGCCCCGCGCGCTCGAAGGTCATCGCCGGGTCGCCGATGACGAGCGCCGCGTCGTGGCGTTCGAGCATGTCGGAGAGCTGCGGCACGAACGGTTCGAGCCGCGGCGCGCGCCCCAGGAACTCGCGGAAGACGACCTCGACCAGCGCGGCCGACGTGCGCGACTCGATGCTGAGGGCGACCGACTCGACCTCTTCGAGCCGCTTCCCGCGCGTGACGAGGACGACGCTGTGCACCTCGCGCCGCGCGCCGACGCAGACGCCGGGCACGACGACCGTCTCGGGCAGGCGCTGGTACTCGATGACCGGCACGAGCGCCGCCTCGACCTGCCCGCGCGCCAGCATGTCGGCGCAGCGCGCCGGCGCCGTGTCCGTCAAAAGCTCGACCTCGCCGCGCCTGCGGCCGCGCGCGAAGCTCCAGATGAGCGGCGCCGTGTTCAAATAGCTCGACGCGGCCACGCGCGGCACGCCGCCCGCCCCGGAAACTCTGTCCGACTCTTCCCTCAAACCTTCTCCGGACTTCACCCCTTCAAACTCCTCACGATGCTAACCCACACGAACGCGCGCCCGCAACAAGCCCGCCCGCCGCCCCGTTGACACGCACCCCCCGCGCCCTTACCATGCACCTCACTCGTGCGAATCTACGACATCAGCGTGCCCGTCGCCCCCGGCGAGACGCCCGTCTACCCGGGCGACCCCGGCATCGAGGTCGAGTCGTGGAGCGCCCTCTCGCGCGGCGACCCGGCCAACGTGACGCTGCTCAAAATGGGCGCGCACACGGGGACGCACGTGGACGCGCCGGCGCACTTCATAGAGGGCGCGGCGGGCGTCGCCTCCCTCCCCCTCGAACCGCTCTGGGGCGAGGCGCTCGTCGTCGAGATTCCCCCGGACGCGGACGCGGTCGCAGAGTCGCACGTCACGCCGGGGGCGCTCCGCGGCGCGACGCGCGTGCTCTTCAAGACGCGCAACTCCGCGTTCTGGGAAGCCCCCCGCGGGCGCTTCCGCGAGGACTTCGCATACATCGAGCCCGCCGCCGCGCGCGCGCTCGCCGCGGCCGGCGTGCGGCTCGTCGGCTTCGACTACCTCTCGGTCGAGCGGTTCGGCTCGGAAGAGTTCGAGACGCACACGGCGCTGCTCTCGGCCGGCGTCGTCATCGTCGAGGGGCTCGACCTGCGCGCGGTCGCGCCGGGCGCGTACGAGCTGGCCTGCCTGCCGCTCAAGGTCGCGGCCGGCAGCGGCGACGGCGCCCCGGCGCGCGCCCTCCTGCGCGGGGCCGACTAAAGACGGGAGGCGAGAGATGATCGAGAAGGTCAACCTGTCGGAGAAGTTCGGGCTCTTCGCCGAGCACTGGAGCCCGAAGATAGCGGGCGAGGTCAACGACTCCTTCGTCAAGCTCGTCAAGTTCCGCGGCGACTTCGTCTGGCACAAGCACGAGGCGGAGGACGAGATGTTCCTCGTCGTGAAGGGCTCCATCACCATCCGCCTGCGCGACGGCGACGTGCGGCTGGGCGAGGGCGAGTTCGTCATCATCCCGCGCGGCGTCGAGCACAAGCCGGTCGCGGAGGGGGAGGCGCACGTCCTCCTCTTCGAGCCGAAGACCGTGCTCAACACCGGCGACGTAGTCAACGAGCGGACGCGCCCCGTGCTCGAACGCGTCTGAGCGCCGGGGGAAAACCCGCGCGGCCGCCGCGACGTATATCAACCCATGACGACACGCCGGACGCCCCCGGAGGGGCGCGCGCCCAAGCCTTCACGCGCCGAGTTCGCGGCCGAGCGCGCGCGCACCGCGCGGCTCGGGATTCCCGGGCTGATCGGACTGCTCGAAAGCGAAGACCTGCGGACGCGCTTCCTCGCCGAGATGTGTCTGCGCGACGCCGCGGGCACCTGACTCTCCTTCCGCCCCGCGGCTCCGCGGGCCGAGCGCGAACGCGCCGTGCGGGAGTGGCGCGACTGGTGGGAGGCGCGCCGCGCGACCTTCAAAAAACGTTGGCAGGAGGACGAAACACCTATGACGGACGAAGGCGGCGCCGACGTTAACTCGCGCGGCTACCGCGAGCGCGTCTTCGAGATAGTGCGCCGGATACCCGAGGGGCGCGTGATGACCTACGGGCAGCTCGCCGAAATCCTCGGCGAGGGCTACACGGCGCGCACCGTCGGCTTCGTCATGCACTCGGCCGACCAGACCGTGCCCTGGCAGCGCGTCATCAACGCGCAGGGCGCGTGCTCGACGGGGCGCGTCGTCGTCCCGCCCGACCTGCAACAGCGCATGCTCCAGTCCGAGGGCGTCGTCTTCAACGAGAAGGGGCGCTGCGACCTCGGGCGTTACCGCTGGACGCCCGAGGAGTACGAGGCCGGCGGCGAGGTCGGCGACGCGGAGCAGCCCAGCCTCTTCGGCGGCTGAGCCCGCACGGAAGGAGTGACAGACATGAGCGACCAGCAGCTTCAGGCGCGCGCGCCCTACGCCATCAGCGACCCGACGCTCACCGTCTCCGGGCAGATGGTGACGACGGCCTTCGAGCTGCCCGGCTTCCGCGTCCGGCAGAACCTCGGCGTCGTGCGCGGCATCGTCGTCCGCTCGCGCAACATCTTCGTCAACATCGGCGCGGTCTTCAACCAGCTCGTCGGCGGCAACATCACGGCCTGGACCAACCTCTGCGAGCAGGCGCGGCGCGAGGCCTTCGAGATCATGGTTCAGCACGCGACCGAGGTCGGCGCGAACGCCATCGTCGGCGCGCGCTACGACGCGACGGAGATCGCGACCGGCGTCACGGAAGTCCTCGCCTACGGCACGGCCGTCGTCGTCGAGCCGCTCGAAGGCACGGGGATTTACGGCTCGTGAGCGGCGCGGCAGGGTCGCGGGCACTGTCGGCCGGCGAACTCGCGAGGCTCGAAGAGACCTTCCGGCAAATCCCCTACGTGCGCCTGCTCGGGCTGGAATTCGTCTCGGCCGAAAGCGGCTCGGCCACCTTCGCCCTCGACGTGCGCGAGGAGCTGACGCGCATGGGCGGCATCCTGCACGGCGGCGCGGTCGTCTCGCTCATGGACACGGCCGCCGCCTTCGCCGTACACACCCTGCTCGAACCCGAGGCGGGCACCGTGACCGTAGACCTCACCACACACTTTCTGCGCCCCGCCGCCTCGGGCCGCATCTTCGCGCGCGCCAGAGTCCTGCGCCGAGGCCGCCGCGTCGTCATCCTCGGCGTCGAAGCGTCGGACGCCGCGGGCGAGCTTATCGCAACGGCCACAATGACTTACTACACGCGCGACTGAGCGCCGCCCTTCGTTAGTCCGACCCCCGAACAAAGCGGCCGCACGCCTGCCGCCTCGCCGATTCCGGCCGGAACTGCACGCCTCTTAAATCCTTAAAAAAGCATGGACAAACTCAGTTGCCCTATGCCAAAATGTGTTTGACACCGCACCTGTCGAGAGTGACGGTGCCTTCTTTGCTACCTCGTCAACCCGCTCCCGTAGTCCTTTGACCGCTTTCGGCTGAGACTTGCCGATGCTTTCGCTCTACAGCGCACTCCTCGCACAGCACCCGCGCCAACTGACACCCGTCCGTTGCGCGGAGCCTACGATTGTGCAGCTCCAGCGCTACTTCGAGGACGTGGTGCTGGAGAACAACCTCGCGGCGCTGGTGGTCGAGGGGCTGCTGCCCGAGGCGCAGCGCTCGATGCGCGACGTGGCGCGCGTGCGCGAGGTCGGGAGGCTGGCGCGCTACTCCTTTTTCTTCGCCGCGCCCGACGACGCGCTCTACACGGCGCGCCTCTCCGACGGCGAGTCGGAGCGCGAGCCGATACTCGTGCAGAAGACGGCGCAGGCCGACGCGCGCGAGCGCTTCGTCGTCATCGCCGACGCGCGCTTCTCGGCGCTGATGGCGTCGGTGCGCGCGGAGGACGAGGACGGGCAGGAGTCGGCGGGCGACGAGGTCATCTGGTCGTTCGAGCCGGACATCGTCTACTCGGCGCTCGAATACCTGATGGCGCGCGTCACGGCCGAGCTGCCCACGCACGCGCACCTCTTCTCGAAGGCGGTGCGCACCTGCGTGCCGAAGACGACCTCGCTCCAGCTCACGGTCTCCGTCACGACGAAGCTGGCGCGCCTCCTGCAAGAGCAGGCGGTGCGCGAGATCGCCGTCAACCGCATCTCGACCGCCATCCGCAGCTCGCTCGAACTGCCGAGCGTGCTCCAGACGACGGTCAACGAGGTCGGGCAGGCGCTCGGCGCGCAGTCGAGCGCGCTCTGCGTCGAGGGCGAGCACGGGCAGCCCTCGCTCACGAAGTGCTACTTCCGCGGCGGCGAGCCCGACGACGACGACAAGCGCACGGAGCTGCTCGGCGACATCGAGGCTCTGGGCGTGCGCCTGCGCGGCCGCATCAAGACCTACGTCCACGACGGCTCCAGCGGCGCCGACGAGACGGACACGCGCCCCGTGGCGGCCGTCCCCGTCATCTACCACGACCGGACGATGGGCGTGCTGATGGTCTCTTCGAACGACCCGCAGCGGCTCTGGCAGGACAACGAGGTGATGTTGCTACGCACGGTGGCCGACCAGGTGGCCGTCGCCGTCAACCACGCGCGCCTCTTCCAGCAGATGCAGCACCAGGCGCTGACCGACGGCCTGACGGGCTGCTTCAACCGCCGCTTCTTCGAGATACAGCTTGAGCGCGACCTGCACCTCGCGACGCGCATGCGCCAGCCCGTCTCGCTCATCCTCTTAGACATCGACCACTTCAAGCGCGTCAACGACACGCACGGCCACGACGCGGGCGACGCCGCCCTGCGCATCCTCGCGGGCGCACTGCGCGAGGAGGTGCGCGGCGTGGACACGGCCGCGCGCTACGGCGGCGAGGAGTTCGCCATCATCCTCCCGCAGGCGGGCCCCGAGGGCGCGCTCGTCGTCGCAGAGCGCCTGCGCTCGCGCATCGAGCGGACGGACGTGCCCGGCGTCGGGTGCATCACGGCCTCGCTCGGCGTCGCCACCTTCCCGCAGCACGCCAGCTCGCGCGAGCTGCTGGTGACGACCGCCGACCGCGCCCTCTACCTCGCCAAGCGCACCGGGCGCAACCGAGTTCACTCGGCCGACGACCTGCCCCCGGACGACACCTACTCGCTCCCTTACGAGCCCGTGCTGCCCGTGCACGAGACGTGCGAGGTCTACAACGCCCTCGCCACGGAAGCGCCCGCCGCGCCCGAGCCGCAGGAGGCCGCCGCCCCGCCGAACGCCTGAGCCGCCCCGCCCCGCGCCCACTAAACCGCCGACTTTCCCGAAGTATTCGCCAGACGCCACGCGGCCCGCCGGGGCCGCGTTTGTCTTTGCGGAGGAAAATCGCGCATCATAGGCGGCGGAGTATTCGTAAAGGACAGGCGAAGGATTCAAGGCGCGCGCGCGTGGCGGCGCGGGCGGCCCCGGCTCTCATGGACGACCTGCGAAAATTCGCTCTCTACTTCCGCCCGTACAGGAAGTCGCTCTTCGTCGGCGTCGCGTGCATCCTCGCCTCGACCGTCGTCGGCCTGCTCATCCCCGTCTTCGTCGGGCGCGCGGTGGACGACCTCGGGGCGGGGCCGACGTGGGAGAAGATCACGCGCTCTTCCCTGCTCGTCGTCGGCGCGAGCGCGGTGAGCGGCGTCTTCCTCTTCCTCCAGCGGCGCATCCTCATCGGCATGTCGCGCAACGTCGAGTACGACCTGCGGCAGGACTTCTACGCGCACCTCCAGCGCCAGCCGCTCCCCTTCTTCCACTCTCACCGCACGGGCGACCTGATGGCGCGCGCGACGAACGACCTCGCGGCCGTCCGCCAACTGGCCGGCCCGATGATCATGTACACGCTCCAGACCGTCTTCGTCGTCGTCATCATCCTCCCGATGATGCTGCGCATCAGCGTGCGCCTGACGCTGCTCCTCTTCGTGACGATGCCGCTCGTCTCGCTGACGGTGAAGTACTTCGGCCAGCAGGTGCACGTCCGCTTCGAGAAGATTCAGGACTTCTTCTCGCAGATCACGGCGCGCGCGCAGGAGAACATCTCGGGCGTGCGGGTCGTGCGCGCCTACGCGCAGGAGGACGCCGAGGCCGAGGCTTTCAACCGCCTCAACCGCGAGTACGCCGCGCGCAACCTCGGGCTCGTCCGCGTCTCGGCCGTGATGCGGCCGCTCATCCAGTTCGTCATCGGCCTGGGGATGGTTCTCATCGTCTGGTACGGCGGAGTCCTCGCGGTGCGCGGCGAGATCACGCCGGGGCAGTTCGTCGAGTTCACGCTGTTCCTGATGCGGCTCGTCTGGCCGCTCATCGCGCTCGGCTACGTCGTCAACCTCTACCAGCGGGGCACGGCCAGCCTCAAGCGCATGAACGCCATCCTCGCCGTCGAGCCGGCCATCCGGGACGCCGCCGGGGCGCGGGAGCGCCCGCCCGTCCGCGGCCGCATCGAGTTCCGCAACCTGACCTTCTCTTACGGCGAGCACCTGCCGCCCGTCCTCAAGGACATCGACCTGACCATCGAGGCCGGGCAGACGGTCGCCTTCGTCGGCCGCACGGGCTCGGGCAAGTCCACGCTGATGAACCTCGTGCCGCGCGTGGTCGAGGCGCCGCCCGGCACGGTGCTCGTGGACGGCCTGGACGTGCGCGACTACCCGCTCGCGCAGTTGCGCGGCTCGGTCGGCTACGTCCCGCAGGAGACGTTCCTCTTCAGCGAGACGCTGTCGGAGAACATCGCCTTCGGCGTCGAGAAGTTCGAGCGCGCCGAGGTGGAGTGGGCGGCCGAGATCGCCGGCCTCTCCGACGACGTGCGCGAGTTCCCGCTGGGCTTCGAGACGCTCGTCGGCGAGCGCGGCATCACGCTCTCGGGCGGGCAGAAGCAGCGCACGGCCATCGCCCGCGCTGTCATGCGCCAGCCGCGCATCCTCATCCTCGACGACGCGCTCTCGTCCGTGGACACCTACACCGAGGAGAAAATCCTGGGCCGGCTGCGCGGCGTGATGCGCGAGCGCACCTCGCTCATCGTCTCGCACCGCGTCTCGACCGTCCGCGACGCCGACCTCATCTGCGTCCTCGACGAAGGCCGCATCGTCGAGCGCGGCACGCACGAAGAGCTGCTCGCGCTGGGCGGCGAGTACGCAGACCTTTACGAGCGGCAACTGCTCGAAGAGGAGCTGGCGGCGAGCTGAAGACGGGGAGGAGCTTATGTACCCGATGTTGAAGGAGCCGGACGCCGACGCGAACCCCGCACTCCGGCTGCGCGTTATGCGGATACTCTGGGCGGCGTTCCTGATGACCATCGGCCTGTTCCTCCTCGTCACGTACTTCGTACGCCCCTCGGCCGACGCCGCCGCGGAGGTCGGGCGGGAGAACCCGGTCTTGCTCGCCGCGCTCGCGGCGATCGGGCTCTCGACGGTCGTCGCCTCCTTCTTCGTGAAGGCGGGCTTTTACAGGCGCGCGGCCGAGCGGCAGGAGCCGGCCGTGTTGCAGACGGGCTTCATCGTCGCGCTGGCGCTCTGCGAGGCGGCGGTGATTCTGGGGATGGTCGGGCTCTTCGCCACCTGGAGCGACTACGCCTACCTGCTCTTCGGCCTCGGCGCGCTCGGCGAGGCGCTGCACTTCCCCCGCCGCGAGCAGGTCATGTCGGCGTACTACAGGCCGGCCGGGTGACGCGCCGCGGGCGGCGCGCGGGTCTTCGACGAAAAGAATGTCAGAGAACGTCAAACAGTTCCACGAGGAGGAGGCGCTCAAGCAGTTCGACCGCGGGAGCGCGCGCCGGCTGCTGCGCTACCTCAAGCCCTACCGGCGGATGATCGTGCCGGCGCTCGCGCTGACGCTCGTCGTCAACGCGCTCGGCGTCATCGAGCCGAAGTTCTTCCAGTACGCCATCGACTGGTACATCAGCCCGGCGATAGACCAGCGCACGTCGCTCCCCGCCGGCCAGTGGGGCGCGGTCTACGAACACGTCGTGCGCGGCCTCGGCCTGCTGGGCCTCGCCTTCCTCGGCGTCAAGCTCTTGCAGATGCTCGTCTCCTACATGCAGGCCGTGCTCCTCCAGTCGGTCGGCCAGCACGTCATGTACGACCTCCGGAGCGAGCTCTACCAGAAGCTCCAGCGGCAGGAGGTCTCCTACTTCGACCACAACCCCGTCGGGCGC
>DASVWB010000003.1:0-11320 GCA_036389815.1 Pyrinomonadaceae bacterium | reverse complement strand
CCGCGGGCGGCGAGGGCGGGGCGGCCGGCGCCGCGCCGGGGGCGCGCAGGCAGCCGGGCGCGCAGCGCACGCCGCCGAAGCCCGTCAACATTGACTGGGCCGGCCTGAAGCGCCGCACGAAGCAGTTGACGCGCATGCCCTTCCCCGTCACGACCTACAACGTCTCGAACGACGGCAAGTCGCTCGTCTTCGCAACCTTCGAGCTGGCGGGGCAGGCCAACGTCCCCGTCGTCTACTCCGTGCAGGAGGACGGCCGCCGCCTGACGCGCATCACCGCCGGCACTCCTCCGGCGGCGGGCGAGGGTCAGGGCGGGCCGCAGGGCGGCGGCGGCGTCTCGAACCTCGTCGTCTCGCGCGACAACCGCACGCTCTTCTTCCAGGAGGGCGACTACGTCTACTCCGTGCCGATGCCGCCGCCCGCGCCGGCTGGCGCGCCCTCGGCCTCGTCCGCACCTTCGGGCGGCGGCTCGTCGGCGGGCGCCGCGCGCCGCCGCATCAACTTCGTCGCCAAGATCAAGGTCGACCGCCCGGCCGAGTGGGCCGAGATGTTCGACGACGCCTGGCGCACGATGAAGTACCGCTTCTACGACCCGAAGATGCACGGGACGGACTGGGACGCGATGCGCGCCAAGTACAAGCCGCTCGTCGAGTACGTCGGCGACCGGCAGGAGCTGCTCAACATCGTCAACGAGATGATTGGCGAGCTGAACGCCTCGCACACGGGCGCGGCCCCGCCGCCCTCGGGCCGCGAGCCGAACGCGGTCTCGACGGGGCACCTCGGCGTCGAGCTGGAGGCGGACGCGGCCGCCGGACGCTACCGCGTGACGCACGTCTACGAGGAGGGCCCGGCCGACAAGGACTGGGTGCGCGTCGCGGTGGGCGACTACCTCATCGCCATCGACGGCAAGCCCGTCAAGGCCGGCGACGAGTACTGGGCGCTCCTCAACCACCGGCTCAACCGCAAGGTCGCCGTCACCTTCAACAGCAGGCCGACGGCCGAGGGCGCGTGGAGCACGCGCATCGAGCCGACCTCGACGGGCAACTTCTCGCAGCTCCGCTACGAGCGCTGGGTGAAGGAGCGCCGCGCGATGGTCGACAAGCTCTCGGGCGGCCGCGTCGGATACGTCCACATCCAGGCGATGAACGCGCCTTCCCTGCGCCGCTTCGAGAAGGAGCTGCGCGAGTACCGCAACAAGGAGGCGATGGTCATCGACCAGCGCTGGAACGGCGGCGGCAACATCGAGCAGGAGCTGCTGGGCATCCTCGTCCAGCGCCAGTACCAGGTCTGGCAGCCGCGCGGGACGGAGGCGACGACGAGGCCCCTCGCGGGCTTCTTCGGCCCGAAGATCGTGTTGCAGAACTGGCGCTCGGCCTCGAACGCCGAGATGTTCCCGGCCGGATTCCGCGCGCTGGGTCTGGGCAAGGTGGTGGGGACGCCGACGATGGGCGCCGTCATCGGCACGGGCAGCTACTCGCTCATCGACGGCTCGACCGTGCGCACGCCCGGCGTCGGCGTCTACCTCTTCGACAAGCAGCAGACCAACATGGAGAACTACGGCGTGCGCCCCGACATCCTCGTCGAGAACACGCCCGAAGACACGCTCGCCGGCCGCGACCGCCAGTTGGAGGCGGCCGTCCAGGAACTCCTCAAGGAACTACAGGGCGGCGCCCGCCGCCTCGCCAGCGGGGAGGACAAGTAGGGCGAGTAGACAGTAGGCAGTAGGCAGTAGGCAGTAGGAAAAGCAGAAGCGGCGCGCCTCGGTTAAGAGCCGGGCGCGCCGCATGTTTGTCTACTGACTACTGACTACTGTCTACTTCCCTCAGTCCGCCTTCTTCCTAATGAACGTCGGCACGTCGAGGTCGTCGGAGCGCGACGGCGGCGAGGGGCGCGGCGAGAGGTCGCCGGCCGTCTGCGCGTAGCGCGCCGGCTGCCCGACCATGGCCGCGTGCGTCGTGGCCCCGGCGTCGGCCGACTCCTTGTCGAAGCCCGTGGCGATGACGGTGATCTTCATCTCGTCGTGCAGACTCTCGTCGATGACCGCGCCGAAGATGATGTTGGCGTCGTCGTCGGCCGACTCGCGGATGATGGAGCTGGCCTCGTTGACCTCGTAGAGCGTCAAATCCATCCCGCCCGTGATGTTGATGAGCACGCCCTTCGCGCCCTGGATGGTCGCCTCTTCCAAGAGCGGCGAGGAGATGGCCTGCTGCGTCGCCTCGACCGCGCGGTTCGGCCCGCTGGCGCGCCCCGCGCCCATCAGCGCCAGCCCCATCCCCGACATGATCGACTTCACGTCGGCGAAGTCGAGGTTAATCAGCCCCGGCACGGTGATGAGGTCGCTGATGCCCTGCACGGCCTGGCGCAGGACATCGTCGGCCATCTTGAAGGCGTCCTGCAGAGACATCGTCGGGTCGGCCGTGTGGAGGAGGCGCTCGTTCGGGATGGTGATGACCGTGTCGACGCACTCGCGCAGCTCCCTCAAGCCCTGGTCGCCCTGCGCCATGCGGCGCTTGCCCTCGAAGTGGAAGGGCTTTGTGACGACGGCGACCGTCAGCGCGTTCAACTCCGTGGCGAGCGAGGCGATGATGGGGGCCGCGCCCGTCCCCGTCCCGCCGCCCAGGCCCGTGGTGACGAAGACCATGTCGGCGCCTTCCAAAGCCTCGATGATCTTCTCGGTGTCTTCCAGCGCCGCGTTGCGGCCGATGTCGGGGTTGGCGCCGGCGCCCAGGCCCTTCGTGAGTTTGCCGCCTAGCTGAATCTTGATCGGCGCGCGGGAGCGCTTCAGGGCCTGGAGGTCGGTGTTGGCGACGAGGAACTCGATGCCCTCGATGCCGGCCTCGATCATGCGGTTGACGGCGTTGCCGCCGCCGCCGCCGACGCCGATGACCTTGATGCGCGCGCCCGTGATGGGCGGGTCGTCGTCGATGAAAATGTTAATCCCGCTCGCCGGACGGCCTTCCGGTGTCATATTCTGCAATTTCCTCTCTCCTTCCGAAGCTGCGACAGCCCCGAAGGGGTCGTGCGGTTATCTTGGGCTGTGCGCGGCGCCGACAACAAAATGTTGAGGTCTACATCTTGTGCCGGCTGGCGCGGCAGCATACAACATCTACTCAGAAAATACCACCAAAACGATTGCGAAATTTCGAGACCAGCGCGCCCAATCCGCCCGACGCCTGAGCCCGCGCCAGCGACGCCCGCATTTCCGCAGATTTCGCGCGCTGGCGTATCAGGCACAGCCCCGCCGCGGCCGCCCACGCAGGGCTCTGCACGTCCTCGACGAGCCCGCCGAAGCGGTCGCGCTCGGGGTAGCCGAGCCGGACGGGCGCGTCGAAGACCTGCTCGGCCGTCTCGACCATGCCGTTCAGGAGCGCGCCGCCGCCCGTCAGCACGACACCGCTGGAGAGCTGCCCCTCCCACCCGGCCTCGCGTATCTCGTCGGCGACGTGCGACAGAACCTCCTCGGCGCGCGGCTGGAGGATGTCGCACAGTATCTGCCGCGAGAGCTGGCGCGGCGGCCGCCCGCCGACCGACGGCACGTCCACCAGCTCGCCGCGCTCCGACTCCGACAGGCTCAGCGCCGAGGCGCAGCCCACGCCGCGCTTGATCTTCTCGGCCTCAGGGATCGGCGTGCGCAGCCCGAACGCGATGTCGTTCGTGAAGTGCGAGCCGCCGAGGGCGAAGACGGCCGTGTGCTGCACGGCCCCGCGCTGGTAGATGATGAGCCCCGTCGTCTCCGCGCCGACATCGACGAGGGCGGCGCCGAACTCCTTGTCGTCGTCGGTCAGGGTCGCCTCGGCCGCCGCGAGCTGTTCGAGCACCATCTCGCCGACTACGAGGCCGGCGCGGTTGACCGCGTTGATGACGTTCTGGCGCGCGGTGACGGGGCTCGTCACGATGTGGACTTTGACGGCGAGCCGCGCGCCGATCATGCCGACGGGGTCGTTGATGCCGTCCTGGTCGTCCACGATGAACTCCTGCGGCAGGCGGTCTACGATTTCGCGCCCGGCGGGGAGCTGTTGGGCCGAGGCCGATTCGATGGCGCGGCGCACGTCGTCCTGCGTGATCTCGCGGTCGCGGCCGGCGACGACGACGGGGGCGTGCGCGTTGCGTCGGCCGTGGCCGGACTCGTAGACGGGGTCGCGCTCTCGCCCCGAGACGGCGACGATGGCCTGCCCGTTGAAGCTCATGATGTGCGAGCCGGAGAGGTTGATGGCGACCTCTTCGGCTTCGAGACCGCTCATCCGCTCGGCCTCCTCGACGGCGCGCGTGATGGACTCGACCGCGGCCTCCGGGTCGACGACCACGCCTTTGCGCAGGCCGCGCGCGTCCGACTCGCCGATGCCGACGATCTCGACGAGGCCGCCGTCGCCGGGCTCGCCGATGATGCAGGTCACGCGGCTGGTGCCTACGTCGAGGCCGACCGTGTGGGTCAGGTGCTTAGCCATCCGGGTTTCGCTCCTTCGCCTGGGGGACTGGTTCGTCCGGCGCGAAATTCAAGTCTCGGCTCGCTCTCACTTCGGGGGTTTCCTGCTCAAAACTTCCCGGCACGCGTCAGCCGACGCGGCGCGGCCGCACGGCGGGGCTCGCGCGCGGCGCCTCGGCCTTCTTCACTTCCGGCTTCGCGTCGTTGCGGCGCGCGGCCGTCGCCTTGCGCTCCTCCTTCGCGGCCGGGCGCGCGGCCGCGGGTGTGGCCGCGCGGGGCGCGGCGGCGGCGGGCTGCGCGTCGGCCTGGGCGACAGGCGCCGCGGGCGCCGCGCCCTCTTCGGGGCGGTACTGCGGAGTCGAGCCCGTGCCGACGACGGCGCGCTTGCCCTGCGAAACGTCCACGTAGGTGACGTAGGGCCCGCGCGGCGTCAGGCGCTGCGCGTCGAGGACTTCGAGCGCCTGGCGGAAGCGCTTGGCGAAGTCCTCGCGGCCGAGGCGGACTTCGACCGCCGCGTCCTGGCCGGCGAGCTGCACGCGCACGTCGTCGAGGTCTTCGAGGTTCAGCTCGCTGACGCGCCGGGTCAGCCCCGCCTGCGCCCACTCGCGCGCGAGGTCGCGCGCCGCGCCGACGCGAGCGCGGTTGTGCCTGACGGCCTCGGGCGTGCGCCCGTCTTCGAGTCCGCGGACGAAGAAGTCGTCCTCGCCCGGCGAGGCCGCGCCGAGCGACACGCCGTCGTCGTCCACCCAGACGAGCCGGCCCGTCGAGGCGCGCGCGATGAGGCGCGGCTCGCGCTCCGTGACGCGCACGCGCAGTCCGCCGGGCAGCACGCGCGTCACCACCGCGTCGCGCACCCAGGGCAGCTCCCTCAGCTCCTTCGCTATCGCGTCGAGGTCGGCCCGCCACACGCCCGCGTTCGAGAGCCGCAGCACGGACGCGCGTATCTCCTCGCGCGAGGCGCGCGACGCGCCGGCCACGTCCACCGTCCGCACCTTGAAGAACGGGGCGGCGACGGCCGTGCGGTAGCCGAGGTAGGCGAGCAGGCCGAGCGAGACGGCGAGCACGGCCTTGAGCACCGCAGGGAAGTAGGCGAGCGCGGACTTCCAGTCGAAAGCCCCCTGCCGCGAGTCCTTCGACGCCTTGCGCGTGTTCGGCCGCTGCACGGAGACTGCGCCGCGCCCCTTGGCCGCGACGCGCCCCGCGCGCGGCGTGATGACCTGCTCCCTCACTGGTTCTCCCCCCCGCTGCCTGCCATGCCCTTCGTCCCGACGAACGCCTCCGCGCCCCCCTCCGCCCGCGACGCCTCCGGCCCCGCGCCCCAAAGCTCGACCTCGTACTCCAGCTCTATCCCGTGCTCGCGGCGGAAGCGCTCGCGTATCTCCTCGGCGAGGGCGTAGGCGTCCGAGGCGCGCGCGCCCTCGCCCTCGGTGACGATGAAGTTGGCGTGGACGGGCGAGACGACGGCGCCGCCGCGCCTTTCGCCCTTCATCCCCATCTCGTCAATCATCCGGCCCGTGCTCAGCCCCGACCCCGGCGGGTTCTTGAAGAAGCAGCCGGCCGAGCGCGCGCCGTGCGGCTGCGTGGCGAAGCGCTTCCGCTTGGCCTCCTCCATCCGCTCTTTAATCTTCTCGGGGTCGTCGGGCCTGAGCCTGAGCGTGCAGCCGAGCAGCAACTCGCCCTCTTTGAAAGAGGTGTGGCGGTAGTCCCACGTCACCTCCGAGCCGGGCACCTCGACTATCCGGCCGCCACGCGCGACGCGCACCGTCTCGACCACCTGCCCTATCTCGTGCCCGTACGCGCCCGCGTTCATCCAGAGCGCGCCGCCGACGGTGCCGGGGATGCCGCCCAAGCCCTCGATGCCGGAGAGCCCGTGGCGCGCGGCCTCGACGCACAGGCGCGGGAGCGAGAAGCCTGCGCTCACGGAGACGCGCTCGCCGCCGAAGCGCGCCGCGCCCTTGACCTCGCGCGTCGAGACGACCACGTAGCGGTGCTCGCGGTCGTCGGCCAGCACGTTGCTGCCCGCGCCGAGCACGCGCCACGCGACGCCCGCCTCTTCGAGTGAGCCGACGACCGCCGCCGCCTGCTCCTCGGTCTCGGGAATCAGGAGCCAGTCTACGGGGCCGCCGACGCGCAGCGATGTCAGCTCCGCGAAGCGCCGGCCGCGCTCGGCGCGCACGCCCGCGCGGCGCGCCATCTCTTCGACCTGCGCGTCCCGGTTCCCGGCGTCGGGCGTGTGCCGCTCTTCGCTCATCGACTCTGAATGCCGTGCGGCGGCGGAACGTGTCATCCGGCCGTCGCCTCCGGCTCCCCCCCGCGCTCCCTCAGAAGCTCGACCAACTGCTCGCCGGCGCGGTAGACGTTGCCCGCGCCGAGCGTGATGACCATGTCGCCCTCGCGCACCTCTTCGAGCAGGGCGCGCGACGCCTCGTCCACCGGGCCGGCGTAGCGCACGTCCTTGTGGCCGAAGCGCCGGACGGCCTCGACCAGGGCCTCGCCGCTCACCCCTTCGATGGGCTGCTCGCTCGCGGCGTAGACGTCCGCGACCATCAAAACGTCCGCGTTATTGAAGGAGCGCGCGAACTCGTCCATCAAGTCCTGCGTCCGCGTGTAGCGGTGCGGCTGGAAGAGCACGACCATGCGCCGGCCGGCCGCGCCGAGCTTCGCCGCGACGAGGGTGGCCCGTATCTCGGTCGGGTGGTGGCCGTAGTCGTCCACGACGATGACGCCCGCGGCCTCGCCCTTTAACTGGAAGCGGCGCTGGACGCCGGCGAACTCCCCCAACGCCCTGGTAATCGTCGCGAACGGCACTTCGAGTTCCAGCCCGATGGCGATGGCCGCCAGCGAGTTGTAGATGTTGTGCAGCCCCGGCACGCGCAGGCTCACTTCGCCGACGGGCTCGCCCATCAGGCGCGCCTGGTAGACCGAGCCGAACTGCTTGTCGTAGCGCACCTCGCGCGCGGCGATGTCGGCCTGCGCCGAAAGCCCGTAGGTGATGCGGCGGCGGACGACCTCGGGGATGACCGCCTGCACGTGTGGGTCGTCGAGGCAGAGCACGGACGCGCCGTAGAACGGCACCTTGTTGACGAAGTCGGCGAAGGACTTCCGCACGTCGTCCATGTCGGCGTAGGAGTCCATGTGCTCGCGGTCGATGTTGGTGACGACGGCGAAGGTCGGCGAGAGCATCAGGAAGGAGCGGTCGCTCTCGTCGGCCTCGACCACCATCAGGTCGCTCTTCCCCAAACGCGCGTTCGAGCCCATCGCGCCGACGACGCCGCCGACGACGACCGTCGGGTCGAGCCCGGCGTGCGCCAGCACGGTCGCCACCATCGAGGTCGTCGTCGTCTTCCCGTGCGAGCCGGCGACGGCGACCGTGTGCGGCTTCAGCCTCATCAGCTCGCCCAGCATCTCCGCGCGCGGGATGACGGGGATGGAGCGCCGGCGGGCTTCTAAAACTTCCGGGTTGTCGCCGCGCACGGCCGTCGAGCGGACGACGACGTGCGCGCCCGAGACGTGCTCGGCCGCGTGCCCCTCGTAAATCTTCGCGCCCAGCGCTTCGAGCCGCGTCGTCACGTCCGAGCGGCGCAGGTCGGACCCCGACACGCGGAAGCCCATGTTCAAAAGCACCTCCGCGATGCCGGACATGCCTATGCCGCCGACGCCGACGAAGTGAACGTGTTGGATACGACGGAACATAAAATCGGACTAACTACTTCCTTTTGCTAACCAGCCTCTCCATCAGATCGACCGCGGCGGCCGCCGCGTCGCCGCGCGCGAGCGAGCGCGCGGCCTCTTCCATGCGGGTGACGCGGTCGGGGTCTTCGATCAGCTCGCCGACCTCCCGCGCGAGCCGTTCGCCGGTCGCGTCCTGCTGCAAGACCATGCGGGAGGCCCCGGCACGCTCCAGCGCCTCGGCGTTCTTGCGCTGGTGGTCGTCCGCCGCGAAGGGGAACGGCACCATGAGCGAAGCCTTGCCGGCGGCTATCAGCTCGGCCGTCGTCGTCGCCCCGGCGCGGCAGACGACGAGGTCGCTCTCCGCGAAGCTCGCGACCATGTCGTCGATGTACTTGCGCACGTCGGCGCGCCCCGCCCACCCTGCGGCCTCGTAGCCGGCGCACACCTTCTCGAAGTCGGCCTCGCCCGTCTGGTGGACGACGCTCAGCGCCTCGCGGTGGCGTTCGAGCAGCGGGAGCGCCGCGACGACCGCCTCGTTGATGGCGCGCGCGCCCTGCGAGCCGCCGAAGACGAGCAGCGAGAAGCGGCGCGGGTCGCGCGCCTTCCCCCGAATCTCAAAGAACTCGCGGCGCACGGGGTTCCCCGTCACGACGCCCTTGCCGCGGAAGTGCGGCAGCGACTCCTCGAACGAGACGGCCGCCGCGTCCACGAAGCGCGCGAGCCTGCGGTTCGTGAAGCCCGGCAGCGCGTTCGACTCCATCACGAGCGTCGGCACCCGCATCAGCGCCGCCGTCAACAGCACGGGCCCCGAGACGTAACCGCCCGCGCCCGCCACGACGTCGGGGCGGAACTCCTTCACGAGCCGCCGCGCCGCGAGGAAGCTCTTCGGGAGCACGAGCAGCCCCTTCAGCTTCCCCGCCGCCCCGACGTTCTTCAGCCCCGCCGATTCAATGAGCGAAAGCTCGAACCCCGCCTGCGGCACGAGCCGCGTCTCCAGCCCCCGCGCCGTGCCGACGAAGCGGACGACCGAAGCCGGGTCGCGGCGCATCACCTCCATGGCCACGGCGACGCCCGGGTAGATGTGCCCGCCCGTCCCGCCCGCCGCGATGAGCACGCGCATCCGGTCTACCCCCGCGCCCCGACGCGCTGTAGCAGGGCGCGCGTCGCAGAGACGCCGGGGGCCGGGGCCCTCTTCGACGCCGCGCCCCTCGCGGCCTCCGCGCCCCCTTCGAAGAACGGGACGCTCGTCCCCGCGCTCCTGTGCTGCGAGATGTTCAGCAGCACGCCGACCGCGAAGAGCGTCGGCACCAGCGACGAGCCGCCGTAGGAGATGAACGGCAGCGGGATGCCCTTCGTCGGCAGCATCGAGAGCACGACGCTCATGTTGAAGAGCGCCTGCGCGACGATGCCGGTCACGATGCCGACGCCCAGGAGCATCCCGAACCTGTCGGGCGCGCCGAGCGCCGCACGCATCCCGCGCCACAGGAAGAGCCCGAAGAGCGCCACGACCGCGAGCCCCCCGAAGAGCCCCAGCTCCTCGCCCACCACCGCGAAGATGAAGTCCGAGTGCGCGAACGGGAGGAAGAACATCTTCTGCCTCCCCTGGGTGAACCCCAGCCCGTGCACGCCGCCCGAGCCGACCGCCATCAAAGACTGCACGACCTGATAGCCGGAGCCCTGCGGGTCGGCCCAGGGGTCCAGGAAGACCAGCACGCGCTTCAGCCTCCACGGCACGAACAGGAGCAGCCCGACGACGCCCGCCAGCGCCGGCGCCGCCGCCAGCGCCATGTGCCTGAGCCTCGCGCCCGCCGTGAAGAGCACGCCCACGCAGACGACCGCGAGCATCATCGAGGTGCCGAGGTCGGGCTCGGCCACGACGAGCAGTGCGAGCACGCCCGTCACGAAGACGGCCGGCACGAAGGTCGCCCAGAAGTCGCCCTCGCGCCCCGCGCGCCGCTCCAGAAAGCGCGCGAGGAAGATCGCCAGCGCGAGCTTCGACATCTCGGAGGGCTGGAGCGAGAAGCCCGCGAACCGTATCCAGCGCCGCGCGCCGTTGATGGGCGGGAAGGCGAAGACGGCGACGAGCAGCACGAACGTCAGCGCGAGCAGCCCGTACGCGACCTTCGGGCTGCGCAGCCGCCCGTAGTCGAAACGCATCCCGCCCCACATCGCCAGCAGCCCCGTGAGCGTCCACACGCCCTGCCGCACGACGTAGAAGTACTGACTGTGGTGCTCGCCCACGGCGACGACGGCCGACGCGCTGTAGACCATGATGACGCCGAACAGCGCCAGCGCCACCACGCCCGCGAAGAGCCATTCGTCTGCCTGTAGCTTCCGAGCCATAAAAACAGTAGTCAGTAGTCGGCGTTCAGCACGAAGGAAGCGCGTGCTTGTCTTCCGACCTCCGGCTCCCGACCTCCGAACCCCTCAGCCTCTCCACCTCTTCCTTGAACACGCGCCCGCGGTGCTCGAAGCTCTGGAACATGTCGAAGCTGGCGCAGGCCGGGGCGAGCAGCACCACGTCGCCGGGCTCGGCCTCGCGGTACGCGAGGCGGACGGCCTCGGCCATGTCGGCGGCGCGCGCGAGCGACGGCGCGGACTCAGCCAGCTCCGACTCGATGCGCCCCGCGTCCTCGCCGAGCGTGACGACGGCGCGCGCCTTCATCCGGAGCAGCGGGGCGAGCGGCGCGTAGGGCGCGTTCTTGCCGCGGCCGCCGAGGACGAGCACGATGCGGCCGGGCTCTTCGGCGAGCGCCTCGACGGCCTTCACGGCCGCGTCCACGTTCGTCGCCTTCGAGTCGTTGTAGAAGGTGACGCCGCCGACCTCGGCCACGCGCTCCAGCCTGTGCTCGACCGGCGCGAACCGCCCGACGGTCTCGCGCATCGAGTCGGGGCCGGCGCCGCAGGCCAGCCCCGCGGCGAGCGCGGCCAGGACGTTCTGCACGTTGTGCACGCCCTTCAACTGCATCTCGTCGCGCGTCATCAAGACGCGCTCGCCCGACCACGTGCGCGCCACCAGCTCCCGGCCCCGCAGGAAGAGCCCCTCGTCCAGCTCGCGCGCGGTGCTGAACATCGTGACGTGCGCGTCGAGCCCGCGCGCCCACGAGGAGACGACGGGGTCGTCCGCGTTGAGTATCGCCACGTCGGCCGAGGTCTGGTTGCGGAAGATGCGGTGCTTGGCCGCGCCGTAGTCCGCGAACGTCTCGTACCTGTCCATGTGGTCGGGC
>DASVWB010000002.1:0-2892 GCA_036389815.1 Pyrinomonadaceae bacterium | reverse complement strand
GGCCGCCGGCGACGCCGCGGCCGCGCGGCGCGTCTCCCCCTCGCCCCCCTACGAAGAGGCCGAGGAGGTTTCGCCCCGCAGGCCGGCGCGCGGCGGCGGCGCGCCCGACGTCTCCGAGATGATGTCCACCGCGGCCGTCGTGCGCACGGAGCCGAAGGATGACGAAGTCCTCCCCTTCGAGCGCAACATCCCGGCGACGGCGGACGCCGCCGCGGCCGCGCCCCGCAAAGCGAAGGTCAACGCGGCCGCGCCGCTCCTCGACTACGCCTTCCCCCCGATGGAGTTCCTCAACCCCGCGCCGCCGCGCCGCGAGCAGGCCGACGAGGAGCTTTTGCAGATCGCGCAGCGCGTCGCCGAGAAGTGCAAGGAGTTCAACGTCACCGGCCAGATCAAACACATCTGCCCCGGCCCGGTCGTCACCACCTACGAGTTCAAGCCCGACCCCGGCGTCAAGTACTCGCGCGTCACGGGGCTGGTTGACGACCTCTGCATCGCGCTCGAAGCCGAGTCGATCCGCATCGACCGACTGCCCGGCAAGCCGCACGTCGGCATCGAGGTGCCGAACCCCGAGCGCGAGACCATCTTCATGCGCGAGGTCCTGGAGTCGCGCCAGTTCCGCGAGTCCGGGTCGAAGCTCACGCTCGCCTTGGGCAAGACCATCGACGGCATCAACTACACGGCCGACCTCACGCGCATGCCGCACCTGCTCATCGCCGGCGCGACCGGCACCGGCAAGTCGGTCTGCCTGAACTCGCTCGTCGTCTCGATCCTTTACAAGGCGCGCCCCGACGAGGTGAAGTTCATCATGATCGACCCGAAGCGGCTGGAGCTGGGCCTCTACGCGGACATCCCGCACCTCGCCACCCCCATCATCACCGAGCCGAAGAAGGCGGCCAACGCCCTGAAGTGGGCCGTCGGGCAGATGGAGCAGCGCTACAAGCAGCTCGCGCAGTGGGGCGTACGCAACATAGACGGCTACAACCACGAGGTCGAGCGGCGCAACAACGTGCTCGACTTCGACGAGGAGGGCCAGCCTTGGAAGACCCTGCCCTACATCGTCATCATCATCGACGAGCTGGCCGACCTGATGATGACCTGCGGCGCGGACGTGGAAGAGGCCATCACCCGTCTGGCGCAGATGGCGCGCGCCGTCGGCATCCACCTCGTCCTCGCCACGCAGCGCCCGAGCGTTGACGTCATCACCGGGCTGATTAAGGCCAACTTCCCCTCGCGCATCGCCTTCCGCGTCTCGCAGAAGGTGGACTCGCGCACCATCATCGACGCCAACGGCGCGGAGCAGCTCTTGGGTCGCGGCGACATGCTCTTCCTCCCGCCCGGCACCTCGCGCCTGCTGCGCGTCCACGGCGCGTACCTCGACGAGAACGAGGTCGCCAAGATCGTCGCGCACATCAAGGCGCAGGGCGGCGCCCCCGTCTACGACGAGACCATCACGCAGTCGGACGAGGAATCGGCGAACGGCGAGGGCGGAGGCGGCGAGCGCGACGAGTTGTTCGAGCAGGCTCTGCGCATCTGCTGCGAGATGAAGCGCGCCTCGACCTCCGTGCTCCAGCGCCGCCTGCGCATCGGCTACGGCCGCGCCGCCGCCATCCTCGACGGCCTCGAACGCGAAGGCTTCATCGGACAGGCCGACGGCGCGCGCCCGCGCCCCGTGCTCGCCCGCGCCTTCGAGACCGTCAACCACTGGGACGACTTGCAGGAGACCGGCAGCGCCGCCGAGGAGTTCTAAAACGGGCGGCGGGCCCGAGCGTTTTTGTTAACTTTTACTCCGGCGCGGCCGGGCTCGACTTGCCGATAAGCTTTCGACAACTTTTCCACAGTTTCTGTAGGGGAAGCTGGGGATACAAACTCACACGAAGGACTCACCTGTTATGGACAAAAAAACCTCAGCCGTTTAGCTTCAATCTTCCTCGACGAGCGCGAGCTTGAAGGGGCGTCGCCTCACACGCTCCGGCTTTACGCTCTGACCTTCGCGGTGCTGGAGCGCACGGGGCTCGACCTCGCGGACTTCAACTCCATCGACCTGCTGGGCATGTTCGCAGCCCACTTCCCGCCGACGTGGGCGACCTCGACGGCGCGCGCCCACCTCGCGCGCCTCGCCACCTTCGGCAACTGGCTCTGTCGGAACCACCACACCAACTGCCGGCACCGGGCGCCGAAGCAGTCACGCCGCCCCATGCATCGCGCGCTCCCGACCGCCGAGGAGACGCGCCGGATTCTCTCGACGCTCGCGGAGCGCGCCGCGACGGCCAGCCCCGGCCGCGCGCGCACGCGAGAGCAGGATTATTTAATCGTGCGCGTGCTCTACGAGACGGGCGCTCGCATCAGCGAAGCGCTCGCGCTCAACGTTGAGGACATCGAGCGCACCGAGCACGGCGCCGTGCTCATCATCAGGGGCACGAAGAGCGAGGCCGCGGAGCGGGCCGTGATTGTCAGTGACGAGCTCGCCGACGACCTGCACAGATTCCGCGTGCGCTGGCACCTCTTCCGGGGCCGCTTCTTCAAATCGCGCACGCGCCGGCCGCTCAACGCCGGGGAGTTCTGCAAGTGGCTCAAGGCCCACTGCGAATCAATCGGCGTTCACTGCCCCGTGACGCCGCACACCTTCCGCTACGCCTTCATCCTCAGCCAGATTGAGCAGGGGAAGAGCGCGCTCGAAGTGATGAGCCGCATCGGTCACACAGACATCGAGATGACGGTCTATTACTTCAACCAAGTCAGAAGGCTTATGCCGTGGGTCGAGGTCAACGGGGACATTGCGATCCTTGAGCGCCGCCGCGGCTTCGCCAGGAAGAAGTTCGGCGACAGGAAGAAGTAAGCAACTTCAGCGCGCCGTAGCGCTCCATTTCATTCCGCGCCGGCGCTGGCGTCGCG
>DASVWB010000001.1:0-45044 GCA_036389815.1 Pyrinomonadaceae bacterium | reverse complement strand
GCGTTGGCGATCAGCTCCTTGCCCGTGCCCGACTCGCCGACGATGAGGACGTTGGCGTCCGACTTCGCCACCGACTCGATGGTCTCGTAGATGGTCTGCATCTCCTTCGACGAGCCGATGATGTTGAAGTACTCGGTGCGCTGCGCGAGGCGCTGGCGCATCATCGAGGTCTGGTCGAGCAGGTCGCGCCGCTCCAGAGCCTTCTCGACCTGCGGCAGCAGCACCTCGAAGTCGAAGGGCTTCGGGAGGAACGAGTACGCGCCGGCCTTGATGGCCTCCACGGCGCGCTCGTACGTGCCGTAGCCCGTCATCATGATGACCTCGGTGGAGGGGCGCGTCTCCTTGATGTGGCGCAGCACGTCCATCCCGTTCATGTCCCTGTCGGGCAGTTGGAGGTCGCAGACGACGAGGTGGTGCCCGCTCCCGTCGAACAGCTCCACGGCCTGCGCGCCGTTGCCGGCCGTGTCCACGGTGTAGCCCTCCTCGACCAGATTCTGCTTGAGCGAGTCGGCCATCAGCGGCTCGTCGTCTACCACCAGAATGCGTACTTCCTTACGTTCCACTTCGTCTCCCCCTGTCAGAAAGGATGAACTCGGAACGATGAACGTCGAACTGTCGGGAAGAGCTGTTTTTCAGTTCAGAGTTCAGCGCTCAGTCTCTTAACTCGCCCGCAGCGGCAGGCGCGCGCTCAGGCGGCCGGGGTCGTGCGAGACCTCGCCGCCGTGCGCGCGCACGATGCGCGCGGCGAGCGCCATCCGCAGCCCCGTCGCGCCGGCCAGACTGCGGAAAGGGTCTTCGCCCTCCGCCAGCGCCGCCGCCCCGACCCACTCGACCAGCGCGTGCCCCGGGCCGTCGCCACTGACCCGCACGCGCGTCGCGCCGCCGCCGCCGTCCGCCCCGTCGCCCCGCGCCCCGGCCGTGATGCTCTTCAGCGCCTCGCCGAGCAGCGCCGGGTCGAACTCGCCCTCGAACGGGCCGCCCTCCGCCTCGACCCCCTCGCCCTCGGCCGCCTCCTCGACCAGTCGCCCGAGGTCCGTCCCCGGCTGGCGGCGCAGCTCGACGGGTCGCCCGAAGCGCACCAGCACGTTCATGTCCGAGGCCGCGCGCTCAAGCCCCGAAATCAGCTTCGCAAGGGTCTCCTGCTCGTCGGCCGGCCGCTCGGCCTTCTCCATGCGCTTGCGCAGGAACGTGGCATAGAGTTTGAGACCATTCAACTGATTCTTGAGGTCGTGTACTATCTGCACGGAGGCGCTGCCGAGGTCGCGCAGCGTCTCAGCGTCTTGTAATTCGGTTTTTAAAGGCTTCATGCCGCCTGTCCGGCCTTCCGCCGGGAAGAGGTCTGGCTGGCGGAAGGCGTCGGGTACGCTCGGGTCATGTACTGATTAAACCCAAGTCTCGTTGTTTTTTGTGTCGCGTTTCGATGCGCATCTTAACAAAAAAATTGAGTGTTTGCTAGTCGTACGTGGGGGTGCTCTTGATGGGTGTTCTAACGCTGGACGGGGAGCAGGAGTCAGGGGGCGGCATGGAGCAGAGCGACGAGACGCGGCCGACCGTTCTGGTGGTCGAGGATTTTGAGGATAACCGTTTCATGATGAGGCGTTTACTCGAAATGAGCGGCTACCGCGTGGTCGAGGCGGTCAACGGCAACCAGGCGGTCGAGTCGGCGACCAGTTACCACCCCGACATAATCCTGATGGACTTGAGTCTGCCGCAGCTTGACGGGCTGGCCGCCACGCGCCGCATACGCGCGCAGGACGGGCTACAGAAAGTGCCCATCGTCGCCGTCTCGGCGCACGACTCGGCAGACTTCCACGCCGAGGCGCTCGCCGCCGGCTGCAACGAGTACGTCACCAAGCCGATTGACTTCGACCAGCTCGTCCAGCTCCTCGACCGGCTGACGGCGAAATAGCTTTCGAGGCCGTCGGCTTTCGGACGGCGCGGTGTTGGGCTTTGATTAACTCCCGCGGGAAGTGTTTGGCCCGCCCCCGAAGTTCACGTTCTTCTTGAAGCGGACGCTTCGTGAACACAAAAGCCGAACGCTTAAAACTAAATTCGGACGGTCGGAAGCCACAGCCTTTAAGCTGAAAGCCGCCGCCGAATGCTGACAGCTTCTCCCATGCCCAGACGGTTCTCGTCACTCTTCCGCCAACAGCTCGGCCCCCTGACGCGCGCGTGGGTTGACGAGGTCTACGCCGACCGGCGCACCGACCTCGCCACACTGCTCACATTCCGCGAGCTTGTCGGGCACGTCCCGGACGTGCTCGAAGAGCTAGGGTACCTGCTCGACGAGCGCGCCGAGCGCGAGGAGATATGCGAGGGGGCGCGCAGGCTCCGGGGCTTCGCGCAGACGCGCTTTCAGCAGGGGGCGCTGATAGACGAAGTGGCACGCGAGTTGATGCTTTTGCGGGATACTCTGTGCGAGTTTCTTTGGCAGGAGCTGCCCGCCTACGCGGGCGCGGAGCCGGCGCGGGGCTTACGCGACGCGCTGCGGCGGACGCGGCTTTTTTTCGACGAGCTGATCGCCGAGGCGATACTCGTCTACGCGGTGAGTCTGCGACCCGTCATCCCGACCCGGGGGACGGTCTGGCCGCCTCCGCGGCGCAGGCGGGGGGGCTGAATCTTGGCGCTGGAAGGTGAACGGATGAGGGGTTGGAAGCGTCGGCAGGGCGCGCTCGACGTACGCACCAGACTACTGCTCATGCTGGCGGTGCTCTCGCTGCCCCTGCTCATCGTCGGCCTCTACCAGCTCTACAGCTACCGCAAGAGTCTCAACGACCAGTCGGCCGCGGTCGCGCGCGTCGAGGCCGAGGCGGCCGCCGGCGCGCTCGAATCCTGGATAGAGTCGCACGGGGCGCAGGCCGCCGAGCCGCGCTCGCTCACGCAGTCGGACGCGCGCGAGCTTTACACGCGGCTGACGCGGCGCGCGCGGCCGGGCACGCAGGCGGCCGTCGCCGTCTACGACGCGCAGGGTCGCGCCGTCCCGCTGCGCGCGGGCGCGCCCGCGCCCGTGCCGACGCAGCTTCCCGAGCGCGCCAGCCAAGAGCTTTGGAGCGACGGCGTGAGCCGCGTCACCGTCGTCACGCGCACGCAGCCGACGGGCTGGAGCGTGGCGGCCGGCGTGCCCGCCCCCGAGGGGACGCCGGGCGGGAAGTCTCTGCTGCTGCTCGCGTCCGCGTGGGTGCTGACGCTGGCCGCCTCCTTCCTGCTCGCGTGGTGGGCCGTCGGGCGCTTCACGAAGCCCATCAGGAGCCTCGCCGACTCGGCCTCCGCGCTCGGCGAGGGGCGCCTGAACGAGCGCGCGCCGGTCGAGACGGAAGACGAGGTCGGCTCGCTCGCCGCCAGCTTCAACGCGATGGCCGAGAGCCTTGAGTCGAAGTTCGACGCCGTCAAGCAGCAGAGCGCCTTCATCGGCGAGGTGCTCGACAGCCTGCCGCTCGGCGTCGTCGTCCTGGACGCGAAGCTCTTCGTGCGCAAGGTCAACGCGGCCTTCGCGCGCATGGCCGGACGCGGCGCGGCGGAGCTGACGGGGCACGGGCTCTACGATTCGGCCGCGGGCCTCGCCGTCCTCTCCGACGTGGTCGAGGACGTGCGGCGCACGCGGCGCGCCTTCGTCAACTACGGGCTGCCGCTCAGGCTCGCGGGTGTTGACGACCGCGGGCGCGCCGCCGTCGAGAACACGGGCGAGAACGAAGCGCAGAAGTTCTGGGACGTGACTATCTGGCCCGTGACGGAACAAACGGAGGGGCGCGGCGATCTAATCCTCATCCTCTCGGAGGTCTCGAAGCGCGTGCGCGCCGAGCGCCTGGCGACCGCGGCCTTCGCCGCCGAGAAGTCGCGCGCGGCCGAGCTGGCGAGCGTCATCAACCAGATGGACGAGGGCGTCGTCATCGTGGACAGCGCGGGGCGCTACCGTCTGAACCGCGCGGCGGCGCGCGTCCTCGGCCGGCGCGAGGGCGAGTTCGACGGGGGCGTCAAGGCGCTCATCGTGGACATGACGCTGAGGGACGCCGCGGGGCGCGTGCTGCCGGCCGAGGAGACGCCGGTCTGCCGCGCTCTCTCGGGCGGCGAGCACGTCTCGGCCGAGCAGTACAAGATAGTCCGGCGCGACGGCGAGGAGCGCGTCCTCTCCGTGAGCGCGACGCCTTTGCGCGGCGAGGGCGGGCGCGCCGAGGGCGTCGTCGCCGTCTTCCGCGACATCACGGACGACGTGCGCAAGCACGACGAGATGCTCGCCGCCTACGACCGCCTGCGCGAGCACGACCGCCTGAAGTCGGCCTTCGTCGCCAACATGAGCCACGAGCTGCGCACGCCGCTGAACGTCATCATCGGGCTCTGCCAACTGCTCTCGCGCGACCCGGGCCAGCCGCTCGCGCCGCTCCAGGCCGACGCCCTCGGGCGCATGGAGCGCAACGGCCGCGCGCTGCTCGAAATGGTCAACGACATGCTCGACTACTCCCGCCTGGAGTCGGGCCGCTCGGGGCTCTACCTCGAAAGGCTCGCGCCCGGCGAGGTCATCGAGTCGGTCGCGCGCGGCTTCGAGACGGAGGCGCGCGAGAAGAACATCGGGCTCAAGGTCGAGGTCTCGCCGGAGGTCGGCGTGGTGAGCACCGACCGGCGGAAGCTGACGCAGGTCGTCTCGTGCCTCGTCTCGAACGCGCTGAAGTTCACGGCGGCCGGGGGCGTGTCGGTGACGGCGGGCGCCGAGGGGGAGGAGCGGTGGTATATTGAAGTCACGGACACGGGCATCGGGATTTCGAGCGACGCGCTGGCCTACATCTTCGACGGCTTCCGGCAGGTGGACGACCGGCTGACGCGCTCCTACAACGGGGTGGGCCTCGGGCTCGCCATCACGCGCCGCATCGTCGAGCTGCTCGGCGGCGAGATCAAGGTCGAGAGCCGGCAGAACGAGGGCAGCCGCTTCCGCATCACCTGGCCGCGCGAGGCCGCGCCGCGCACGGGCACCGGCTCGCTCGTCGCCGAGCGCCCGCAGGCGGAGGAGCCGCCGCGCCGCCTGCGCGCCGTCTGACAAACTTTGACGGAGGACTGTGAAGGGCCGTGATTCGCTGCGAGAACTGCGGTAAGGAGATCGAGGGAGGGCAGGGCTTCTGCCCGCACTGCGGGAAGGGGGCCGGGGGCGCGCAGGCGGCGCTCGCGGCGCCGGCCGAGACGCCGCGCGCGGTGCCGATGGCCTCGTTCGGCGAAAGGCGCGAGGAGCCGGACAAGTCGCGCGCGGTCATCTACCTCGCGGTGACGGCGCTCGCGGGGCTGCTCGTGCTCGGGCTCGTCTACATGACGAGGCAGCCGACCGTGAAGCCGGGCGAGGAGCGCCTGGCGAACGCCGTCCGGCCGGGCGAGGCGGGCTTCCCCGGCGACAAGCTCGTCGTGGACTTCGACCCGGACGAGGACGCGACCATCGGCGCCAACGCCCTCGGCAACTACGTCGTGACGATGAAGCCGACGGTGCGCAACTTCACGGGGCGCGTCGTCAACGGGCTGGAGTTCCGCGCCGCCGGGCTCGACCTACAGGGCAAGACCATCCGCGAGCGCACCTACGTCGCCGAGGAGGAGATAGAGACGAACAAGACGGCCGCGCCCGCCATCGGCATCAACTTCCCGCCCGACAACCGCCCCGCTCAGTTGAAGCTTGAGCTGACCGGCGTGAGGTTTAAGCAGTAGGCAGTAGACAGTAGACAGTAGACAGTAGGTAAAGAACGGGCGGCGCGTCCTGAGCATCAGCCGGGACGCGCCGCCTCTGTTTTTCTACTGTCTACTGCCTACTGTCTACTGTCTACTGCTTTCTCCAAACTGCTCACTCACGAACAGCTCTTCGAGCGGGTTGCCGACCTGCTGGACGGCGACGAGGCGGGCGCCTGAGGCGCGGGCGGCGCGGAGCACTTCGTCCACTTCCGCTTCGGTCGGCACCTCGACGCGCGCGCCGCCGGGCGTGGCCGTCAGCCGCGCGGAGGCGTGGCCCGCGAGCGCCGACTCGACGCGCGCCGGGTCTGCCACGGCCAGCACGACCTCGACGGGGCGGTCGCCGCCGCGAGCGCGCAGCTCTTCCAGCGTGCCGACGTGCGCGAGGCGACCTTTGCGCAGCACGGCCGCGCGGTCGCAGAGCACCTCGATGTCGGAGAGGATGTGAGAGCAGAAGAAGACGGTGGTGCCCGTCGCCCGCAAGGAGGCGATGAGGTCGCGCACCTCGCGGCGGCCGACGGGGTCGAGCCCCGACATCGGCTCGTCGAGGAAGACCACGGCCGGGTCGTTGACGAGCGCCTGCGCGAGCCCGACGCGCTGGAGCATCCCCTTCGAGAACTTCCGCAACTGCTTGTCCCAGGACTTATCTTCGAGCCGCACGCGCGCGAGGAGGTCGGCCGCCCGGCGCCTCCGCTCGGCGCGCGCGAAGCCGAACAGCTCGGCGCAGTATTCCAGAAGCTCGCGCGCCGTCAGGTAGTCGTAGAAGTAGGGCTGCTCCGGCAGGTAGCCGATCCCTGCGTGCATCGAGGTGTCGCCGATGTCGCGGCCGAGTATGCGCGCGCCGCCCGAGGTCGGGTAGATGAGGCGCATGAGCAGCTTGATGGTCGTCGTCTTGCCCGCGCCGTTGGCGCCGAGGAAGCCGAAGATTTCGCCGCGCCCGACCGAGAGCGTGAGCCCGTCGAGCGCGCGCACCCTGCGCTTGCGCAGGAAGCCCACCTCGTAGTCCTTCGTCAGCCCGTCAATCTCGACCGCTGGCGTCATCTCTTCAACTCCTCAACTCCTCAGTTCTGCGGGACGCGCGAGCGCGCGTCGAGCCGCGCCGCGCAGGAGGCCGGGTCCAGAACGTACGGCACGCCCGACGGGTCGAGCGGCGCGCCCGACGGGTCGAGCCTCAGGCGCGCGGCCGAGAGCAGCGGCGCGGCCTCGCGCCACGACGCGGGGCAGCGCCCGGCGCGCGCGCGGAAGTCGGAGAGCGCGCGGCCGATGCGCTCGCGCTCGGCGAGCGAGTCGAGCTGCGCGAGGCGCGCGGCGGCGAGCGCCCGCACCTGCCCGTCGGTCGCCTCCTGGTAGGTGCGCAGGTAGATTTCACGCGCCACCTGCCGGCTGCCGCCCTGCTCGTGCATCTGCGCGGCCAGCGCGCTCATCCACGCCGGCGCGCCCGCGACGCGCGAGCCGGCCGAGTACGCCCCGGCCGCCTCGGCGAAGCGCCCCGCCTGCCAGTGTATGTAGCCGAGGTGGTGGTAGAGCCGCCACTCGGCGGGGTTCTCGCGGATGCCCTTCTCCAGCAGGCGGACGGCCGCCGCGCCGTCCACCGAGGGGAG
The DNA here is from genome assembly GCA_036389815.1 of Pyrinomonadaceae bacterium. Taxonomy (GTDB): domain Bacteria; phylum Acidobacteriota; class Blastocatellia; order Pyrinomonadales; family Pyrinomonadaceae; genus QHXN01. The sequence goes on along the minus strand of DASVWB010000001.1, from coordinate 37,749 downwards.
GACGACGGCGCCGAACTCGTAGGCGCCCATGAACTGCGGGTCGAGCGTCGTCGAGCGGTCGAGCAGCGCGGCCAGTCCCCGCAGGCCGAGCGGGCTCAGGTCGTCGAGCGTGAAGCGGCCGCGCGCCGCCTCGGCCTTGTGTCCGACGTACTGGAGCGCGCGCAGCCAGTACCAGTCGGCCGCGAGCCCGTTGAAGCCGAGGCTCATGCGCCGCGCCGCCTCGGGGCTAACGTACTCCTCCTCGTAGGAGGCGAAAGGGTCTTCGCCCGCGCGGCGCGCGTCGAGCCGGCGCGAGAGCGCGAAGCAGGAGGCGAGCCCGGCGACGACGACGAGCGCGAGCAGACGGTCGCGCGCTCTCTCGCGCCGCGCCGACTCCGCGCGCGACCCGGCGGGGGTGGCGGGCTGTTTCGGCGTCGCGCTCATTTGAAGTTCCGCCGCTTGAAGACGAGCGCCGAGGCGGCGAGCAGCGCCGCCGAGTACGCGAGCCCGTAGAGGACGCCGCCCGCGAACGCCGCCCAGCCGGGCGTCCGCCCGTGCGAGGCCGCCGTGATGTATGCGTAGTGGGAGAGGTTCGGCAGGGCGTAGTAGAGCGCCGCGAAGAGGTAGCCCGAAGCCCCGCCGGCCGCCGCCGCCATCCCCTTCAGCCCCGCGCTGAAGTGGCCGATGACGAAGACGGCGAAGGTCAGGAGCGCCGAGAGCGCCGGCGACGAGAACGAGGAGAAGAGGAGCGCCCACGCGACCAGTATCAGCAGCTCGACGTAGACCAGCCCGACCGCCGGCCAGATGCGCAGCACGAGCGGGTCCCAGCCGCCGCGCACGTAGAGCAGCGCCAGCGACACGCCCGCGCCCATCACCGCGACGTTGACGGCGAGCGTCAGCGCGAGCCCGAGGTACTTGCCCAGAAGGAACTCGCCGCGCCCGACCGGCTTGGCGAAGATGGCGTAGATGGTGCGCCGCTCGATCTCCTTGTAGACGAGGCCGACGCCGACGAAGATCGAGATGAAGACGCCGAACAGGAGCATCGCCGAAAGCCCCATGTCCACGATGATTTTCGTCTCCTGCGCGGCGGAGAGCGAGCCGAGGAAGACGGCGCCGCCCGTCAGAATCAGCACGAAGAGGACGAGGTTGTAGAGGACGCGGTCGCGCACGGCCTCGCGGAAGGTGTTGCGCGCTATCGCCGCGACGCGCGCGGGCGCGCGCGAAGACCTCGCGGCCTCGCGCGCGAGCCGGGGCGCGGCCTCGGTGTCGGTCGCGAGCGTCTCTTCGGCCATCGGCGTGTGCAGTCGGAAGGGGTTTTCAGTTACGGCGCACGCGCGCGCGCCAGCCCGTGCGGGCGGCCTCGGGGAAGCGCCTCTCGTTCTCCTTGAGCACGGCGAAGACGGCGTCGTCGGGGTCGAGCTCGCCCGGCGCGGCGACGCCCCCCGGGTCGCGGCGCGCGGCCTCGGAGGCCGCGTCGATGTCGTCGTTTATGAGGCCGTGCCAGCCGCGCGCCGCACGCGAGTCTAGCAGGAGCGCGGCCGCCATTTCCAACTCGGCCTCGGCGGCGCGCCCCGTGCGGGCGAGCGCCGCGGCGTGGCGCGCGCGCAGGAAGACCGAGCGCGGGAAGACCTCGACGGCGCGGCGGAGCGTCCGCTCGGCCGCCGCCTCGTCGCCCGCGCCGGCCTCCGCGGCGGCGAGGTACGCGAAACAGGTCGAGGTGTTGTAGCCGCGCTCGACGGCGTAGCGCAGGTGCGGCAGCGCGTCGCGCTCGCGGCCGCGGTGGAAGAGCCACGTGCCGAACTGGTAGCGCGTCGCCGGGTTGAGCCGATTCACGGAGAGCGCCGCGCGGAAGAGCCCCTCGGCGCGCGAGGCGTCCGCGGACATCTGCGCGGCGGCGGCGAGCTGCACGCTCACGGCTTGCGCCGCCATCACCGAGGCGACGAGCAGCGCGAGCGCAAGGCCGAGCGCGGGCGCCGGCCGCGTCAGCGCGTCGCAGAGCCGCGCGGGGCTCGAAGAGGATTTCTCCGATTCGCGCCCCGCGTCCGCGCCGTCGCACGACGCCCGTCGCGCGACGAGCGCGGCGGCGAAGAAGAAGATCAGGCCGCTCCCCATCCAGCGGAACGAGACGGCGCTCGCGCCCGAGCTGACGGCGAAGACCGCGAGGCTCGCCACCGCGCCCGGCACCAGAGGCCCGCGCGAGACGCGCAGCGCGCGCCACGCCGCGCGCACGAGCGCCGCGCAGAACGCGGCGAACAGTCCGAAGCCGACCGCGCCCAGCTCGGCCAGCATTTGCAGGTACTCGTTGTGCGCCTCCGAGCTGAGGAACTTCTCGTTGACGCCCGTGAGCGTCGAGCCCGGGTGTCGTCCGGCGAAGGCCGCGCGCGCGTCCGGCAGCGCTGCGCCGTAGCCGCCCGCCCCGACGCCGGAGAGCGGCCGAGCGCGCCACATCTCCAGCGCCGCGCCCCAGTAGAGGAAGCGCGCGCGGGCGTTGAGGTCGTCGGCCGAGGTCGCGCCGAGGCGCGCCAGCACCGGCCGGTGCGCGCTCTGCTCGAAGGGCGTGGGCGCGTACTGCGCCGCGAGGCACGCGGCGAAGGCGAGGCCGAGCAGCGCGACGCGCGCGAGCGTCCGGGGTCGGAAGCGCGGCGAGAAGAGCATCGCCGCGGCCAGCACGCAGAGCCCCGCGCAGACCGCGATGAACGCGGCGCGCTCCGCTATCTGGAGCACGGCCAGCCACGAGAGCGCGGCCACGAGCCCGGAGAGGAGTGCCGCGCGCCGCCGCCGCAGGCCGAGCGCCAGCGACGCGAACAGCGGGATGGAGACGGCCAGCGGCTCGCCCAGCCCGTTGGCGCGCAGCAGCGAGTTGACCGAGCCGAGGTGCCCTGCGACGTTGGCCCCGCCGATGACGAGCAGGACGAGCCCGAGCGCCCCGAGCCCCCAGCGCAGCACGCGCGGGCTCCCGTAGGCGCGTGCCAGCAGCGAGAAGAGGAGCAGGTACGAGACCCAGGAGAGAGCGTAGTGGAGCGCGGCGAAGACGTTCGTCGCCCAGAGGGCCGAGGCCGCGCCCCACGCGACGAAGGCCGCGAGCAGGGAGACCGGGAGGAGCGCCGGGCGCGCCCGCCCCGCGCGGTCCCCGCGCCCCGCGGCGGCGGCCGTGCGACGGCGGAGCAGCAGCGCGAAGGTGGCGGAGAGCAGGAGCGCGACGGCCAGCTCCTGCCGCCACGCGAACCCTATGTGGCCGGGCTGCGGCAGACCCGGCACGAACGGCGTGAGCAGGGCGAGCGGCCAGAGGGCGCCGGCCGCCGCGAGCGGCCCGCGGCCCGCCAGACGCGCGAGCGCCGAGCGCGCGTGAGCGGCGCCCGGCGTGCGGCTCGGGTAGGATGCGGTCGGTGCTGACACAGTGCGGAAAGGGCTCCGTGCGGGGGGGCCGGGCCGGCGGCGGCTCAGCGGTTCAGCGCCTTGCCGCCGGCCGTCGAGGTGGGCGGCAGGGCGACGGCGAGCGGGTGGACGTAGAGGACGCCGGGCGTGTCGGAAGAGTAGTTGAGCGTGCCGGTGTAGACGGTGGCGGGCGCGGCCCCGGCGCAGAAGGCCGTGTCGTTGACCGACGTGACGACCTTGAAGACGTAGCCGTTCTTCGACTTGTCGACGGTCGTGGCCGAGGCGAGCGCCGTGTCTATTATCAACACGCGGGCCAGGCCGTCGAGGTCGGTGAACCTGCTGCCGCCGCCGTAGGTGGCGCGGTACGCCTCCTCGGCGCTCGACAGCGTGCGGACGATGGAGATGGCGCTGGCCTCGTTGGCGGCGCGGCGGGAGGCGAGGAGGTTGGGGATGGCGATGGCGGCGATGATGCCGATGATCGCGACGACGATCAGCAGCTCGATCAGCGAGAAGCCCCGCGGCCGCAGGGCCGCGCGCCGCGCGCGCGCCTTCCGGCGTCTGAGCGCGCGGCAGGGGCTGGCCGGCGCGAGTCTGGATTCGGGTAGGCGGGTCATCTGGAAGCCTCACGTGCGGCCGTAGGCGCCGCGGCGAGAACGTCGCGAAGGTCGCGGGCGGGTGAGGCGGCCGCAAAGAGCGACGCGGGGGCGCGATAGATTTCCTAACGGCCCCCGCGTCGCTGCTGTTCGTTGGCGGAACTTAGTTGCCGATGGGGGCCGTGCCGGCGCCGTCCGTGTCCTTGAGCGGCGTCTGGGTGGCATCGGTCTTGGCGTAGATCACGCCGGCCTCGTCGGAGATGAAGTTGCGCGAGCCCTGGTTCGACGAGCACTGCGTGGCGGTCGAGACGTAGCCGGCGGAGTCGCCGTCGACCTCGAAGAAGTAGCCGCTCTTGCAGTGATCCTTGTCCTTGGCCGCGGCGATGGCGGTGTCAACGAGCTGGTTGTCGGCGAGGTCCTTCAGGTCGCCGTAGGCGCCGCCGCCGACGGTCGAGGAGTAGGTGCTCTCGGCGGTGCCGACGGTGCGGAGGGCGGAGATGGCGCTGGCCTCGTTGGCGGCGCGGCGGGAGGCGAGGAGGTTGGGGATGGCGATGGCGGCGATGATGCCGATGATCGCGACGACGATCAGCAGCTCGATCAGCGAGAAGCCCTTCTGGCCCTTTTTCTGTTGCATGACTTTAACGGTGCTCCTTCGGAGAAATTGTTTAGAGTGAAGATTCGTGCTCGCGCTGTCGGACATCGTCTCAGGCTAACGCGTCGTCGCGCGCGACTCTCGGTCGCCGGTGCCTGAAACAAGGGGCGTGCCACTGGGCGTGGGGAGGGGAAAGGCGGAAATTTCTAGGGAAAAGGCCTCGTGCAAAAAACGCGGCGGCCGTTGCGCGGTGACGCCCGGCGGGCCGGTAACAAATTCCGTCAGCCGCCCGCTGACGTAAATTGACAGCGCCCGCGGGCGGGAAAAACCTGTCAGGTGTTCCCGAAAGCGGGCGCGCGCCCTTCCAGAAATTACGGCGGCCTCAGCCCTCGGAAGAGCCGCGGCCGGCGGCGTCTGAGCGGAGCTGCGCCGTCATGCTGCGGATGCCGTGTTTGTCGAGGAGGTGGCGTAAGGAGCGCACGGAGAGGTGGAGGATTTCGGCGGCGCGCGTCTGGTTGCCGCCCGTGCGCCGGAGCGCTTCGAGCAGGTAGGTCTTCTCAAGGTGTTCGAGGTGCGCGACGAGGTTCAGCCCCTCGTCGGGCAGCCCCGTCTCGGACGGGCTGACGCTCGCCGGGTTGTAGTCGGTCACGGACTGCGGGAGCGACTCGGGCTGGATGGTGTCGGTGCGTTCGAGCGCGACGGCGCGCTCGATGGTGTGCTCCAGCTCGCGGACGTTGCCGTGCCACGCGTAGGCTTCGAGCAGCTCCTTGGCGCGCGCCGAGACGCGCAGGTCGCGCCCCGTCTGCCGGCAGAACTTCTCGACGAAGTGCTCGACCAGCTCGGGGATGTCCTCGCGCCGCTCGCGCAGGGGCGGCAGCTCGATGGGGATGACCGAGACGCGGTAGAAGAGGTCTTCGCGGAAAGAGCCCTGCTTGACCATCGAGGCGAGGTCGCGGTTGGTGGCCGCGATGACGCGCGTGTCGATGCTCGTCTCCTCGTGCGCGCCGACGGGGCGGACTTTGCGCTCCTGGAGGACGCGCAGGAGTTTCACCTGCATGGTCGGCGACATCTCGCCCACCTCGTCGAGGAAGATGGTGCCGCGGTCGGCGGCCTCGAAGAGCCCCTTGCGGTTGGCGGTCGCGCCGGTGAAGGCGCCGCGCGTGTAGCCGAACAGCTCCGACTCCAAAAGCGTCTCGGTGAAGGCGCCGCAGTTGATGGGCATGAAGGGCTTGTCGGCGCGCGGCGAGAGGTTGTGGATGGCGCGGGCGACCATCTCCTTGCCCGTGCCGCTCTCGCCCGTGATGAGGACGGTGGACTGCACCTGCGCCACGGTCTCGATCATCTGGTAGACGGCCTGCATCTTCGGCGAGTGGCCGATGATCTGGTCGAGCCGGCCGCGCTCGCGCTGGGCGCGCTTGAAGGCGCGGTTCTCCTGGAGGAGGCGGAGGCGTTCGAGCGCCTTCTCGACGATGAGCTTCAGCTCGTCCACGTCGAAGGGCTTCTGGATGAAGTCGTCGGCGCCGAGCTTGAACGCCTCCCGCGCGGTCTCGACCGTGGCGAAGGCGGTCATCATGACGACCGCCGAGTCGGGCAGGAACTCGCGCAGGCGGCGCAGCAGCTCGATGCCGGTCATGTCCGGCATCTTCACGTCCGAGAGGATGAGGTCGGCCGGCTCCTGCCTCAGCAGTTCGAGCGCCTTCGCGCCGCTCTCCGCCGCGCGCACCGAGTGGCTCGCGCGCCCGAAGACGTGCGAGAGGAGCTGCCGCATCCCCGGCTCGTCGTCAACGATCAGCAGGTTCGCCATACAATCTATAAGAGGGCTCTAACACGGGGAGAGTTAGCCGCCGTTATTTCGCCCTTCGCTGAAATAGCGGTCAACCACGGCCGTCAAACTCCTGACCGCCTCATCCGTCCTCATCTGTGCGTCAACGAGCGCACTAATCTTAACGTTAGTGTCTTCGAAGCCTCTCACCGTCACCGCGGCGAGCCTGTTAATAAGTTGATTCGTCTCTGCCTGCGACTCTTGAAGCTTATGAATGTCGGCAGCGAACTGCGCCTGCTGGTTGAGGATGAACTCAACAGCCTTCTGCATCTCTTCGTTAGTCATGCCGTGCCTTAAGCCTTTCTCGCCCGCGCTCACGAGCCTCGTGGCGGCTTAACCCTGTTTGGCAGGCAGCTCGATGGTGATGGTCGTCCCGTGCCCCTCCCGGCTGCGGACGTTGATTGTACCACCGTGGTCGCGGATTATCTGGTAGACGATGGAGAGGCCGAGCCCCGTCCCGCCCGTCGTCGAGGAGGAGAAGGGCTCGAAGAGCCGCTCGACCTGCGCGGGCGACATGCCGCGCCCCGTGTCCGCGAAGGTGATGCGCACGCTCCCGGCGGCCGTGCGCGACATCTCCGCGCGCAGCGTCCCGCCCGACGGCATCGCCTTCAGGGCGTTGCGCGCGAGATTCCAGAAGACCTGCCGGACGCCCTCCACGTCGGCCATCGCGACCAGGGGCTCTTCGGGCAGGCTCTCTTCGAGCCGGTGGCCGTCTATCATCTCGGGGCTGTGGCGCAGCAGCGCGAAGGTCTCGCGCAGAGGCTCGCGCAGGTCCGTCTCGGCGAGCGAGAACTTGCGCGGGCGCGCGTAGGTCAGGAAGTCCGTGATGATGCGGTTCAGGCGGTCGGACTCGCTCAGCACGATGTCCATCAGCTCGGCCTGCGGCGCGTCGGCCGGCAACTCCGACCGGAGGACCTGGATGGAGCCGCGCATCGCCGCCAGAGGGTTCCGTATCTCGTGCGCGATGCCGGCGGCGACGCGCCCGACGGCCGACAGGCGCTCCTGCCGCCGCGAGGTCTCCTCCATCGCGCGGATGTCGGTCAGGTCCTGGCAGGTGATGACGAGCCCCGTCGTCTCGCCGCCCTCGGAGAAGAGCGGCGAGATGTTGTAGCCGAGCTTGACGAGGAAGCCCTCGGGCGTCAGGCACTCCGACTCGTAGCGCGGGCTGACCTGCCCGGCGGCCGCCGCCGCGAGCGAGCGCTCTATGCGCTCCGAGATGTCGCCGAAGAGGATGGACACGTCCTGCCCGCGCAGTGCGGCGGCGTCGTAGCCGGTCATCTCCTCGGCGGAGCGGTTCACCGTGTAGACGCGCCGCTGGAGGTCGGTCGTGATGACGCCCGAGCGTATCGACTCGACGATGCGCTCGTGCAGCGCGCGCAAGGAGGCGAGCGCGTGCGTCGCCTCGCGCATCTGCACCTCGGAGAGCGTCTGCCGCCCCGCGAGCCACGCCGCCAGCAGCCCGACGACGAGGAAGGCCACGTCGTTGAGCCCCACCACCTCCGCGGCCTTCGCCAGCACCTCCGCCGTGAGTTCGCCCCCGCCGACGCCGAACCACCCGGCCGTCAGCCCGAGCATCGCCGCCGTGTAACAGGCCGCGCACCCGACCGCCGTGACGAGCGCGCCCCGCGCCCCGAGGAAGATGCTCGCCGCCGAGATGACGAGGATGTAGAGCGCCGTGTAAGGGGAGTAGAGGTTGCCCGTCGCCCAGACCAGCCACGTGACGAGCAGCGCGTCGAGCGCGAACTGCGCGCCGGCCTGCGCGCGGAGCGGAATCCCCGTCAGTCGCAGCGCCAGCGCGTAGACGGCCGAGAGCGCCAGCACCACGCACGCGAACGGGAGCGCGCCTCCGAGCCTGTGCGACCCGGCCGCCCCCGGCGCCAGCCCGCTCGTCCAGAGCACGCTGACCCCGAAGAGCAGCCCCGCCAACATCACCCTACCCGCGATGAGGCGCCAGACCCATTCGCGCTGCAAACCCGTGTCGGCACCGGCCGCCTTCTCCCCGCCCGTCCCCATGGGGCATAAGCCTAGCATAAAAGCCGCGCCGCCCTGAGTTTTTGTCCGCGCCCCCGCCTAAGCGCCCGTGTGGCACGGACTTACTACTCCGGCCGCGCCGCGCGTAAGTAAAAAACGCCGCAATGCAAAAGAATTTGCAATATTTAAACTCGGTTTAATAACTCCTTGAAAATAAAGGGATTGACAGTGCTTGCAAGAACGGTGTAATCTCCGGGCCGGACTAGAGCTTCACCCGCCGGGGCCGGAGTCCTAGTAGCCTGTCTTAGGATTTCCTCTGCATACACGCGACACAAAAGAAGTGGAAGGCAGGTTCCCCCTGTCGCGGGGTGTCGCAGGCACTCATGGAGCCTGATGGCTCCAAATTTCTGGAGGTTAAAGTGAAAAAAGCGCATCTCTCCCCCATAGCGCCCCTTTTGGCGTCCCTCTCACTGGCTTTAGGCATTCTGGTCGGTGACCTCAGCGGTTACAGGCTCCTCACGGCCGCGCGCGCGGCCGGCTCCTGCGCAGGGACTGGCAAGCGCGTGCCGCTCGTCAGCAACCGCATGAGAATCAACGACGGCCTCATCCTGAACGGCATCACCGTCCGCGGTGTGAGCGTCGGCGGGCGCGTCATCTCGCAGGGCGTGGTCGCCGGCAGCGTCCGCGTCGAGGGCGCGACGGCCGTCGGCACGCGCGGCGTCATCGTCAGCGAGGGCAGCCCGGGCCTCGGCGGCGTCATCGTCAGCGAGGGCAGCCCGACTGGCCCTTCAGGCGTCATCGTCAGCGAGGGCGGACCCACGGGCGGCGCCGGCGATGGCTCGCCGTGTCTGGACGGCGTAATGATCACCGACGCCCCGGTTAGCGCCGGCGGCGCCATCGCCGACGACGGCAGCACTACGGGGCTGGCCGGCGTGATCGTCAGCGAAGGCAGCCCGACCCCCGCGGGCGTCATCGTCAGCGGGGGCTTGGCGGTCACGGGCGTCATCGTCAGCGAGGGCGTGATGGCCGTCGGCGGCACGCTGACGGGCGACAACATCTCGGTGACGGACGGGGTCATCACAGGCGAGAACCTGAGGCTCTCGGGCGCGACCTTCACGGGCGGCTCGTTCCACATCAGCGGTTCTATCACCACCGTGCAGGTTTCGCCCGCGGGCTGAGGCCGGGGCGCGGCACGGGCTTGAAGGGCGGGGCGTCGCGCGCGCCGGGGGGGGCCCGGTGGCGCGCGACGCCCCTCAGTTGTCTGCGGCCGGGGCGGCGGCGCGGGCCCGGCCGCGCCGGGGCGTGTTGACTGCGCGTGGGGCAGACACTAGACTTAGGCTGTGGGTGCCGGAGAGCGTCTCACCGCGCAGGCACTTGCCCCGCTCGGCCCGCCGTCGGCCATGGACAGCAGACACTGGCAGGAGTATTACGTCCGCTTCGTCGTCGCGCTCGGCGCGGCCGCGATGGCACTCTGCCTGGCGCAGATGTCTTTCGCTCGCCTCGACGCGCAGTTCCTGCTCCTCGCCGCGGTGACGATCTTCCTCTCGGCCCGCGTCGAAATCCCGATACCCCATGCGAGCGGCCACATCACCGTCTCGGACACCTTCATCTTCCTCACGATGCTGCTCTACGGCGGGGGGGCCGCGGCGCTCGTGGCCGCGGCCGAGGGCGCCTACTCCTCGTTCCGCTTCGGCGACAAGTGGAAGATAATAGCCTTCAACTGCGCGCAGATGATGGCCTCGACCTACGTCACGGCGGCCGTGATGACGCGCCACTTCGGCCCGCCCGAGGCGCTGCCCGGGGGGGATGACCTCGGGCAGTTCCTCTCGGCCATCTGCACGATGGCGGTCGTGCAGTACCTGACGAACTCCGGCCTCGCCTCCGTCTACATGGCGCTGCGGCGTGGCCTCGGCGTCGCGCAGACGTGGGACCGGTACTACCTCTGGTCTTCGATCACGCACCTGGCGGGGGCGTCGGCCGCCGGCCTCATCTCGCGCGTCGTCGTCCGCTTCGGCTTCACCTACGTCCTGCTGACCGTGCCCATCGTCGTCATCGTCTACCTGACCTACCGCACCTACCTGCGGAGCGTCGAGACCTCCGCCGCGCAGGCCGAGCAGGCCGAGCGCGAGCGCATGCGCGAGCACTACGCGCAGATGGAGAAGCTCTCGGCGCTGGGCGAGCTGGCGTCGGGCGTGGCGCACAACTTCAACAACACGCTGACCGGCATCCTCGCGCGCGCGCAGCTCCTCATGGACGCCACCGACCTGAAGGACGTGCGCAGGGGCCTGCGCATCATCATCCAGACGGCCGAGGACGGCGCGAAGACCGTCAAGCGCATACAGAACTTCGCGAGGCAGCGGCGCGACCAGGACTTCGTGCGCATCGACGTCGACCAGCTGATGCTCGAAGTCGCCGAGATCACGCGCCCGCGGTGGAAGGATCACGCCGAGGCGTCGAACGTCCACATCAGGCTCGTGCGGCAGATCGGCTCGAACGCCGTCATCATGGGCGACGCCGGCGAGCTGCGCGAGGTGCTGGTCAACATGGTCTTCAACGCCGTGGACGCCATGCCGGAGGGCGGCACGCTCACGCTCTCGACGCTGGAGGCGGGCGACGAGGCCGTCCTCACCGTCACGGACACGGGGACGGGGATGACCGAGGAGGTGCGCTCGCGCATCTTCGACCCGTTCTTCACGACGAAGGGCAAGGCCGGCATGGGGCTCGGCCTCTCGGTCTCCTACGGCATCATCAGCCGGCACGAGGGTCGGGTCGAGGTCGAGTCGGAGGTCGGGCGGGGCACGACCTTCCGCCTGCGCTTCCCCGTCGTCGGCGAGTCGGACACGCAGCGCATCAACGAGACGGGGCCGCTGCCGGCGGCGCGCGCCGAGGGCTCCCTGCGCATCCTCGTCGTGGACGACGAGGACTACGTCCGCGAGCTGCTGGCCGACATCCTGGGGCGCGAGGGCTGCGAGGTCGAGCTGGCCGGCGAGGGGCGCGAGGCGCTCGCGCTCTTCGGCGCGCGCCCCTTCGACGCCGTCTTCACCGACGTGGGGCTGCCGGGCATGAGCGGCTGGGAGCTGGCGCGCGCCGTGCGCGAGCGCGACCGCCACGTCGCGCTCGCCGTCATCACCGGCTGGGGCGACACCGTCACGCACGAGGAGCAGTCGGAGGCGCAGGCCGACTGGGTCATCCCGAAGCCCTTCACCGTCGAGCGCATCGCCGGGCTCGTCGACGAAATCTCCCAGCGCAAGGCCGCCGCCGCCGTCGCCTCGCCCGCCGCCGGGTGAATTCTCGCGCCGCGGCCTTGTCGCCGCCCGCCCGCCCGTACTAAGCTGGCCTCAAATCGCTTTCACAATCTGGAAGGAGGAAGGGCATGGCAGACAACGTGCAGCCCGGCGCGGGCGAGGAGCGCGAGGAGCCGACTTCGGGGCTCTTACTATCGGTGGACCCCCTGCGGGGGGCGACGCAACACAAGCTGAGCGGCGACGACGACTCGGACGCCGGCGACAAGGGCGGCCTGCTCGGCGACGACTCTTCGGACGCCGACGGCAGCGACAGCGACCTGCTCGGCGGCGACTCAGACGGCACAGACGCCTCGGACGCCGACGGCACAGACGCCTCGGGCGCGCGGCGCGGCGACACGGACGGCAGCGACTCGCTGCTCGGCGGCGATGACTCCGGCGCCTCGGACGCGGACGGTTCGGACGCGGGCGGCATCGCCTCCGACAGCGACAGCGCCGACGCGCAGATGAACCCGCTCGGCATCGGCGACACCAACGTGGACGGCCCGGACTCCGACGGCACGGACGCCAGATGAGCGCTGTCGGCCGACGACCCGAGGGCTCCGGCGCGGACGCGCTCGCCGGGATTCTGGAGCCCTGCGCCCCGGGGGAGTTCCTCGACTCCTCCTGGGGCGTCAACTTCCTGCACGTCCGCGGGCGCGCGGGGCGCTTCGCGCACATGATGCCGTGGGGGCGGCTGAGCGAGATACTCGGCCGCCACCGGTTCGACTTCCCGCGCCTGCGGCTCGTGCGCGACGGCAAGCCCCTGCCCGTCGCGGACTACCTGCGTCACACGGCGGGCCCGCGCCAGAGGTCTATCGCGAGGCTCAAAGGCGCCGAACTCGCGCGCCAACTGCGCGAGGGCGCGACGCTCGTCCTCGACGCCGTGGACGAACTCTCCGCGCCGGTCGAGGGGCTGGCCGAGGGGCTCGAACTCTTCTTCCGCGAGCGCGTGCAGGTCAACCTCTACGCCGGCTGGCAGACCTCGCGCGGCTTCGACCTCCACTGGGACGACCACGACGTCTTCATCCTCCAGGTCGCGGGGCGCAAGCGCTGGAGCGTCTACGGGCAGACGCGCCCCTACCCCCTCGTCAACGACATCGAGAAGGCCGAGAAGCCCGACCACGCGCCGCTCTGGGAGGGGACGCTCGAAGACGGCGACCTGCTCTACATCCCGCGCGGCTGGTGGCACGTCGCCGTGCCGCTGGCCGAGCCGACGCTGCACCTGACGGTCGGCGTGCACAACCGCACGGGGCTCGACCTCCTGCGCTGGCTCTCGGAGCGCGTGCGCGCGAGCGAGGCATTCAGGCGCGACCTGCCGCGGCTCTCCGCGCCCGCCGAGCGCGCCGCCCACGCCGCGCGACTGCGCGAAGAGCTGATGGCCGCGTGGGACGACTCGCTCGTCGAAAAGTTTTACGAAGACCTCGACGCGCGCGCCCCCGGGCGTGCGCGCGTCGAGCTGCCGTGGGCGGCGACGCCCTCCGCCGCGCCGCCCGCGGGCGACGTGGTCGTCCGCATGCTCGCCCCGCGTCCTCTGAAGTTCAAAGCCTCGGGCGGCGCGGTCGAGTTCGACAGCCTCGGCCGCCGCTGGCGCTTCGCGGAGGCGGCCGGGCCGGTGTTGAGCGCGCTCGACTCGCGCCGCGCGTGCACGGTCGCCGAGCTGTGCGAGGCCGCCCGAGGCCGCGTCGCTGAGGAGACCGTGCGCGCCTTCGTCGCCGAGCTGGCGCGCCACGGCCTCGTCTCTTTCGCGCGCGCGGAGGGCTCGAACACCGGGGGGCGCGCGGGCTCTTGATGTCGCAAGCGACCCCAACCGACGACCCGCGCTTCTTCTGCTCGGAACTCTCGCGCCGCTCGGGCGAGTCCGTCGCGGGGACGGCCTCGACGGGCGCGGTCTGGCTGCTGCTCGAATACCCGCACGGCTGGGGGCGCCGCGCATTCGAGGAGAGCGCGCTCCCGCCCGAGGTCAAAAAGTTCTTCGCCGACGCGACGGCGCGCATACGCCACTCGCGCCTCCTCTTCATCAAGACAGACCGCGGCCGCGAGGACGCGCGCATGAGCCTCTTCGTCGTCCGCTGCCGCGAGCGCTCGCCGTTCGTCGTGCGGCTGCGCGCCGAGAGGTACTACGACCTCCTCGGGTACGACCTCGCCGCGGCCGCCTCGGGGCAAGACCTTCAGGGCGGCGAGATGGAGAGCGGGCCGCTCTTCCTCGCCTGCACGCACGGCCGCCGCGACAAGTGCTGCGCGAAGTTCGGGCTGCCCGTCTACAACGCTTTGCGCGACTCGCTGTGCGAGGCGGTCTGGCAGTCGTCGCACGTCGGCGGCGACCGCTTCGCCGGCAACCTCGTCTGCTTCCCGCACGGCCTCTTCTACGCGCACGCCACGCCCGAGGGCGCGCTCCGCGCGGCCGAGGCGTACGCGGACGGCCGCGTGCTCGGCGAGAAGTTCCGCGGCCGCGCCTGCTACTCGCACTTCATACAGGCGGCCGAAGGCTTCGTGCGGGGCGAGTCGGGGCTCTCGGGCGTCGAGGCGTTGCGCTTCGTCTCGTCGGAGCCCGCGGGCGCGGAGCGCTGGCGCGTGCGTTTCGCCGAGCGCGACTCGGCGCGCGCGCACGAGGCGGTCGTCGTGCGCCGCGCCTCCGACTTCAGCAACCCCATCACCTGCCACTCGGCCGAGCCGACCCGCGTCCCCCAATTCTTCCTCGAAGCCTACGACGCCTCCGCCCGGGCGTAGCACCGTCCGAGGGCCTCCCGCGCGACGGCCACCGCTTCGTGGCCGTCGTTGTCGGCGGGGGCGTAGGGGCGGCGGAGCGAGCCGGCCCGCAAACTCCGTCCCGACACTCGTTAGCCGGGGCGCGCCGAAGGAAATGCTTGTAGTCGAACGGACATTATGGTACATTCCGCGCCCAGTCACTCGCAGGCTTTATCCGAGCCCTAACGTTCTACCTATACAACCATCTCGCGGAGACCGAGGGGCCGACGTGGCGACCGTCCGAGCAGTTTAATTGTCACGGCGAGACTTCATCGGGACTTCGCCCACCTCCCGGTGAGAACGCTTCCGGTCAAGGCGTACGCGGCGCGCTCCGGCCCCGCCGCGCCCGCGCCGTAAACCCCTCGCCGCAGGCTTCTCGCAAGACCTGACCAGCACGCTTGACATCGCGAAGGCGAGCCCGCCGGTCAAGCCGCCGCTGCCCGGCGGCGGGCGCGGCCGCCGTCTCCCGCAACCTTTAAGCAGGCCGGCCGCGTCCCCCGACGGCCCCGACTTGCGCGGGCCGCCTTCGGGTATTTCCGAGCCGGCTCTGTCACGCCGCGAAAGGAACGGCCGATGGGCTCCGTCTACGTCTTCAACGCCTCGACCCAACTGATGCGCCTGTCTGTCAATAAACAGCAGCAGCCGGGCGCGACGATTCAGGCGGCGTCGAAGACCACGGTGCGCCCCTACGCCCCCTGGAGCGTGCAGGTGGCGCGCAGCAACGTCGCCACGCTGAACGGCGCCTTCGTCAACGGGCAGACCAACTCCGTCACGGTGCATACCCAGACCGGCCCGTCCCAGGCGGTGGACATCGCCGTCCCGGCGGCCTCGGAAAGCACCGCCGACCTCTGGCTCTACGTCTTCGCGGAGTACATGATTCTGTTCGACACCGGCGGCAAGCCTTTAGACCAGGAGCCGATTCAGTGGGGGCTCAGTAAGGGGCAGGGGACTAAGCCCCGCGCCGCGAAGAGGTCGGCCTCCGGGGGCCGGCGGAAGTGACGGCGGCGGCGGCGGTAAGGAGGTCGCGGGTGGGCGGCTAAACTTTTCGCGGACATCTCGGCAGTAAATCAACTCCCGGCGCGCGGGCCCCGCAAGGTCACGCGCGCACAACGAAACCGAACCCTTCGGACGAAAGGACGACCAGCATGCCAACTTACGGAAGTGTCTACATCTTCAACCTGTACAGCGCCCCGGTGGCGAGCATCACCCTCAACGGAATGCCCAAGAGCGCGGGGACTATCGACGCCCCGGCGAAGGGCTCCACGGCCCCCTACTACACGCCGCCGCAGACCGTCGTGCTGCGCTCCAACCTCCAGCAGAGTCAGCTCGACCCCTCACAGGCGCCCGTCTTCATCAACGGGACCAACACCCTGACCATCAACTACAGCGGCGACAGTTGGACGGGCACGATAGACATCCCCAAGCCGCCGGGACTTCCCTACGCCAAAGACCTCTGGCTCTACATCGCCTACCAGCAGATGTTCCTCTTCAGGGCCGAGGACGGCTCCATCATCCCGCAGCCGTCCGGCGGGATGCTCCAGAGCGCGAGGGGCGGCGGCGGCACCTCGCTTTCGGCCCCGCTCAGGAAGGTGAGCGGCGGCCTCAGGGCGTCGAAGGGCGCGGGCGGCGGCGGCTCCAAGGGCGGCTCTTCCAAGGGCGGCTCTTCCAAGGGCGGCGGCTCCTCCAAGGGCGGCGGCTCCAAGGGCGGGGCGGCCAAGGGCGGCGCCAAGAAGGGGTCGAGCAAGCGCTGAGCGGGCGCCCCGACGGTTCTCCTACTCCTCCTCGCACACGTCCGAGCCGGCGCCCTCGCGCGCGCCGGCTCGGACGATGCCGAATCGAACCCGCTGAAGCTCGCCGCCGCGGAAGCCCCCGAGTCCGGAGAGAAAGAAGATGAGCAGCCTCAGTTTCCAGCCCGTCCAGGGCGGGCTCTACAGGGCGGCGGGCGCCGCGGCCGGGCAGAAGGTTCTCGTCTACTGGCTGCTGCTGACGGGCGCGCCCCCCGCGGGCGACATCAAAGCCGCCGACACCTGGAACACCTACTCGGGCTGCCACGTCTTCGTCCCGGCCGACAAGCCCATACAAGACCCGGCCGGCTTCGCCGCGGCGCTCGCGCAGTTGTGCACCCCGCCGCAGGCCGACGCGCGCTGGGTGGCCTGGGTCACAGACCCGGCCGGCGTGCCCGGCACGGCGAGCGCGGTCAACGCCAACGTCGGCGCAGGCCGGCAGGCGCAGACCATCCCGCAGTTCTCGCTCGCGCTGGCGAACTTCGCCCTCGCCATCCCCCAGAAGACCGTCCTCACCTTCGAGCCCAACCCGACGCTCTCGCCGGGCACGCCCTCCTTACAGTTCGCCAACGGCGGCGGCGGCGCCATCGCGCTCCAGCGCGGCAGCGCGGGCATCAACCTGAGCCCGGACAACGGCGTCATGATAGTGCCGCTCGCCGGCGCCTCCGCCGGGGCGGTACTGTTCGAGGCGTCGTGGGATCGCGGGGAGTTCTACACCTTCTTCGTCGACGACCAGAGTTCCTGGGACACGCCGGGCGGGGCCGAGACGCGCTTCTTCTACGGCCCGAAGGGCGGCGAGCGGACGCTGCGCTACCCGGTCTTTCAGCCCGAGCAGACGGGCGCGGGGCCGCTGGCGCTCGACGTGAGCCTCGACCCGCTCAACGTCTGGGACGGCGGGCGCACACTGTTCGCGCTCGACGTGGAGAGGGCCGACTCGCAGGGGATCGCGCTCCCGACCTCCGAGTACTTCCGCACGACCGACGGCCACGTGCTCCACCTCGTCCCGCGGCAGGGCGCGGGCTACGCCCTCGGCGCGCGGCCGCAAGGGCCGAGCAGCGACGGGACCGACTCTTACTGCTACCTGACGCCGGTCGGGCTCTTCGACGCGAATCCGCCGGCGAAGGTGAAGGCGGCCGGCAAGGGCAAGGCCGCGGCCAAAGCGGGCGCCGCGCCCAACGTCATCCAGCACGCGATGTGCGGGCTGACGGGGACGGAATACCTGCTCGTCGCGCCGGGCGCGACCGTCGAGTTCGTGACGGGCAACAGCGCCTACTCCGCGGGCTTCACGCCCCCCTCCGGCGACGGCCTCGCCGCCGCGCCGCAGTCGGACCCGTGCAACCCCGGCGACGGCGGACAGCCCGTCGTGCCCGGCCGTCTGCTCACGCCCGACTTCACGACCTCCTGGGTTCGCGTCAACCCGGCCCCGTCGCCGCCGGGCGGGATAGACTACGGCTACGCCGTGCAGCCCGAGGCCGCCGTCTACTACAGCACCGTCCTGAAGCCCGCGAAGTCCGGCAAGGGCGGCGCGGCCTACCCCTACCCGCTCGCGCTCGGTTGCAGGGTCTCGGTGCTGAAGGAGGGGGCGGGGGCGCCGGCGCCGCGCGTGCCCGTCCCCGTCGCGCCCTACGGCGGCGTGTGGCCCGACGGGTGGACGACCAGCCCGCCGACGCCCACGATGCTCAAGGCGTTCGAGAGTCAGGTCATCGGCGCGTCGCGCCACGCCGCCGCGCCCAAGGACGCCGCGAACGGCCCGACCTTCTTCGACCCCGTCACGCACGAAGGCGTCAAAGGCGGTTACGCCAAGACGCCCGAGGGGCTGCTCGCCAAGCTCAACGACGGCTCGTCCGGCCCGGCCGGCACCATCAACACGCTCTTCCTCGCCAAGAGCCCGAACGAACAGCCGGTGGCGGGCGCGGCGCGGCTCGCCTTCAAGCCCGCGGCCAAGTCCGTGGTCGTCAGCACGGCGCTCTCCAACGCCCTGATGAACGACAACCTCTTCATGGTCGTGACCAACTACGACCCCGCCGACCCCTCGACCCCGCTCGGCGGCTTCGACAACGAGATACAGGTGGGCGAGTGGACGTTCCGGCTCGACGTGGGCTACACCGCCGACCAGGCGACGACGCCGAAGACCGTCCTCGTCTTCAAGTTCACGACCGCCTACAGCGTCGTCGACCTCGTCGCCAACGCCGCCTACTGGCAGGAGTGGCAGACCTTCATCGGCCCCGACCCCGCGCGCGTCAAGATCGTCCAGTCGCAGCTCAACGACTACCTCTGCGCCGCGAACCCCGGGGGCAAGGCTTACGGCGGCGCGCTCTTCAAGGACTTCTGGGCGAAGGTCACAGACCCGAGCTGGACGGGCGTCCTCGCCGTCAACTGCGGGCTCGACGCCGCCGACCTGCCGCCCGACCTGCAAGACCTCCTCGGCGGCATCGACGGCGAGCTGCGCGCGCACCACTTCGGCGTCACCGTCAACCGCATCGCCGGCGCCGACAGCTCCGACTGGCAGATCGACGAAAGCTCCGTCTTCGCCCTCGTCCACTACCAGAAGGACTACAGGAAGCCGGCCGCCGCCTCGGACTTCGGCTTCCAGGTGTTGCGGCTCAACGCGCTCTTCGAGAACTCGGCGCTCTCCCACTTCGACTCGCGCATCGCCGTCACCGTCCCACAGCTCTTCGGGACGAACGTCTCGCTGACGACGCCCTCGGGCGACCCCGAAGTCCCCGCGGGCTACAACGCCGTCGAGATCGAGGGCGTCTACCAGAAGCACGGCGACAGCGGCACGGTCGTCTTCGACACCAAGACGCCGCAGGTCTTCAGCTTCAAGACGGGCGACAAGACCGGCTTCCGCGTGATGACCGAGGTCTACGTCACGGACGCCGCGCTCGTCCCCGTCAGCTCGGTCAAGGACGAGGCCACGGGCGCCGTCACCGTGACCTCGAACTTCGCCATGTCGGGCGTGCTCGTCTTCGCCGACGACGTGAGCGCCAAGGCGCAGGGCGGCGGCGAGGGCAGCGGCCTCGACCTCTTCTCCTACGGCGACGCGAAGGCCGCGCCGGCCGCCGGGCTCGGCTTCTCGGCCTACAACTTCGGGATGACGACGGTGATTAAGAACAACGTCGGGCGGCTGACGGGGCCCGCGCCCGACCTGACGGCCTTCCGCGTCACGCCCGCCACCTCGGCCGCGCGCAAAGGCAGTCTCGTCGCCGCGCTGCCGCTCAAGCTCGTCGCGTTCGCGCAGGCGCCCGCCGACTCGGGCTGGCCCGTCAAGTTCGACGGCCAGAGCACGTCGCGGTTCGCCGCCCGCTACGCGCTACAGTTCCAGGTCTCGCTCGGCTCGCTCGGCGCGCTCTCGGCCGTCGCCGACAGCCTCGACGTAGACCTCCTGCTCGGCTGGCAGCCGTCGGCGACGGACGCGGGCGGCGACCAGGTGTGGCTCCAGATGGTGCCGCCGCAGACGATGCTCGGGCAGCTCGGCTTCGGCATCCAGGGCGTGCTCGACACGACGTTCAAGACGGTCGAGCTGGTCGCGGCGACGTGGCCGGCCGAGGCGCCGCCCGAGCCGACCAAGGCTTACGGCGTCTACTTCAACAACGTGCAGGTTCAGCTCCTCGGGATGAACCTGATACCCGACAAGTACGCCTCGAAGTTCGTCCTGTTCGCAGACCCCTCGCAGGGCAACGCCAGCAACATGGGTTGGCTGATGACCGCCAGGGCGGAGGAGAAGAAGGACGGCGGCTGACTGCCCGCCCCCGACGCGAGCGCACGCCTGAGCCGCGAGTCCCGCACCACCCACCCGAAGCGAGAGCGAACGAGATGAGCGACCAAACGAACCTGCGAGCGGACAAGGACGACGACGGCGGCAGCAAATTCAAGCTTCAGCAACTCGCCTTCGGCCAGCGCGTCGGCGTCAAGACCGACGTGATGGAGACGGAGGTGCTTGCGGCGGCGCTCAAAAAACTGACCGACGCGGTCAAGACCGACGACCTCAAGTCAGTCCTCGACGGCCTCTTCAAGAAGGCAACGAGTCCCGCCGCGCTCCTCGCCGGAGGGACGGCGGAGGGCGACGACGACGGCCCGTCTTACGGCTACGACCCGTCGGTCAAGTGGCTCGCCGGCTTCGCCATGACCTACGGCGTGCTGGCGCTGCAAGTCCTCCTCGTGGACGGCGCCTTCTACGGCCTCGTCATCAAGGTCGGCAGCAAGAAGAAGGACGGCGACAAGGGCGGCGGCGAGGGCGGGGGCAAAGACGGCGGAGGCGGCAAGAAGTCCGCGCTCGTCGCGGCCGACGACGGGGGCGGCGGCGACGACGGCCCTTTCGCCGGCCTCCAGCTCGAAATCATCTACCGCAAGATTAACGACCACCTCGGCGAGTTCTCCGCGGACCTCACGCTGCCCGACAAGTTCCGCAAGCTCAAGCTCGGCGCGGCCTCCGTCACGCTGCCGGCCGTCAGCCTCGCCGTCTGGACGAACGGCGACTTCAAGGTGAGCATCGGCTGGCCGCTCGGCGACCGCTCCTTCAACATCGAGTTCCCGCCCGACCCGATTCCGTGGGCCGGCGGCGGCGGCCTCTACTTCGCCAGGCTGCGCAGCGAGGACTCGCCCTCGCTGCCGCAGGGCTTCAACCCCATCATCGAGTTCGGCATCGCGCTCCAGGTAGGCGCCGCGACCGAGGGGAACTTCTCCGTCGTCAAGTACGCGGCCTCGCTCTACCTCTTCGGGAGCTTCCAGGGCTTCCTCGCCTGGCGCGAGGGGCACAGCTTCTCCGACGGCGTGGACTACTACTGGTTCTGCGCCACGGTCGGCATCACCGGCCACCTCGAAGGCTCGGTCGACTTCGTCGTCATCAGCGCGTCCGTCTCGCTCGACGTGAGCGCGAGCGTCACGATGGCGTTGGAGACGGGGCACTCGACCGTCGCCATCGCGCAGTTCAAGGCCGAGGTCACGGCCAGCATCAAGATCGTCTTCTTCCGCATTCACTTCAGCTTCTCGCTCGACGTGAAGATTCAGGTGCAGTTCGGCTCGGGGCCGCCCGCGCTGATAACGGGGCCGACGCCGCCGGGCTCGCACGCCTTCCGCGCGCACGTGCGCAACGCCGCGCTGCTCGAAGAGTTCGCGCGGTCTGCGGCGGCCGTCGAAGTCTCGGCCGCGGCGCGCGCGTGGGTCGAAGCGCCCGCGCCCGTCAACGTCTCGCTGCACTTCCTCCTCCAGCCCTCGACGCGCTACGACGCCGCGGCCAAAGCTTGGGTGCCGGTCGGCGTCGCCTCCCTCGTCATAGACCGCGCGGCGCCCGCGGGCGGCCGAGCCGGCTCCCGCGGGCTCGGGGCGGACAGCTTCAGCCAGCTCGTCGGCAGCCTCGCCGCCTTCCTGCTCTCGACCTACGGCAACTACGGCGACCCGGCGCAGAACGTCACGCGCGCGAACCTCGACGCGCTCTCCGCGGCGCTCGACGCCGGGCGGTTCGACCTCCAGGCGGTCTACGACTGGCTGAACGGCGGCCAAGTCTCCTTCGACATCTCGGCCGTCACCTCCGGGAAGGGCACCACGGACGCCGCCGTCTTCCCCGTCATCCCGGGGCTCGCGCTCGGCTACAACAACCGCTCCACGACCTTCGGCGACGCGCCGCCGCCGGCCGACTACCTGAAGACGCTCAAGGACTACTTCGCCAAGCTGAGCATGATCGGCGACGGGAAGCTCGACGAGAGCCCGCGCGCGCGGCTCGCCGCCTCCGCGCAGCCCGCGCCCGCTTCGTGGTTCCCGGGCGTCATCTTCGCGGACTACTTCCGAATCATCGCAAAGCAGCTCTGTCAGGGTTTGTCGGACGTGACGGCGAAGACGCCGGGGACGCTTGCGGCCGACCTCGCGCAGGTGGACGTGGGCAACCTCGCCGGCACCGCGACGAGGTTCATGCAGCACGGCCTGCGCGTGCCCGACCCGGCCGACGCGGGCAAGCCGCTCGAAGCGATGGGGCTGCGCGGCCTCTACGACCTGACGGGGCAGCAGTTCGACGTGGCGAACGATAACAGCAAAGCCCCCGTCCTCGGCGCCACGCTCGGCGGCGCGGCGAAGGTGAAGGTGAGCTTCGCGGGCGGCTCGCCGCCGCCGACTTCCGTCACCTCGGCGCTCCCGTTCGCGCTCTCCGCGCAGCCCGCGCGCAGCCCGCTCTGGAGCCCGCAGCCGCTCGAACGCATACGGGACGTGCAGCTCAGCTTCATGCTGCGCCAGGGCGTCGCGTGGGCCGAGACGGCCGCCGCGTCGCAGACGAACAACTGGCTGCTCTACGGCTTCCCCGACACGCTACAGGCGCAACTGCGTCAGCAGTCGAGCCTGAAGCTCGCCGTCAGCACGACCGAAGGGGGCGCGGCGCCGCAGCCCGCCAGAGGGCTCTCCGGCCTTCTGATCCGCTTCTCGCTGTCGCTCATACCGCAGCTCAACCCGCCCGGCCCCCCGCTCGACAACATCTTTCAGGTCGCGGGCGCCGACGACGAGACGCGCGACCTGATGGAGCTACTCTTCGACAGCGGGGCGCTCGGCGGCGCGCAGGTCGAACTCCTCCTCCCGGCCGGCGCGCCCAACAGCGGCGCGGGCTACAAGACCAGCGCCGCCGACAACCAGACGACGCTCCTCCTGAAGACGAACCTCTCGACCTACAACCAGCCGAACCTCTTCATGTTCGCCGCCGCGGCCGGGAAGTTGAAGGGCGCGGACGCGCCGCCGCCGCTCGGCCCCACGGCCGCCGCCATCACGAACGCGGACGACTTCCTGCGCCTCCTCTGGGAGTGCAGCGTCGTCCACAGCGGCGGCTTCTACCTCTACGTGCCCGACCTCAAGGCTGCGGACTTCGGCGCGCAGCAGCAGATAAGCGTGGCGCTCCTCGTCAGGCCGAAGTCCGCGCAGCCCGCGCCCGCGGTCGCCGTCACGAACTACGACAACGTCATCCTGCTCGACTCCGCCGGCATCACCGAAGCGACGCGCGTGCAGGCCGACGTCTTCCAGCCGGACGGCAAGACGCCCGTCACGCGGCCGCAGCCGAACTACCCGGCCGGCACGCTCGCCTTCGGGGCCGTCTGGGACGGTGCGCCGTCCGACGCCACCGCGGGCGACAACGCAGACTACGCCACGACGCTCTACCAGTTGCTCCAGTTCCGACTCGCGGGCGGCGACAAGATCGAGGACTCCGGCTGGAGCATGCCGCTCGGCCCCGACGGCGACGCGAAGACGTGGGTCTACAGGCGCGCCGTCCCCGTCTACAGGTTCGTCCGCGGGGCCGCCGACCCGCCGAACGTCTACGGCGGCGTCGGCGTGCAGGCCGCCGTCAACCTCGCGCTCGAAGACGTCTTCGGCAACGCCGCGCCCCTGACCCCGCTCAACCTCGCGGCCGTCTACAACGACCAGCTCGTCACGCTCGACCAGTGGCCCGGCGCGGCCGTCGTCTTCGACTTCGACGCGGGCGCGGGCGGCTCGGCGGCGCTCACGCTCAACGCCTCGTTCGACCCGACGCAGGTGACGCAGCCCCGCACGGCGCTCCCGTTCTACCGCAACGTCTACGACCAGTTGACCGACCCGCGCGCGAGCCTGACGGTGACGACCGCGTTGGCCGACGGGCCCGTCGCGCTCAAGTCGGCGGCGGGCGACGACGCGCGCACGGCGCTGGCGAAGTTCGTCGGCTCCGTCGTCAACTACCTGACCGCGGTCGCGGGCGGGGGGCAGGGGACTCCGCCCGCGCCCGTCACGCTCGCGGGCAACATCCCGGTCTCCTACGTCTCGCGGATAGGCGAAGACCTCTTCCCCGTCTGGGTCTCCGTCACCGTCTCGCGCGACGCGCCGCAGGAGGCGACCCCGTACAACTACCCGCCCGGCTTCCTCAGCGCGACGACCCCCATCCCGCCGCTCCTCTCGGGCGCGACCGACCCGGCCGCGCTCAGGCGCTGGGCCGTCGGCTTCGAGAAGGCTTTCGCCGACTACGACGCGTCGGGCGGCCTGCTCAAAGTCCTCGCGGGCGCGCCGCCCTCGAAGGTGCTCGCCACGGCGTCGAAGCTGGGTCTGTCGGCCGCCGGCTCGGTCACCTCGACGCCGGGCGACCTCTGGGCTTTGAAGTGGGGCGCGAAGAGCGGCGTCGCCGTCGCCTTCGGCAACACGGCCTCGCAGCCGGCGCCCGCCTCGCAGCCCGTCTACTTCGCGCCGCTGCCGCTCTCGACCGAGCTTGTCACGGCCCCCGTCCTCGTCAACACCTACGACGCCGACGGCAACCTGACCGGCACCACGCAACAGACCTTCAGCGGCGTGGACGTGGACGGGCTGGCGCGCTCTTTCCTGCAAGCGGTTGACGGCCTGCTGACGCCGGCGCTGGCGACCGCCATCGCGCGGCTCGACGCGGCGCAGTACGCGAAACTCATGTCGGCGAAGGAGGGGCTGGCCTACGCCGTCTCCTCGAACATCTCGTGGGTCTTCAAGGATCAGATGCCGCCGCAGCCGGGCGCGGCCGGCGCGGGCGACATCGCGTCGGCGCGGGTGCGCTTCCGCGAGAACCTGCTCGCCTCGCTCGGGAGCGACTTCGCCACCTCGGTCATCGTGCAGGTGCCCGCCGACGTGTCGGTGAAGAACGAGTTCGAGGCCGGCCAGTCTTCCAAGGCCCCGGAGCTGTTCGGCAACCCCTCGCCCACGGCGTCCGCGTCCGTCTCGACGCTCAACCAGTACACCATCTCGACGGCGACGCTGCCGGTGAAGCCCGGCGCCGGCCACCTCAACTTCCTCGTCGGCGCCATCAACCCGACGACGCAGGCCGACCTCTGCCTGGAGTTCGCCTACGACCTCGGCTTCCTCGACCACCAGTTCCGGACGAGCGAGGAGCAGTTCGGCTACACGCCTTCGTCGTGGCTGCGGTTCGTCGTGCCGGACACAGACCCCGCGGGCTCGACCGCGCCCGTGCTCGACGTGCCGATGGGGCAGTTGGACATCCCCATCCCGTTGCGCGCCTACCCGCCGCCGCCGCGCCTCGTGGCGCAGACGGCACGCGCGTCCGTGCCCGGCGCGAAGGTCATCACGGACGCGCTGCTCGCGGACTATCAGCTTCAGGTGGGACGCCCGCTCGCGGCGCAGGACGACCTGCACGTCTCCGTCGAGTTCAACGGCGCGAAGACGAAGCTCAAGGGCGCGGCCGACCCGGGCGGTCGGCTCTTCGCCGCGCTCGCAGACTTCGAGGTGTTCCAGGCGCAGCACCTACGGGCGGCGACCGACGCCATCACGCACGGGGGCGCGTCGGCCCGCAAGTGGCTGAACGCCGTCGTCGGGCTCGTGCAGGCCGTCTCGGACGCGTGGCAGGGCGTCGGCGCGGCCGCGGTCGCGCTGAGGGCCGCGCCGGACGCGCCGAAGGTTCCGGCGCCGTACACGTGGGACTACGTTCTGCACGTCGCGGACGAGTCGAAGCCGGGCGTGATGCTGCTGGCGTGGGCCGGGGCGG
Organism: Pyrinomonadaceae bacterium; assembly: GCA_036389815.1. Classification (GTDB taxonomy): domain Bacteria; phylum Acidobacteriota; class Blastocatellia; order Pyrinomonadales; family Pyrinomonadaceae; genus QHXN01. The sequence continues at coordinate 12,144 of DASVWB010000001.1, read as the reverse complement.
GCGATCCGCCGGCGGGCGCGTGGCCGACGATAGAGGGGGCGGCGGGTCAGCCGACGCAGCAGGCGAACGTGATGCAGTACACGCTGCCCGAGGGCTCGGACGTTGACGCGCCGACGCTGACGTGGCCGAAGCTCTCGGTCATCACCGTGCAGTCCGTCTCGGCGACGGCGTGGATCGTGCGCAACGAGACGCTGGCGGGCTGCGGCGGCCAGACGCAGAAGCGGCAGACCAACCCCGGCTTCGTCTACAGCACGGCCCCGGCCACCTTCGCGAGCGCGGTCATCCCGCTGCTCGAAGTGACGGGGGCGCTGACCGTCAACGCCGCCTCGGTGGACGACGCCGTGAGCCAGTTGGTAACGCAGGTGATGACCCCCGCGACGCCCGCGTCGCGCGTCGGCTGGGCGCTCCAGGCCGAGTACGCCTTCGTGCTCGTCTCGGGTCAGGGCGGGCAGGCCGAGCTACAGACGAGGCTGCCCGTCTTCCTCGCGCGCACGGACGTGACGACCGCCGAGGGGGCGCCGCCCGCGGGCGTCGAGACGCCGCAGCAGTTGGCGAACGCGCTCAAGGGGGCGCTCAAGAGCTGGTACGGCGACTTCCACCCTTCGGACACGGGCGCGAGCCTCGCGTTCTCGCTGACGGTCTTCGCCGCCGACAGCCAGCAGCCGCTCGCGCGCCTGCTCGACATCGAGGCGCCCATCTCCGGCCCCGCGTGGTGGGCGCCGGCGACGACGAAGCTGGCAAAGTCCGCGCCGCGCAAGCGCGCGGCCGCTAAACGCGGCGGAAAGAGATAGCGGCAAGTCCCGCCCGCGGTGGTGGGTGGGCCGAACGCAACACGGCCGCGCGCCTGCTTAAGAACGCCCCGCCCGCCACCGCGGGCGGTTCTGACACGGCGGCGAACGACACGGCGACAAAGGAGATGAGATGAAAGTTTCCGCGCTCGACGAGAACGGCAAGCCCGTGGACTGGTGGTTCATGTACAAGGTGCCGCAGCTCAGCAAGGGCTCGAACAACGACAGCGCCACCGGCTACGAGTACGTCTACTACGACCCGAACCAGAAGGCCGTCGCCAAGTCCCCTTACGTCATCAACGAGGGGAAGGGCGCGCTCAACCTCACCCTGAAGTCCGTCTTCAACAAGCCGGCCGCGACGACCGGCTGGGTGCTCTACAACGACGAGCTGCCCGAGAGCGCCGGGCGCCCCGACAACGGCAACCTCGGCCACACGAAGGGCGTCATCGCCTTCGACACTGCCTCGAAGACGGCCATCTGGCTGCTCCACTCCTGGCCGAAGTTCTCCGACCCGAACGCGGCCGAAGACCCGACGCCCAAGTACGGGCAGACCTACGTCTGCGTCTCCATCACGCTCGACACGGCCGTCAAGCTCGCCACACAGATGGCGAACCATCAGGAGCCGCAGACCTACCACTGCCGCCCAGGCGACCTGCCGAAGAACGACCCACTCTGCGTCCTAGCCGAGCCTTTGCAGCCCGACCCCCCGGCCGCCTCCGACGTGCTCAACCTCGAAACCGTCGGCGGCATGCCCTTCAAGGTCATCGCCAAGAACCGGCAGTGGAACGACGACTTCTGGAACGACCTCGTCGGGCCGACCTTGAAGGAGGACATGAAGGTCGAGACGTGGATACGCGGCCCCATCCCACCCATCGCCGACTCCGACGGCGTCCACAAGACCTTCGACATTAAATACATCAACATGGGCCCGCTCGGCGCGCACTGGGCGTGGCCCGAGACGCACGACCACGCCAAGTGGGGCATCACGGTCAAGTCCGACTGGGTCTGCGTCGGCGACATCAACCGCATGGTCTCGCAGCGCAAGCGCGGCGGCGGCACCATCGCCTTCCAGAACGCGGTGCTCTGGAACGCCCTCTCGCAGACCGACCTCGTGCTCGCCCCCCCCGGCCACAGCCGCGCCGAAGCCCACGACGCCATCCGGGCCACACACGGCGCGGAAGCGCCCGCCCGCGTCAAACAGGCCGCCGCGAAGAAGCTCGGCTCCAAAGCCAGGCCCGCCGCCGCCAAGTCCAAAAAGTCCAGGAGCTAGCCGGATAGAACTACAAAGGGCTCGACGACGGCGCCAACTGGCCGTCGTCGAGCCCTCCGCATCGCTCTCGGGTGTTGCTTAGCGGTTCCTGTGGCGGCGCCTGTACTGACGCTTCTTGTGGTAGTGGTAGGCCGTCCCGCCGGCGGCGCCCGCCCCGGCGCCGATGAGCGCGCCCTTCTTGCCGTTGATCAGCGCGCCGACCCCGGCGCCCGCCGCCGTGCCGATGCCGATGCGTTTTGCGGCCTTGGCCTTGCCGGCCTGCGGGTTGCGGCGACGCCTCTGCGCCGACGCAGGGTCGGCCATCATCCCCAGTAAGAGAAAGACGGCCAGCACGACCGAAACCAGCCTGAACCTCTTCATCGAATGCATAGTGCTCACTCCTCGCCTGGTTTCTGCCGTTTAGTAGCGGCGGCCGCCGCGGCGGTTGCGAGTGCCGAAGACGGGGTGGCTCGGCGAGCCGGCGCCGCGGCGGTAGTAGCCGTTGCCGCGCCTGTGGTCGCGGCGGTCGTCGTCGCGCCGCTCGCGGCGGATGTCACGCCCCAGCTCACGCCTGTCACGGCGCAGGTCGCGGCGCTCGTCGCGCGTCAGCGTGCCGTCGGAGCGGTAGGTGCGCCGCTCCTCACGAATCTGCCGCCGGCGCTGGCGCAACTCCTGGGCCTCGTCGCGTGTGAGTTGACCGGAGCGGACGCCGCGCCTGATACGGTTACGGTCGTCCCTGTTGTGATGACCTTGCCCGAGCGCGTCCGACGCAAGCCCGAAGGACATGCTGAGCGCGCAGATTAGAAGAAACTTTTTCATAGCTCGACCCTTCCCTTCAAGTACAGAATTTGGATTCACGGCATTCGCCCGCGACTTACGTCGCCATACCATCGGAGAGAGTTCGACAGAATGCTCCGGCCCGTCTAAGTCGCAAATGACATGCCCAAGCGTGAACGGTGGAAGGGCGGCCACGACTTTAACCGGAGAATACTGTAAAGATTGAGTTTCGGCTTCCGCTCACGCCCCGCGGCGGGAACGGTCATCGTTCAGATAATCGAACAGTGGTGCATCATTTGCACACTCGGCGGGCGCCCGCGGACTCGGGTGCCGGCCCCACAAGTCAACACGAGGCGGCGAGGCCGGCGCGGGCGACCCGGGTAACGCGCGCGACGGCCGAAAACTCGACTCATCTGCGGGGCGTCTGCACGAGATGGTGACGTGAGATGAGTACGCCGGCCCATCCGCCCGTGCTTTATCAAGCGTTCTGGCCCCGGCGGCGGCTGGCATAAGGGTTGCCCTTATCTTCGGCTACGGAGGACGAGCACAAATATGAGGAAGTCTATCAATCGTATCGGCGGCGCGGTCATAACGCTCCTGATGGTGGCGGGAGTCTTTCTGGCCGCGGGCGCTACCGCGCAGGCGCAGTACGGGCAATACCCGGACGGACGCATCCGCCATGAGCGCCGCGACCGCGATGACCGCTATCGCCGCGACCGCCGCGCCGAACGCCGCCGCGACCGCGACGGCGATGGCGACTACGACCGGCGCGACCGGGAAATCCGCCGCCAGCGGCGGCAGCAGCGCAACGGCGGCTACGGCACCTACGACAACAACGGCGGCTACGGCACCTACGGCCGTAACGGCGGGTACGGCAACAACGGCGGCTACAATCAGGCGGCCATGAACCAGGGCTACCAGAACGGCCTGAACACCGGCGCGAGCGACGCGCAGCGCGGGCAGAGCTACAACCCGCAGAGGTCTCATTTCTACAAGGAAGCCTCTTCGCAGGCTTTCCGCGAAGGCTTTATGCAGGGCTACGATCAGGGCTACCGCCAGTACGCCGGAGACAATAACGGCGGCTACCGCAGGAACACCGGCGGCGGCATCGGGAACATCCTCGGCGGCATCCTCGGCCGACCGTAACGCGGCCCGGGGAGCCCCGTCTTAAGAGCGGGGCCGACGGCGAAGAGTTTTCAAAGGCGGCCGGCAGGCGGCAACGGCGATGCGGGGGCGTCGCCGAGGCTTCCGGCCGGCGCCTCTCGTTACAGGAGAAGTTGTAAGAAATATGTTCGACCGCAGTAAGACCCGGAAATTAGCCGCCGCCGCGCTGATACTTTTTAGTCTGGCCGCGACCTCCTCGCGGGCCCAGGGCGAGGGGGAGAAGAGACCGGCTCCGTCGGGCACTCCGGTTCTATGGCGGGCGCCCGACGACCTCCCGGCGCGCGACCTCTACCGCGGGCCGGGCGGCGAGGCGATGCGCCCCGACCTCAGCCGCGTCACCTTCTTGAAGGAGGAGACGGGCGGCTTCTCGAAGAAGTACCGCGTGCGCGACGGCAAGGGGCGCGAGTGGGTCGCCAAGCTCGGCAAGGAGGCGCAGGCCGAGACGGCCGCCGTGCGGCTCGTGTGGGCCGTCGGCTACATGACCGAGATCAACTACCTCGCGCCGTGCGTGGCGATAGAGGGCGCGCCCGACCCCGGGAAGGAGTTCGAGCGGTGCCGGGGCGGCGGCCTCGCGAACGTCAGGTTCGAGGCGAGGCCCGAGAACGTCAAGCGGCTCGACGAGTGGAAGTGGTCGGAGAACCCCTTCGTCAACACGAAGGAGCTGAAGGGGCTCGTCGTCATGATGTCGCTGCTGAACAACTGGGACATCAAGGACACGAACAACAAGGTGCTCCACGTGCGCGGCGGCGCGTCGGGCCGCGACGAGCTTCATTACATCGTCAGCGACCTCGGCGCCACCTTCGGGCGCGTCAAGCTCAACGCGCCGGGGCTGTGGCGTATCCGCCGGAACCGTAACGACCCCGAAGACTACGCGAAGGACGCGTTCCTCGAAGACGTGAAGGGCGGGCAGGTCTACCTCTTCTACAAGGGGAAGCGGCAGGATTTGTTCGACGACATCCGGGTCGAGGAGGCGCGGTGGATCGCGGGGCTGCTCTCGAAGCTCTCCGAGCGGCAGGTCGCGGACGCGTTCCGCGCGGCCAACTACACCCCCGAGGAGGTGCGGATACTGACGGCGGCCGTGAGAAAGAGGATCGACGAGCTGGCAGGTATCCCCGCGCGCGCGGCTTCGTCGAGGTGAGCGGGGCGGGGGGACAATCTACCGGCGCGCGACAGAGCCGAAGGGGTGCCCCGTTTGCATCAACGCCCCGCCAGAGCGTCTACGGCGGCCGTCCTGCCGTGCGTCTTTTCCCTTGAGCCGCCCGCGCCGGCGCGCGGCCAGGGCGCCCCTGTGTAGCCCGCCGCCGTATCTTCGGCGGTACAAGAACCCCACCGGCTTCTTAAGGTAAGTGTTGTGGCGCACAGACGGCCGCGCCCCGTCTGCTACAATGTAACGGTCACACCTGTTCTTTCATTCGTCGCGCGACATCGGGAAGAGCTTTACGACCTTCTCCTTGTGCCGTCCGCCGTCTTTTACGGACGCGGTAGCTTTAAGGAGATTCCGATGCCGACCACCAAACGGGCCGCGCCGGCCGCGAACCGGCTGCTCGCCGCCCTGCCTAAAAAAGAGTATCAACGGCTGCTGCCCGAGCTGGAGCATGTCCCGCTGGCGTTCGGCGACGTCCTGTATGAGCCCGGGGACGCCATCGACCACGTCTATTTCCCCGACCAGGGAATCATCTCTTTACTCTCCAAGGTCGAGGGCCAGAAAGTCCTCGAAGTGGGGATCGTCGGTAACGAAGGGGTGGCGGGGCTGCCGGTCGTCCTCGGCGTGCGCGTTTCGCTCAACCGGGGGCTCGTCCAGAGCGCCGGGACCGCCGCGAGGATGAAGGCCGCCGTGCTCCGCAGGGAGTTCAAGCGGGACGGCGTGCTGCAAAGACTGCTGCACCGCTACCTTCACTCCTTGCTGACGCAAATCTCGCAGTCGGCCGTCTGCAACCGTTTCCACACGGTGGACGCGCGCCTCGCCCGCTGGCTGCTGATGACCCACGACCGCGTCGGGTCGGACCAGTTCCGGCTCACGCAGGAGTTCCTCTCCAACATGCTGGGGGTCAGGCGCGAGGCCGTCTCTAAAGCCGCCGGCGCCCTCCAGAAGCGCGAGTTCGTTAACTACAGCCGCGGGCATATAGCGATCCTTAACCGGGCGGGTCTGGAAGCAACCGCCTGCCAGTGTTACCGGGTCATCAAGGACGAGAACGACCACGCGTTTAATTACTGAAGTCGGGCGAAGCCCGCGCCGACGCCGCCCCCGCCACCTCCGACGCCTTACGAAATCGCGCGCCGCCCCCGGCTCACGCGGCGGCGTACCTGTGAAGCACGGCGTCCAGGGCGGGCATGTCAATCGGCTTATCGAGGCATTCGAGACACCCCGCGTCCAGCGCCCGCTGCCTCCTCTCGCCCGAGCACTGGGCGGAGATGGCCACGACCGGGATGTGCCTCGTGCTCGGGGAGGAGACTATCTCCCGCGTCGCCTCGTAGCCGCTCATCACCGGCAGGTTCAAGTCCATCAGAATCAGGTTCAACCCGTCGCCCATCGCGTAATCGACCGCCTCGCGCCCGTCCACGGCCTCCACCACGTCGCAGCCCTTCATCTCCAGCATCAGCCTGAGCATCTCGCGCGTGTCGTTAAAATCTTCGACAATCATTACTTTCATGACTTTTACCTTCCCCCCTAAATCCGCGCAAAGAATCATGGCAGGGACACGTTTCGATGGCGGGTGGACGAGGCGACACGCGCCCGGGGTGATTGTCATAACCCGCCCTTCCCGCTCCCGCTACACCCGCTTTGCGGTGAGAGCGGACACCCGCTGGTATGGTTCCGTGCGCGGTGGGGGTGGCGGGATCGACATTTCCCAACAGTTAGGAGGCTTCATTCGAACGGCATGAATGTTGTTACCTCAAATCCGTGTAACGTGAGCCGCCGGCAACAACGCCGCCCCGGCCTTTGAAAGTTACGAGAGGGAGACCGCAAGATGAGCATTAATGTAAACGGATTAATGAAGAGGGCCTCGGCGCTCGCGCTCGGGCTGCTGTTCGTGCTGCCGGCCGCGGGGCTCGCGCAGGACGGCACGTGGCAGAATGGCCGGCGCCGCGACGAGCGCCGCGACGAGCGACGCGAGCGCCGCGAGGAGCGCCGCGAAGACCGGCAGGAGCGCCGCGAGGAGAGGCGCGAGGAGCGCCGCGGCCGCGACTGGGGCGAGTACGGCAACTGGGGCGGCTCGTCGCAGATGCGCCAGACCGCCCTCAACGCCGGCTACAACGAGGGCATCAAGGAGGGTCGCAACGACCGCCGCCGCAACGAGCGCTTCAACTTCACGGACGAGAGCGACTACCGCAGCGCGTCGAAGGACTACAACTCGCGCTTCGGCAACCGCGCCCTCTACCAGCGGTTCTTCCGCCAGGGCTTCGAGAACGGCTACCGCGACGGCTACAACGGCTACTAAAAGTAGCTCGGCCGGGCGAAGATGACGGGAGGGAGCGGGACGACCTGAGTCCCGCTCCCTTTCATCGTATGGGCCCGCCCCTCCATTTGTTCGGCGCCTATGTGTGATGTCACACAGATGGAGGGGTGCGAACGGCGTATCGTTGACCCTGCGGCAACAACCGGTCGGGAGGCATCATCGCATGAGGAATAAGGGCGGGGACGAAGAGTGCTGGCGGGGCGAGTGGCGCGAGCCCGAGGGGACGGAACTGGAGCGGGGGCGTCTACGGCGGGAGCTGATAGAGAGGGCGCTTGCCCAGTTTCCCCCGCCCGCGCCGCGGCCCAGTAAGGAAGAGGTCGAGTCCGTCTTCCGCAGCGTGACGGCGAGCTATTAAGGGGGCGGGACGGAGTGAGTGAAGAAGGCGAAATGTTGAGCGAGGGGGCGGCCGCCCGCTACCTGGGCGTCGACCTGCGCACGCTCCGGGGGCTCTCGGGCGGCAAGGTCATGCACGTGCGCAAGGTGCGCGCAGGAGACCCGACCCTTTACTACCGCGGGGAGTTAGACCGTTACCTGCTGGTGTCGGAGGCGCACGACGCCCGCCGGAGCGCGGAGTACAGTGTGACGTGAAGCCCTATGTGTGACATCGCACAGACGGCGGCGCGCGACGGCGTTAGACTCACAGCAATTGCCCGCCCCACCCAGCAACGGGAAGCGGGCCAAGCGGCGGGGGGCCCCAACTTCCCGTCGCTTTTTCTTCACTTCAAAACTCTGCCCTTCGCCGCCCGCTTCTTGCCCGCCTTCTTCTCGTCCGCCAGCCTCAGCACGTCGCCCGGCTGACAGTTCAGGGTCCGGCAGATTCGCTCCAGGGTGGGGAAGTTGATGCCGACGGCTTTGCCTTTCTTCAAACGCCAGAGGGTCGTGTGGCTGATGCCCGTCTCCTTCGCCAGCCAGTAGAAAGTGCGCCCGCGCTTTTCCAGCAACTCGTCGATCCTGATCTCGATCAAAGTACGCCCCCTCCCGACGCCCGCCACCCGCCATATGCGTTATATCTCAGATGCGGCCTATATTCTACACTTGGCATATAGTGTTGTCTATCGCAAGGTCGGGCGGAACCGACGGAAGCCCCCCCGCGGCGTTGATAAAAGATTCGGTTCGGGAAGAGAGAAAGATTATGGGAAGGCGAATAGTTCAAGGCGGCGAGTCGCGCGCGGCGATTCCGCGCGGCGTCAACCAGTTGGCAGGACCCGGGGCTTGAGAGTTAGCGCGTGTGTCGGCCGTCGGCGTCAAACTTCTCTGCGGAGAGGCGCGCCGAGGATTCAAGAAAGTCATACACGGTGACGATGCCGACGAGGCGGCCGTTCTCGACCACGGGGAGTGAGCCTATGCGGCGGCGGCGCATCAGCTCGACCGCTTCCGACACGGGCGTCGTCGGGGCGACCGAGACGGGCGCGGGGTTCATAATCTGGCGCACCGCGACCAGCTCACCCCCGCCGCCGAGCGGGCCGTCGGCCAGCATGCGGAGCAGGCTGCGGTGCGAGACGATGCCGACCAGACGCCCCTCCTCGTCCTCGACCGGCACGTGGCGCACGTCCCGCCATTCCATCACGCGCGCGACCATCTCGACGAGGTCGTCGGGCCGGACGGTGAACAGGTCGGTCGACATGAGGTGTCCCACCGTGTGATGACTCTGCCGCCAGCCCTCCGAGCCGTAGGCCTTGACGACCGCCCAGCGGTGCACGGGCTCCCCGCTCTGCTGCCGTTCGAGGACGGCGGCGGCCAGCTCCCGCTGACGCAGGTCTGACGTGCCCTCCTCGCCCATCGCCTCAAGCGATTCCAGCATCCACTGTGCGCCCGTCCGGCCGCCCCGCACGCGCTCCTCCAGCGTGCCGAGATAGCGCTCGATGTCGGCCCCTTCGACCCCCGACTGCCTGAGCCCCTCGCGCGCCAGCGGCAGAAGGCGGTCGAGGATGAGCGCCGCCGCGCTGTACCGCTCCCCGTCCACCCACGTTATCTGCGCCTTCAGCCCGTACCGCGCGGCGGCGAAGAAGTTCGCACGGGCGTCGTCGAAAGCCATCCTCTCGCCGACCTCGCCGTACTCGCCCGGCAGGGCCGTCATCAGCCCCGTGAAGAAGGCGGCGTTCGCCACCTCGTCGAGGACCGTGGGGCCTGCGGGCAGCGCGCGGTTCTCGATGCGCAGGTGCGGGCGCCCGTCGGAGACGCCGTAGCAGGCGCGGTTCCAGGGCCAGATGGTGCCGTTATGCAGCCGCAGCGCGGAGAGGCTCGGGACCCCGCCGCGCGCCAGCACGGCGAGCGGGTCTTCGTCCGGCCTGTTCGTCATGATGACGCGGAAGCGCGCGATCTGTTCGCGGAAAAGCTCGATGACGGAGTCCTTGAGCCAGCCCTCGCCGAAGCCGACGCGCGGGGGCTGGCTGCGCGCCTGCTGCGCGCTCGTGCGCGAGTCGTTCGAGTGCTGGAAGAGCGCGACGCGCGTCTCCTGCCAGAGGCGGCGGCCGAAGAGGAGCGGCGAGTTGACGGCCGCGGCGAGGGTGGGGGCGGCTATCGCCTGCGCGAGGTTGTAACGGGCGGCGAACTCGTGCGGGTTGACTTGCAGGTGTATCTGAAAACTCGCGCTGCACGAGGCCAGCAGGATGTTGTCGTGCTTGACGTGCAGCTCGTCGCGCCCCTTGATGTAGGCCGAGAACGTGCCCCCGCGCAGCTCGCCGATGACCCGGTTCAACTCGTGATAACGCGGCCTCGGGGTGATGTTCTCTATCCCCAGGTCGGACGTGGCGAGCGTCGGCAGGATGCCGCCGAGCAGCACGTCCGCCCCGCAGGCGCGCGCGCCTTCTCGCGCGCGGCGGAGCACTTCCGACAGCTCCTCTTCCATCAGCCCGAAGCAGCGCCCGCCGAGCAGGCGCGGCGTGAGGTTGGCTTCGAGGTTGAAGCGCCCTATTTCGGCGACGAACCGCTCGTCGTTCACGCGCGCGAGGACTTCCTCGGCGACGGGCGCGGGCCCGAGGTTGGAGTCGACGAGGAACATCTCCTGCTCGGAGCCGATGCGGCGGACGCCGCTCTCGACCAGGCCGCCTTCCAGCATCAACTCCAGCGCGCGCAGGTCGTCCAGCAGTGCCTTCATGAAGGCCCGCTGCTGCTGCTCGTCCAAGACCGGGTTAACGTCCTGCTCGCCCATAGATAGGAGCCCGTCCCGACAAGACCTGTCTGGTCAGTTAAGTCACTCTCGACATTGAATTCAGGCCCGGGGGACACCGGAATGAGTTGGCTAGATTCCGTTAACGCCATCCTGCGCGCGGGCGCGGCCGATGTCAACTCACACGCGACGAGCGCCGCCGAGACGGGCCCGGCCATAAGAGTGCTGACGCACAGACGCGAAATCCCCAACGGCGGTATACATACCTTGAACCGTTCTTTAGGGCGACCACCTTCCGGGGCCGGCCCGCGATAAGGCGCGGCCGCGCCCCGCCAGGCCGGGCCGGTTGTTCCGGGAGCCGAGGGGGAGAAAATGAAGAGCCTGAAACGCATAGTCTCAATTTTAATCACGCTCAAACGTATGGCCTCCGCGTTTCTCCTGCTCGCGCTCTTAGGCGTCGGCCTGGGCGCGCAGGCGCAGCGCAAGGGTTCCGCCGCGGGGCGGCCCCGCGCCCGCGCCTCTCGCACGGACGTTAAAAATTCCAGTTTGGCCGGCGCCTACCGCCTCGACGCGGCGCGCAGCGACAACACGATTGCCGCGGTCTACGGGGCCACGAACAGCCTGCCGGAGGCAGACCAACTGCTCATCCTCGGCGGGTTGATGTCCCGGCTCGAATCGCCCGACGTGCTCGTCATCGAGTTGCGCGGGCACGCCGTGACCGTCACGTCCCCGAACGCGCCCGGCGTCACGTTCAACGCCGACGGCCGCGAGCGCCCCTTGAGAGTCGCGAACGGCCGCGTGGTGAGCGCACGCGCCACGCTCACCGGCGGCCGGCTGGTAGTCAGCTCGAAGGGCGACCGCGCCAGCGATTACGACGTGACGTTCGAGTCGCGGGACGGCGGGCGCGGGCTCGACGTAACCCGGCGCCTCCACGCAGACCGTTACACACAGCCCTTCGTCGTCCGCAGTTTCTACGACAGGACGCCGGACGTGGCGGGTATTCGTCGTTAATGAACGCGCGCGGCTTCGTGCGCAACTCATCTGCCCCGGAGGGGGATGACGGCCGGCGGAGGCTCTGACGAACATGGTATACGAGAGGAGGGCCCACCGGCGCGTGCCCGCGAAGCTTACCGTCCGTTGGGAGGGATTGTTAACCGACAACTACGCGCTGATGACCGACCTCAGTCCGGGCGGGTGTTACATCAATACCGTCGTGAGGGTCAGTCTCGACGAACAGATCAGGGTGGACACGGTCTTCGCGCCGCAGTCACACCTCCACCTGGAAGGCTCGGTCGCGCACCGCGAGTGGCCGCTGGGATTCGGCCTGCGGTTCGAGGACCTCACCGACGAAAAGGCGGCTTTGATTTCGCAGGTTGTTGGGGGGGGCTTTTGAGCCTTACATCGGCACCCGGGCGCATGCCAACCAGCACGTACACTCGCCGGGCGCGGTCAGGCCGCTGGGTCGAGACGCTGCGGCGGTCGGACGTCTCGCGGCTCTGGGCGGAGTTGCAGCGGCTCGTCGTCAACCACCCGCTGGTGCGCGCCTCCTACAGCGCCGGCCTGCTCGTCGAGGAGGGGGACCGCGGCAGCGCCTACCTC